>CALIOE010000055.1 GCA_938044775.1 uncultured Rhizobiaceae group bacterium
TTCGTCTTTGATTCCGTTGCGGGCAAATAGCGTCGCAGCGACCCGGCCAAGCGCGATAACCGCGAAGCCGACAGCGAGGCCCGCAGCGGCGGCGTCACCAGACGAGGCTACAATCTTGAAATAGACCAGTGCCCCGGCGGCTCCAGCTCCCAGAATTGAAGCAACCGCGCTGACCAAGCTGTGGATGTTTGACAACCAAACGGCCGCCACCAAGGGAGGGAACAGGCCTCCGGCTGACACCGCTACAGCCGCCAGCAGTATCTCGCCAGCATTCATCGGAAGAGTTCCAACCAGCAGAAAGACGATGACACAGACTGCCAGGGCAGCTGCCCTGGTAGCAAATATGCTCTGCACGCCAGGGTCGAGCCGTCTCGACCGCCTGATACCACGAATGATCGTGCTTGCCAGAGTAAGCAGTGTCGCTGCCAGGGCATTGTAGGCTATGAGCAGCAGCCCGACATAGGGCAGCATGAGCAGAACTTTCTGGCTCTGCAGGGCAGAGGCAAGAGAGTTTGATGTGGGAACGGTTGATATCAGACCTATCGACAGCGGAAAAATGGCCAGTACAAGAAATACGACCAACGCAGAGAACGACAGTGTTTGGATGGCCTCAACGGGTTTGTTGACGGTAGCCAGTCGCGAAAACCCCATGGGCAACGCAGAGAATCCCGCTGCCAATGCCAGAACTGCCAAAAACAGCAGTCCGGAAGCAGGTGCCGCCAGAACCAAATCAGATGAATAGTTCAGCGGTGAGAAGTTTGTGGCAACTGACTGGGGAGCTGCAATGGAGACAATGCTCTTGGGGAGAAAGGCGGTCAGGCTTGCCGGAACGATGATTGATATCAAAATCCATACCGACAGCACCGCGTTGACGATGACAAGGGAAAGCCATCCGCCGACGATTGCCGGAAGGACAGCGAGAAGAAGCACAAGGACTGCGGCATGAAATCTGGTCAGCCCCGCGAGATTGGCCATGACATCGCGCGCCACGCTGAACTCGGCAAGCACGATCAACGACAGCACCACCACCGATACGGTCAGCACAGAAAGTCCGGCAAACTGGTTGTTGTAGCGCCAATCAAAGAAGCCCGGAAGCGTGGCAACATTTGAGCGTCGAAACGCCATTGCAAAAAGGATGGCCTGGATCAGCAGACCCAAAACCAGAGCTGGCGCCAATACATATTTTGATGACAGACTCAGCCCCATAAGCAGGGTCAGAACTGCCCCGCCAATCCAATCCGCGCTGCCGCCCATGCCGATTGCAGGCACGTTGGCTGCCCGCCGGGCAAAGAAAAAGAGGTCTCCGATAATGGTTCGCCCCAGCCAGGCCAGCACGCTGACCCCAAGCGCGAAAAAGACAGCAAAGCCGATGTGAACCAGCTGTATCGGTAAACCGATCCTGTGCAGCACAAACAGCAGGGCGAAAAAAGCCGCGATTGCTGCACCGGCAAACCAGAGGATCAATAGAATTCGGTCAGGCTTGACCCGACTGTCCTGAGTTGGAAGGCTTTCAGCGAGATGCATTATCGATATTTGTTCCGCTGTCACCGTTGGGATTGCTGAAGTTGCTCAATGCCCCGCGCGTATCGTTCAAGCTGCTCTGCATTTGTCCGAAGGCTGCAATCAGGCAGACAGCGATCAACGGAAAAAGGGAAAACGCAACCCAGTTCAGGGTCGCTCTGTTCGCTTCCGCATTTTCCAGACTTAGGCACAGCGCCAGTGTGATGACCAGCGACAAAAGCAGAAATGCGCCCGCGAGAACACGGGTTTTCCGCCACCAGGTAAATCGTTTCCAGCTCTGCTTGAGCATTTTCTCAACAGCTTGTGGTGTTAGTGCCATCAAGATGTGCCGCGCTTTCAGGAAAAGCGCAAGCGGTTGCGCTTTCTTCCCGGTGTCCGAAAACTGAGCGCCCTGTCAGCCAGTGTGTCATATTGGACAAAAGTAGTACTTTTCACTAATTCTCGTTTGCGTGCCATCATTGTAAGAGCATTGGCGCTGGGAGGGTGCCTTATGTCCGATAAGTCTGAAACTGCGCCGGGTGCGACCGACGACCGACCATCTGTCACATTGATTATTGTCGATGATCACCCGCTGTTTCGCGGCGCTATGCGCCAGGCCCTGAGCGGTGGTTCAGACAATTCGAGAATTGCTGGTCACGGAACTGTCGACATTCTGGAGGCTGGCGGGTTCGATGCTCTGCAGGCATCGCTGAATGCAGGGACCGAAATCGATCTTGTCATGCTTGATCTGACCATGCCCGGCGTCAGCGGGTTTTCCGGCCTTATGGCGCTTCGGGCCGAGTTTCCGACTCTGCCCGTTGTCATTGTTTCGGCGACTGATGATGCAGCCACTATCCGCCGGGCAATCGATCTTGGTGCCTCGGGCTTCATTTCGAAATCGTCCAGTATCGAAACCATTCGGGAAGCAATTTCGACCGTATTGAGCGGCGATGTCTGGCAGCCAGAGGGCTCAGCCATCAGCGGAGACGAAAACAAAGAACTCGACGATCTGATCAAACGGCTCCGCAACCTCACGCCTCAACAGATGCGGGTTCTGGCCATGATCGGCCAGGGATTGCTCAACAAGCAGATTGCTTATGAACTGGGTGTGTCGGAAGCCACGGTAAAGGCGCATGTATCGGCGGTGCTTCAAAAGCTCAATGTAGACAGCCGAACACAGGCCGTTATTGCTGTTTCAAAACTCGGGGCGGACATGATGGCTCAACAGGCCATACATTAATTGTCGTCCAGCATCCGGGCGCAAGACGGCTATTCTGCAGGTTCCAATCTGGCCATGCGCCGTGCCGGGAACTGAAGAGAAAGCAGCGCCCGCAAAGCGGCCGGTTTAAGTGGTTTTGTGAGCAGCGTGATGTCCGCTGCAAGGGCAGCGTTTCGCACATCGGCGCTGCGATCTGCGGTGATCAGCACAACCGGGAGGGCGCTGGAGATCCGGTTCCGAACAGCTGTCGCCACATCAAAACCGGTTTCCTCATCCAGATGATAGTCAACCAGCAGGATGTCGGGTGTCAGGCCGTCAAACGCTTCGTTGAGGTCGTTCGACCCCGAGAATGTGTGAACGGTACATCCCCAACCTTCCAGAAGGGTGGCCATACCATCAAGAATTTTCGGTTCATTATCGACGCAGACGACTGCCAGATCAGAGAAGTGATAAGATGATTTCTGGGTCCGCGCAGCTTCCTGCGGCGCCTGCGTTTCCGGTACTGAGACTGCAAGCGGCACATCGACACGGAAGGACGATCCTTTGCCGATCTCAGACTGGATGGCGATTTCGTGGCCAAGAGTGTTGGCCAGACGTTTGACAATCGACAGGCCCAGGCCGAGTCCGGGCGCGACCCGCTTTCCTGCCTCGAGCCTACGAAATTCGTCGAAAATCACGGTTTCGTCTGACGCTGAAAATCCGCTGCCCGTGTCGGAAACCTCCAAAACGAGCATGTTCTTTCGTACACGCGCATCGAGGCTTACCGAGCCGCTTTGCGTGTATTTTATGGCGTTGGAAACCAGGTTTTGAAGAAGTCGCCTGAGGAGGCTGTAGTCAGATCTTATGTGAAACCCGTTTTGAATGACCTTGAGCTCGAGTCCCTTTTCCTGGGCGATTGGGCTGAACTCAGCTTCCAGCCTCGTGAAGAGGCGGGTCACCGGAAATACCGAAACGTTTGGCGTGAGAATGCCTGAATCCAAACGGGAGATCGCCAGAACCGAGCCAAGAATATCCTCCACTGATTCAAGTGCGTCATCGACGTTAGAGGCCAATTTCCGTGTATTTTCGTCAGGCAGTTGCTCAACCAGGGATGATGTGTAGAGCCGTGCTGCATTAAGCGGCTGAAGAATGTCGTGCCCGACTGCAGCCAGGAACTTCGTTTTCCCGATATTGGCCGCGTCGGCGGTTTCTCGTGCCTTTGCGAGGTCATCATTCAGTCGCGTGAGTTCCTCGGTTCGTTCGCGGACCCGCCTCTCCAGGGTCTCATTTGCTGTCTGCAGAACACGAGAGGCTTCGACTCGTTCTGTGATGTCGTTCCATGAAATGACGAGGCCTCCATCGGGCATGGTCTTGGTGTGAACCTCGATGATCTTCGACGTTTGCGAGATCGTTATTTGCCAGGGCACATTTGGTTCGAGAAGGGGATGTGTCAGGTCCCGAGCATTGTCGTCAAGAGCAGCCGCATTCTCTTCAATTGCCTCTGCGAGTCGTGAAAGCGGCATTCCCACTTGCCCCATTTCGCTGGGCAATTGTAACAGATGGCGAAACTGACTGTTCCAGCTCGACAATCGGAACTCGCTGTCAAAAACACATATTCCCTGCTCCACGTGATTGATCGCAGTCTGCAGGAGGTCACGATTGTACTGCAGTGCTTCCGAAGCGTCATCAAGCAGCCGAATGGTGGTCTCTTCCACAGGTTCGTGTTTGCGCAACAGAAGTGAAATCACCAGTCTTGAGGATGCCGCTCCGATCGCGCTCGCGAGCAGTTGTTCGGCAAACTGGATTACCTGGTCATCGGCAAGCTCGCGTGGATCAAACTGCATCCCCTTCTCGCGGAAATACTCGTCGAACGAGCGATCGCATCGCTGATATCCGAGATAGTTGGACACTGTGCTTTTCAGCTCAGCATTGTTGATTGAACGGCCGCGATGGTCGTAGGCATTCTGCGGGGTCCGCTCGCGGATCCAGAAGACATTGGCCTGCATGCGTTCAATGGCCAGTGGTGCCCTTACAAGCGAGCCGAGGATGTAGAACAGAATGTTGGTCAGCAAACTGAAAATAACCCCATGATCGAGAGGCTGCATATTGCTTCCAAAGAGATTTTCGGGTCTTAGCCAGTCGGCATCCAGCAGGCCGAAGACCATCAGGCTGTTTTGCGCGTCGAGGACCGTGGGCAAAAACAGAGTGTAGAACCATACGGCAAAACCGGCTGTCATACCCCATATGGCTCCTCGGGAAGTCGCTCGTCGCCATATCAGCCCACCAAAAAACGACGGAGCAAACTGAGCCACAGCGGCGAAGGAGAGGAGTCCGATCGATGCAAGTGCAGCACTGTCACCCGCGACCTGAAAATAGGTATAGGCGAGTGCGAGAATCCCAAAGATCGCACCTCGACGAATGTTCAGCAGAACCGGCGTCATGTCACCTGATCTGCTGATCATTCGCTCCGTGCGGCCGTTTCTTCGATGCCGCAGCATGAGCGGTAGAACAATGTTGTTGGAGATCATGATGGCCAGAGCCACGCAGCCAACAATTACCATGGCGGTCGCCGCAGACATGCCGCCGACAAACACAGTGAGCGAAACAATGTAGGCATCCGAGTTCAGAGGCAGAGCGAGGACGTAATTGTCCGCGTCTACGCTCGCACCAAAGATCAGCATACCGGCAATGGCCACGGGAACGACAAAAAGGTTAATCAGGACGAGATAGAGAGGAAACATCCACCGCGCTGCCTTCAGCTCGTCTTCCGAGTGATTTTCCACAATTCCCACGTGGAACTGACGGGGTAGTAAGATAAAGGCACAAAAACTGAGCAGCACCGATATCCCGAAGGTTGACCAGCGCACGCCGCTGGAAAAAGAGCCTTGTACATAATCGGATTGTTGAGCCTGGACGACCAGGTCTCTCGGTCCGTCAAACAGAACGAACAGCACAAACAGGCCGACCGTGAGAAAGGCCAGAAGCTTGACGATAGACTCCATTGCCACAGCGAGCATGAGTCCATCCTGGTGTTCCGTGGCGTCGGCATGCCGGGTTCCAAAGAGCACGGCAAACAGGGCAAGCAGAACGGATATCAACAACGAAGTGTCGACCGGAGACCCGCCTCCATCCAAAAGGCTTGGTTGGTACTGGGCGATCATCGCGTCAACAGAGTTGGAGATCGCCTTCAGCTGGAGTGCAATGTAGGGGACGGTTCCCAGAACCGCGATGACGGCGGCAACGGCGCCTGCGGCGGTACTTTTGCCATACCGCGATGCAATAAAGTCGGCGATCGATGTGATCCGCTCTGCTTTGGAAACGCGCACTGTGTGCCGGAAAAGCGGGAACATCAGCGTCATCACAAGGACGGGCCCGATATAGATTGCGAGGAAGCTGAAGCCCGATGCAGCGGCCAGTCCAACCGATCCAAAAAAGGTCCATGAGGTGCAATAAATGGCGAGCGACAGGGCGTAAATCGTCGGGCGAGATTTCTGGTCGACATTGTCCCTGCGCCGCTTGTCACCGTAGCTGGCGACAACAAACAGGGACAGCAGGTAGAGAACGGCGGTGAGCAGAATACCCCAGCCTAGCATTTGTTCCTCCTCTTGCCGCCGTTGCGCCTCGCAAATAGCGGCGTCAAATCACCACACAGTGGCGATCAAGTCCAGAAAGGCGCGTCGGAAGGCCGTCCAGCTCGCCGTTTGCAAAACTATGGACAGTCCGCCGCGCAGGTTAACGTTTCGTTTACGATGTGCTAATGCCGCGCCATCAGGCGCATAAAATGCGGCTGATGATCAATTTGCCCGGTCTTTCTGGAGATGAAGCCGGGTCATGAATCATACTTCTGAGAGGGAAGAACATGCTAAACGAATTCAAAGAGTTTATCGCCAAGGGGAACGTTTTGGACCTGGCTGTCGGGGTCATTATCGGCGGGGCGTTTGCACTGATTACCGGGTCTTTGGTGGCCGATATCATTATGCCGATAGTCGGCGCCATATTCGGAGGTCTTGATTTCTCCAATTACTTCCTGGGCCTCGGTCCTGAAGTAACCGCCAGCACGCTCGAAGCTGCAAAAGAGCAGGGTGCAGTGCTCGCTTACGGCAGCTTCCTCACCGTGATTGTCAATTTCATCATCATCGCCTTCGTTATCTTTATGCTGGTTCGCTATGTGAACAAGATCCGGGCAAATATGGAGACAGCTGAGGCTGAAGCCGAGGAAGAGCCTGCGGCACCGGCCGAAGATATTGTTCTGCTGACAGAAATCCGCGACGCTTTGCGCAAGTAATACCACTGAGCGAGTGTGAAAGAAGCCCGGGGCAGCAGCCTCGGGTTTTTTTGTTTCCAAAGTCTTGCAGCGTCTGCCGCCGCCGATAAGCTGGCGAAAATCGCAGGCGGAATCGGCTCATGGAAAACTTAGAATCCCTTCGCGAAACGGCGGTCAATCTCGATGAAAGCGACATTGTCGCAATAGCGAATCGCGCTCGGGACAAACCGGGGATGATACCTTTGTGGGTGGGCGAGGGGGATGTTCCAACACCACAGTTTATCGTTGATGCGGCAAACAAATCGCTTGCAGATGGTGAAACCTTCTACACCTGGCAACGCGGCATACCGGACCTGCGCGAGGCGCTGGCCGACTACCACAATCGACACTACGCGATAGCCGGTAACCCGGAACGCTTTTTCGTCACCGGCTCGGGAATGCAGGCCATTCAACTCAGCCTGCAGGCGCTCGCCGACCCGGGCGATGAAATTGTCATGATCACGCCGTGCTGGCCGAACATTCACGCCGCAACCCAGGTGACCGGTGCCAGACCGATTCATGTGGAACTCGATTTTGGAACACAAGGCTGGTCACTGGACGTGGACAAACTCCTTCGCGCTGTTACTGCGAAAACCCGCGCAATTTTTGTGAATTCGCCATCCAATCCCACCGGATGGGTGGCCAGTGAGAGCACGCTCCAAACCATACTTGAATTTGCGCGCTCTCGCGGCTTGTGGATCATTGCCGACGAAGTCTATTCACGTTTCGTCTATGACCAATTGGCCTTTCCTCTGGGGCGTGCAGCTTCATTTTATGATGTGATGGACGACGGCGACCGGGTTGTTTTTGTCAACACATTCTCCAAAAACTGGGCTATGACCGGCTGGCGCTGCGGGTGGATATCTGCTCCCCCCGAAATTGGCCAGGTGCTTGAAAATCTCATTCAATATTCTACCTCGGGCGTTGCAACATTTATGCAGCGCGCGGCCGCAAGGGCTGTCCGTGACGGCGAGGCCTTTGTCGCTATGCAGGTGGCGCGGGCGCATCGGAACAGGGATCACCTCTGCTCCTCGCTTTTGCAAACAGGCAAGGTCAGCCTTGCGTGCCCGGAAGGTGCGTTTTATCTGTTTTTTCGGATCGATGGGCATCCCGATTCCAGGGCCCTTTGTCTGGAGCTTGTAGAGAGTGCAAATATCGGGCTCGCACCGGGCACCGGATTTTACACCGGGGGAAGCGAGTTTGTGCGGCTTTGTTACATGCGGGATCCGTCTCAGATTGAGGAATCGACAAACCGACTGGTCGATTGGATCGGACGTATGTGAGTTCCGGATTATGGCCCGACTACGGCCCAAAATCTTGACAAAGTGTAAGAAATGAAACGTTTATATGTTGGTGCATCCTTAAGACTATCAGTCTAACAAACAAATTGGCAGCATTTGCAACGGAGCACCTATTCGATGACAAGCCTTAAGAAAGCCCGGGCGCAATTTAGGCGTGTCCTGCTGCTGTTGGGCGGATTTTCCTTTGTGGTGAACCTGCTGCTGCTGACCATGCCGCTCTACATGTTGCAGATTTACGACCGGATTCTGCCGTCGCAAAGCACCGACACGCTGACATTCCTGAGCATTATCGCGGCGGCTGCACTCATCGTTCTTGGCCTTCTCGAAGCCATACGCGCAGTCCTGGCAGCACGGGCAGCAACCAAACTTGAAACCGAGCTCGGTGCAGATGCATTACGTCTGTCTATGGAGGTCAGCCGCGCTACCGACGGCGATATCCAACCGTTGCGGGAGCTTTCCTCTGTCAAGCAATTCATCGCTTCGCGATCGGTGTTTGCGCTGCTGGACTTCCCATTCGCTCCGCTCTTTATCGGCGTACTGTATTTTATTCATCCGATTCTGTTCTATCTGACGCTGGCCGGCGCGGTGGTCCTGATTCTGCTGGCGGTTATCAACCAGTGGATAACCTCTGCGGCCTCCCGGGAGGCCAGTGTCCGTCAGAACGCTGCAATGGTTTCTGCACAGGCGATGACCAGAAATGCCGAAACGCTGCGCGCCATGGGAATGAGCGGCAACGGAATTACTGTCTGGGGCGAGCATAATGCCGACAACCTGATTGCGCAGGCCTCGGTTGATGAACGCAATGCCTTTATGACCGGCCTTTCAAGGACCATTCGCATGGGCCTTCAGATTGCAATTCTGGGCGTTGGCGCCATGCTGGTCCTTCGCAACGAGATGACCGCTGGTATGATTTTCGCTTCCTCGATCATATCCGGTCGCGGTCTTCAGCCGATCGATCAGGTAATCGGTGGCTGGCGCCAGTTTGTCCTAACATGGCGTTCCTGGAAGAATTTTTGCGTCAAGCTCGAAAGGCTTCCCCCCGAAGCGCAGCGCACGTCCATGCCGGATCCGAAGGGTGACATGTCGGTTGAAGCTGCTCTTGTTATGGCTCCAGGAGGTGCCGGTGATCCGCCCATTCTGAACCGGGTGTCGTTCCGGGTTGGTGCTGGCGAAGTGATTGGGATTGTTGGTCCTTCCGGTTCAGGCAAGTCGACGCTTGCCCGTGTGATGGTTGGCGCGCAGAAAATGTCTGCAGGCACCGTTCGCGTTGATGGAACCGACATACAAAATTGGGAACCTACACAGCTGGGACGTCATATTGGTTATCTGGGACAGGATGTGGATCTGTTGCCCGGAACCATAAAGCAGAATATTGCGCGTCTTAATCCCCAGCCGGACGATCAGGCGGTGCTTGCAGCTGCTGCGAAAGCTCAGGTTCACGAGCTCATTCAGAGCCTGCCTTCGGGCTACGACACATGGATGGGGCCAGGTGGCGTGCAGCTATCAGGAGGACAAAGACAGCGCATCGCACTGGCGCGGGCTTTTTATGGCAATCCGCAGATGATGGTGCTCGACGAGCCCAACGCCAATCTTGATGACGACGGCGAGGTGGCTTTGCACAAAGCGCTTCTTGCAGCGCGTGAGGCCGGTGTGACCGTGGTAATCATCACTCAGCGAAAGCAGGTTTTGGCAATTGTCGACAAAATTCTGCGACTACACCAGGGCACAGTCGATTTCTTTGACACCCGCGAGAAATTTGTTGAAGCGTTGCAGAAACTGCGAGATGCCAAAGCGGCGAAGGCAGGTCAACAAGCGCCAGCCAAGCCTGCACCGGCAGCTGCGCAAGCAACGCCTGTCGCCCCCGCAGCTTCGCCCAAGCCCACCAACGGCACCGGAAAACCAGGCAATCCCTACACCCTGGGCAAGACTGGCTGGGCCAAAAAGACGGCAGCAAACAACACATCGCCGCCTGATGGCAGTAAGAAAGCATCCGAAGTCAACTGACCCAACCGGGCTGGATAGATCCCATGAACGCACCAATAGAACCAAAATTGCAGCTTTCAGCAGCGCCCGAACCGGGGCTTGCACCCGAGGCCACGGGTGAGAACTGGGCTCAGAAAGTCATCACGAGTGTTCGCGGCCCGGCGCTGGCCGGCCTGTTGACGTTGGCCGTCTTCGTCGGAGGATTCGGGTACTGGGCCTTCACCGCGCCTCTGGCCGGTGCAGCTATTGCTCCGGGTTTCGTTGCCGCTGCAGGTCAAAATCAGCGGATACAACATCTCGAAGGCGGTATTCTTCAGGAATTGCTGGTGCGCGAAGGTGAAAAGGTCGTGGCCGGCCAACCGCTGATGCGGCTCGACAGAACCGATGCGGAAGCCACCCGCAACCGTCTGACAAAGGCCCTGATCGCCTTTAGGGCGCGGGCTGAACGTCTGCAGGCAGAGCGCGATGGCCTTGAGGATTTCTCGTTTTCCGAGGTACTCGTTGCAAGTGCTCGTGACTCAGGTCTTTTCCGGGATCTTGAAGAGCAGCGCCGTGAGTTTGACAAGAGGCGAGAACGCTATCAGACCGACGCGCTTATTATTGATCAGCGCATTGCCGCTCTGAACGAGCAGATCCGTGGCCTTGAAGCCCAGACAAGCTCTGCGCGAACTCAGATCGAAATTCTGGACGACGAAATCGAGGTCAAACGCAAACTGCTGGAACGCAAGCTGACCAACCGGTCTGAGTATCTGCGCCTTGTACGCAATCGCTCAGAGCTGGAAGGTCGGATTGGTGGATTTCTCGCATCTATCGGCGAGGCCAAAACCTCGATAGTCGAGGCGGAGCAGCGCAAATTTCGGTCGACGATCGAAGGTGGCGAAACGGCGATAACCGCACTCAACGATCTTCGTCGTCAGATAGCTGATGCTGAGGAGCAAATTCGTACCGCTGAAAACCGGTTGGTGCGCATTGATGTGCGAGCACCATCGGATGGCACCATCGTCAACATTAACAGCACGACCCCGGGCAGTGTCATACGTCCTGGAGAAGACATCATGGTCTTGCTGCCGACCGGCGGCGAACTGATCATTGAAGCCCGGCTCAGTCCGCTGGATGTGGACGTTGTAACGGTAGGGCAGAAAGCCAATTTGCGATTCTCCGCGCTCAACAGCCGGGTGACTCCGGAAGTGCCTGCGGAAGTGATCTACAAGTCTGCGGACCGCCTGATGGACCCGGCAACAAACGAGCCGTACTTTACGACGCGTTTGAAAATCGCCGAGGTTCTCCCCGACAACATCAACAGGAATCAGATCTTCCCTGGAATGCCGGTCGAAACCTATATCGAGACCGGCAATCGAACGTTCTTCGAATATCTGTTGAAGCCGATGCTGGATTCCTTCGGCAAGGCCTTCAGAGAAGAATAGGCCGTCTCTGTTTCGAACCAGCCATTGCGCCCGGAGATCATCCCTCAGCCAGCGGCCTCGGCTTTGGTTGTGTGACCGGCCGGCGGTGGTTCGCCAGTCTGAACTCGCGCAACTGCTCGGGTGTGAACAAATAGAGGTCCTGAGGTGGGGTGCTCATGGCGAATATCCATGCCTTTGCATCGACGCCCATGTTAACCAGCAACCTCTGGCAAAGCGCAGAAATCGCCTGGGCGTCAGCCATGCCGCGTTGTAACGTTCCAACCGCACTGGGAAGAGCGAAGACCTGATGAACGCCAATATAAGCCCTTGGTCCTGCTCTTCGGTATAGACCACCCGCCAGAAGCAGCGGGCAGGATGACGCGCAATAGCCGTCTGCCGCGACCCGTGTGGATATGCCTGCGTCGCGGATTGCTTGAGCCATCAGCAGGGCATCCGCGACTGAACCGCCAGGAGAATGCAGTACGATTTCACCGATCTGCTTGTTATTGTCTTCAAGGAAGGCTTCGAGCCGGTCTGATGCGCCCGGGTCAATGGTTCCGATGGCGGAAACCTTGTCTTCCTCGCCGCGCACAAATTGCATGGGTGCCGAGAGTACGGTTCCGTCAAGAGGTCCAAAATAACCGGGCAGATCTGGTTTTTGACGCCCTGGGCCCAGGGGCATCGTCTTCGGAAGATAGGGGCGGGTCTGATCACCTGGCACAGGCAGTTCCATCGGAGTCGGTTCGAGAGTCTGCGATCCGGGTTGCCCCAGCGGAGCGTTGGCGATCAGCTGTTGGAAATCGTAGCCAACGGTCCCGACCGACAGTGCCAGCATCCCGAGAAATATAAACCGCAGAAAACCTCCGTTGGAGATTGATCGTATCACCGCCGTTAATGGACCTGCCCGTATCTGCTCGTCCGTTTCAGGCATGAGTTGTCAGCTTTTCAGAGAAGGAAGGGACGTGATCTTCGGGTCGTCATCGGTCGGGCTTTCCGACAACCGTTTTCGGGTTTCCGGCGGAGGTGATCCGTCATCTTCTTCGTCCATTGTGCCGAGCTGACGGTAGAGTCGGACTGCCCGCATCATGTCATGGGCAGTGACCTCGTTGGCGTCAAGGTCGCTGCCGTCCTCTTTGCGGATCTCAGCCTGGACGATGCATAAAATGAAAATGAGGACCGCAGGCAACAGATCAATGGATATTGCACCGGCCCAGGACGGCATGAAATCCTTGGCATAGCGCAAGACAGCTTCAGGAGATGAGAGAGGAGTAAAGCGCACCGATTCCACCGCGGGACGCAGCAGAATTTCGTCTGCGGCCTGAGCGAGCACCTCACTTTGGGTCTTGACGGACTTCTGGACTCTATCAACAACGTCGTTTTGTCGATTGGCGAGATCCTGCGTCGATCCATCGGCTATAGGGGCAATGAAGCTGCGGGACAAATCCTCAGCGGCTCGTTTCACGGCCGGCGCAATCGACGTTTGCTGCAGCGCGGCGATCGTACCGGAAAGCGCAACCGCTTCTTCCGCGAACGCGTTGGCCCGCGCTGCAACCGGACCGGGAGAGGAAACCAGTTTGCGCATCTGGGCGAGCCGTGTCCCTCCCTCCTCAAAGCGCTCCTTAGTCGGTTCGCGCGAGGCAACAACCTCTGCCGACAGACCTTGTAACTGCCTGGACATCTGGCTCAGAAGCTGCACGACCGTTCCGCTGCCCGACGTTCCTGTGAGGGCACCGGTGGCGGCTTCTTCGCTGGAAAGGCGCGAAAAGCGCTGCGAGGCGAGTTGAATATCAGGCAGCAGGCTTTGCGCTGCCAGCGCGTTGTCATGCGCCTGCTCGAGCTTCTGCTGATACTGCTCGGTCGTATTTGCGAGATGTTGCTCCAGCGCAGCACCACCCGCCAGCGCCGCGGCGTTCAGCCATGACGACATGGCGACAATCATCGCCGAACCAAGCGCCATAGCGACATAAAGTCCCCGTCGACCGATCGGTGTCTTCACATGCGGCATGAATCGCATGAGATAGGACCAGAAGCCAAAAATTCCGACAGACACGGCGATGGAATAAATCACGGCTCCCAGGAACACCACCGTGGCTGAACCGTTTAGCAGTTCCCGGACACCCAGATAGGTGTATACACCCGATGCAAGCGCCAGAATGGCCAATGTTGCACCGGTTACCGTTTCCAATCCAGATTGGACTTTGCGCAGTTCACGCGACATAGGGACCTCCCCCGGCTGCAAGCCGGTTCACTCAATACAAGCCGCAACTTTGGTGGAGATTAAGATAGAATTAAGGACGGGGTTGGGGCAAGCGGCGGCAACGAGATTTGCTTGAGTATGGTGAGCGAACAAACCGTCGACAGACCAGTCGTTTAACCAAAACGCGTGGTCAGGATTTTGAATCCGGCACAGCCGAACGCAATCGCAAACATGCCTTCAAACCAGCGGCGAGCCTTGGCGTAGGCTGAAGCCATGGGTTTGCTCGAAAACAGAACAGCGTAAAAATGGAACATCAGTGCGCTTTGTATCCCAACTGCCAGGATAACCATCGCCAGATCTCCTGGTGAAGAGTTGGCTGGGACGCCAATGGAGAACAGGGAGCCAAAAAACAAGATCGCCTTGGGGTTTGTCAGATGGAGTGCCAATCCTTTTCCAAAAGTGGTCCGATACGATGCAACTGAAATGTCTTCGGCCAGCGCCAGGTCACGGCGGAACGCCGAACGAGCAGCCCTGTACGCCAGATAGAGCAAGTAACACGCGCCCACATAACGCATGGTTTCAAGCATCCACGCATTGGTCAGCATCAGTGCCCCAAGGCCGAGTGCGGCGGAGATGGACCACATTAGGGAACCTGTTGTGATCCCGGATGCGAGAGCAAGCCCTTGCTTGCGACCCGACAACATCGACGTGCCGGCAATAGCCAGCGTTGCAGGGCCTGGGCTCATACCTGCAATCAAGGCCGCCAGCATGATGAGAGGCAGATTGATATCGGGATTCATGACGAACCTCTGTGGTGAGAGCCTGGACGACAGTGTGCCAACAACGGTTCAATCCTGGCAAGTGTGATTGCGGAAACAGTGCCAGGCGAGCATGCCGGCTGGTGCCTGGTGATGCGGAAACGACTGACAAGACGCTCTATTGCATTCCCGGGATTCAAAAGTCGAAGAGGCATGCATTGAGTTTTCAGCGACACGATGGCAGCCATGCGTGATGATCAAGGCATTCACTCAAATGGGAACTCGGGGCAGGGCAACAAACAACATGATCGCCTTATACGATAAGATCGGACTGAACTATGCCAACTTACGAAGGCCGGATCCGCGCATTGGTCAAAGGATTGAGGAAGCTCTTGGAGATGCGAGAACTGTCTTGAACGTTGGCGCGGGAGCAGGATCTTACGAACCAACAAACCGCCAGGTGACAGCAGTTGAGCCTTCAGCGGAAATGATACAACAGCGTCCGCAATCGACCGCGTCTGTCATCCAGGGGTTCGCGGAATCACTGCCCTTTGACGACGACGCATTTGATGCATCGATGGCCGTGTTGACCATCCATCACTGGTCCGACCAGGCCAGGGGGGTCCGCGAGATGCGCCGCGTGACCCGCGGTAAATTGGTGTTTCTGACCTACGACCCTTCGTTTAGCGGCTTCTGGTTAGCGGATTACATCCCTGAGCTTGTGACATTAGATGAAGGCCAGATGCCAAAGCTCACCGACTATGAAGAATGGTTGGGCTCAGTGGAAATCTCCAAAGTGCCGATTCCACACGACTGCTCGGATGGTTTCCTGAGCGCCTATTGGCGTCGACCAGCGGCCTATCTCGACGACCGGGTTCGGGCTGCCATGTCTTCCTTCTGGGCATTGGGCGATGTATCCCAGCAGCTGGCAAGGCTTGCCGTTGATCTGGAAAACGGCAAGTGGGCACATCGCTATTCTCATCTTATTGATCTGCAGGAACACGATTGCGGTTATCGCCTTGTGGCCACCGCGTAATCTGAGCACGAATCAGCAATCCATTTTCCGTTTGACTGTTCTCTGGCTGCTACCAAAAAGGCCGCACCGTTTTTCAACGATACGGCCTTCACAGAATTATTCCGACGCTTTTCAGCAGTCGTCGATATAGATGCGCCCACGACGGTCGCGATAGCGGCATTTGCCCGGCTCGCTCGCCCGGCCAATCAAGGCGCCGGCCACGCCACCAACCAGCGCGCCCACTGCCGCTTTTCTACCCGATCCAGTTACAGCAGCTGTTCCAAGACCACCGATTGCTGCCCCCGTTGCGGCACCCCTTTCAGTTGCTGTACAGGCGGACAACACAAACAGTGCTGCTATTGCGATCAATACTTTGGCCATAGTTCTCTCCTTGGCGCTTGCAGGTGCGTGCCCCGACGCTTTCGCTGAGCAGATTGTTCCCAATTGTGGGCAGAAACGGGAACCGGATGATCACAAAATATATCAAATAAAGACACGTCGGCACGATCTGACCCGGCCAGGGCTGTCTGGACGAAAGATTCAATTTTTCAATGTGTTGTTAGACTGGTGGCCAGAATTCGCGTCGAACTAAGGCCGGGCCAGCAATTCGTCTATCCGGCTGGTGACAGTGTCCTTGTCATAGATATCGTAGTAAGCGGAGGCCATGAGGGCAGGGGGGCCGAAAAAGAAGCGTTCGTAGAGGGCCTGACGATTCCCGAAACCGGAAATGGCCACATCGTGCGCAAGACGATAAAGCGCAACGCGGTCACGAGATTCAAGGTTGGCGAGCTGAAAGTAACGAGCGACATCGTCGCTCAGGTCATTGTCGAAATCGGCCTCGGCTGGTGTCGCCATCAGGGAAGATGACCCGATCATCTGCAAGATTTCAACCATGCGCGGGTACATTCTGGGGAAGATGTTCCGCGATGTGTCGATCGGACTGCGCAGCGGAATGAAGTTGCCATACTCGTCTTCGTGGGCCTGTGCTTCCGCAGAAAACAGCAATGCCCGGACGGTTTCTGCCATTTGCATCACTTCGGCAATCAGCCCTTTTGTGTGAAGGTCCTTGTCGCGCCCCGATGCTTTCGCGATCGAACACATCAGGCCTACCATGAACTCGGCCTTCGCAAGCTTGCCGCAGGCAACCTGATGCATCATGTGGACAACCGCATTGGTGGTATTGAACGCCTGGTTGCAAAGTTCCGGCTGCGCGTAAAGGAACACACGCTCCCATGGCACCAGCACATTGTCGAACACAACGACGGCATCCATCTCTTCGTAGCGCGATGCGAGCGGCGCATCGAAGGTTGATTTTCCCTCATCGTAAGAATCGCGACAAAGAAGTTTCAATCCCGGCGTTGCTACCGGCAGGGCAAATGCAAACGCAAAAGGGACGTTTTCGTCGCTGGGACGCAAGACGGTAGAAGGAAACACCTCGATTTCGTCGGCGAATGGTCCGAGCGTTGCGAGCAGCCGAGCGCCATTTACGATGATTCCAGCGTCTGTTTCCCGAACCACCTGAAGCGCCACCTTTTCGGAATATTGTCCGGCGGCAGCCTGAGCATGGTTGAAGGTTGGATTGACCAATGTATGGGTCATGACCTTGTCGTTGGTGCGCGCATAGTCATAAAAGTCGACCATGTTACGGGCCATTTGCTCACCGCCGGGGCCCTTTGTTCCCTGGGCCAGAAAGCTGGATGCGGCGGCAAAGGCCATTAAAGACGCGTTTTTGTAATCGGGGGTTCTGCCAAACATGCCGTTGGACCACTTTGCCCATTCGTAATATGCCCGACCCCGAGCTGCGATATCTCCTGCAGACTTCGGAATCTGGTAGGCAATCGGGCAGCGGGTCCCGTTTTCGTCCTCATAGGTGACCATGTCGCGGTAGGCCGGGTCATGCTGTTTGTCGAGGAACGAGGCAAGAGTCGCCGCGCCACGCGCCATTCCCGGTTCGACGGTAACATCGTCAACCTGCTTGCCGCGTGTCCACACCTCCCGATCATCGCGCAGGCCAGCGAGGTATTGCTCCCCTGTCCGAATGCCGTTGCCGTGGCGGGAGTTTAACGCGCTTTCGGCTTGCGGATCAGGAGAGTTCGGAGTTTTCAACTCTTCGATTGCTGAATTTTCCATGGAGATCTCCTCACGATCATCGTAGCCGCGGCAGTTCGCAACTGCCAGCGCTAAGGCTTTCTATGTTTATAATTCACATATTAAGCATATTACGAAGCGCCTGCCAAGACAGATCAGTGCGCCGGTTGCAAACGTCTCCGATTTGAATGTCGTGTCGGTGCGGAGAATTGAGCATGAGATTTCTCGACGGCCAACTTCGCGTGAAGCTGCACCAGGTCGTGCCAACTGGCGGCGGATTATCTCAATTTTCGTTGCGCAACCGCTATCGCCAATGCACCGACCAAAATAAGACCTGACAGTGCATCCTTGGTATTGAAGTCGAGGCCCATCAGGTTGAGGCCATTTGCCACCATTCCCAGGAACAGCACACCAACAAGGGTTCCCGGCACATTTGGACGGCCACGCGGGTGCATCGACGCACCTATGAAGACAGCGGCGATGGCATCCAGAAGATAGGAGAACCCGGCAAGGGGCGTAAACATACGCAGATTCGCCGAACCGATGATGCCGCCAATGGCACATGTAGCGGCCGCAAGGACAAATCCGATTGCAATATAGCTGCGCACCTTAATGCCCGCGACAACGGCCGCACTTTGCTGCAGGCCGATGGCATGAATGCGTTTCCCGAAGATCGATCGTTCAAGAAAAACATAGTACCCGATCAGCACGACAGCTGAGATAATGACCTCTGAAGGAATACCGTAGACGTCGCCGATCGCCAGGTTGCGATACTCGGTGGGGACACGCCGGTGTGAAATTGGGCCCCCTCCATTTGTGAAAACCCGCTGTACAGAACTGCCGATGAAAAACGTTCCAAGCGTTGCCAGAAACGGGCTAACTGCGAGCCTGACAACCAGGAATGCGTTCAGGAGGCCAACCAGTGCACCGCCGCCGATCCCAATCAACACGGCGACGTACCAGGCCAGTTCGTATTCCTTCATCGCCACAATCGCGAATGCGGCCCCCATGTCGAAGGCAATGCCGACCGACAGATCGATGCCGCCGAGCGCCACGACCAGCGTCATCCCCAGGGCAAGGATCAGCAAGATGGACGAACCCTCGACGATGTTGAGCAGGTTGGAGCCATTCAGAAAACTGCTCGTGTAGAGCGCAAAGAAGGCAAAAAAGGCTGCGATGATGATCAGGAACCCGTAGCGGACCAAAATGCTTCGCAATCCCGCACCACCGGTATTGGCAACCATATTCATGCTGCCCGCCCCCTTGAAGCGACCCTTGTCGACAAAGACGCAGAAGCCACTACCACCAGGATCAAAGCTCCCTTTATGCAACCGGTCCAGAAGACATTCACGCCGATCGACTTGAACCCGATGGATAAGGCTGAAACGAGAACCGCGCCGAGTACAGCTCCCCAGAGCGTTACCACTCTGCGCGGCGAAAAGGCTGCGCCCAGGAATGTTGCCAGCACCATCTCCAACAAGAGGTTTTCTTCGGTCCCCGGCGTTGAACCCGAGCCACGGGCCAACACGAACATCGCCGCAAGGCCTCCTGTAAGCGACGCAACAATAAAGGACTGCGCCACGAATTTTCGAGCCGAAATGCCGGATACTTCGGCAGCTTCGCGACTGCCGCCCACTGCCTGCAGGTTGAGACCCCAACGGGTTCGGTGGGCAACAAAGAACAGAATAAGAAAAAGCAAAAAGGTCGAGACCACGCTTACTGATACGCCAGCGATTGTGCCGTCGCGCAGCCACACAATTGTTGGATCATTGACATTTATGCGCCTGCTCGAAGTGACGACCTTGATGATTCCGACGACGGCGACAGAAGTGGCAAGGGTGGCCAGAAGTGGCGTCATGCCGATGCGAACAACAAGTATCGCGTTGACGGCGCCCACCAGCACTGCGGCGCCCAGAGCCATGACCAAGGCAGCCGCCAACGGCGTGCCCTGATTGGTGACCTGTTGTGCGATGATGGCCGCAGACAGAACGGCAGTGGCAGGTATAGAAAGATCGATACCACCAGACACAACGTCGTCTCCACCTGCCATAACGACGACTGAAAGACCCATGCAGATGATGATTGTTGGAACGGCCTGGCGCAGTATCAAATCGAAAGTGGCCGGTGTCAGAAAGTTGGACGATGCGATGCTCAGGTAACCAAGCAATGCCACGAATATTACCAAGGGCAGATATCCGACCATTGCGGATTTGCTGACCAGCGAAGCGGCATGTGGACGGCTGGTGGTCACGTTGCTGTATCCACTGATCCGCCGCCTGTTGTCAGTGCGGTCAAACTGTCCAGGTTGAGAGTGATTGCCGGTTCATCGGCTATCTTTTCACCCCTCATCAGAACAACAATTCGGTCACATATGCCCAGAAGCTCCGACGGATCTGAAGACGAAATTAGTATTCCAGCGCCCTGAGCGGCAAGCCCTTCTATCACCTGATAAATCTCTACTTTGGCTCCGATGTCCACACCGACCGTCGGTTCGTCCAGAATGAACAGTTTTGAACCCGTGGCCAGCCACCGGGCCAGAACCACTTTTTGCTGATTGCCGCCACTCAAGAACCGAGTGATGGCTTCGGCGTTTCGTGGGCGAATGTCGAGCTTTTCGCACAACGCTTCGGCGCGCTGGATTGCCGCCTTCCTGTTTTCGAGAAATGAGGTTGCGACCTCGTCCAGGGAGGCGAGGTTTATGTTGTCCGCTACATTCAGGTCCAGCACGAGACCATCATGGCGGCGATCGCGCGGCACCAGGACTATTCCGGCCTCAACAGCTATTGAAGGAGATGTCACGTTGAGATCTTTGCCATCAAGGGTCACTATCCCTGAAGTGGGCTGTGCCAGCCCGTAGATCGCGTCGGTCAGCTCTTCGCGACCAGATCCGATCAGGCCCGCGATACCAACGATTTCTCCCTTCCCGATTGCGAGATCGATCCCTGAAAACCGTCCATCACTGGTCAGGTCCGATAGCTTCAGGATCGGGTCGCGAACGCCATGGTCTTTTTTCGGATAGAGTTCCTCGATATCACGACCAACCATGTGCCTGATAATCGTTTCAGTAGACCGCTCATCGATTTCGCTCTCAACTGCGACGTTCTTACCGTTGCGGAAAACCGTGACCCGGTCGCACAATTCGGTAATTTCGCCGAGATAGTGCGACACGTAAATCATCGCAATGCCGCGTTCCTTCAGGCGGCGTATTGCCTGAAACAGCTGTTCAATCTCACCAATCGCCAGGGGAGCTGTCGGTTCGTCGAAAACCACGATTTGCGCTTTGCTGTCGATTAATGCCCGGGCAATCTGGACGAGCTTTCGCTCGGCGATACCCAGGTCGCGAATCAGCGTGGTTGCGGAGATATGGGCGTTGAGAGACTCCTCGAGAAACTCCTCTGCCCGCCTGCGCATAGCTGTGTTCTTTGTGCCCAGCACTCCCTGGAGCTCTTGCCCCATAAATACCGATTCCGCGACCGTAAAGTGAGGAACGAGGTGCAGTTCCTGATGAATGAATCGAACACCTGCATCATGAACCGCCGCAGGCGACAAAGTTTCAAAACCGATACCATTTATCTCAACGTCACCGGCATCGCGAGAATATACGCCTGCCAGTACTTTAATAATCGTCGATTTGCCGGCTCCGTTTTCTCCAACCAGGCCGTGAACCTCGCCGGCATCAACCGAAAGACTTGCTGCATCCAGCGCCTGCACGCCCGGGAACGCCTTGGAGATGCCGGACATGTTCAGGATCTGGGCGTCAAAGGTCATGGAGACGGATCGTGAATTCGCGCGCTTCGATTGGCAAGATGAAAGAAGGCCCATGACACAGCACGGGCCTACTGAACCATCATCACCGGGGCTACATTACTTAATTTCCCCGTAGCCAAGTTCTTTGTAGACCGCTTTCGCTTCCTCCGGTCCATTGACGGGACGCACATCGACAAATGTTTGAGGTAACAGACTCTCACCGGCAAAGTGGCGCGCCGCATTCATTGCTGCGGTGGATCCGATTTTGCGCGGTTGCTGCGCAACATTTGCCACAAATGGACTTCCCTCTTCAGCCATGATCTCCAGTGTATCGGGACCACCATCCAACGCGGTGACCTTGATTTCTGTCCGGCCTGCTTCTTCCAGCGCCTGGACAATGCCAATGGCCGGTTGATCCCAACATCCCACATGAATGGCATCGATCGTGCCTTTGGGATGCTGATTCAGCAGGTCAAGTGTCTTTTTGCGCGCGTCTTCCGGCGCGTTGGCGAACTCTTCGGCCAGTTCCGGCTGCATGATTTCAATGCCGGGATAATCCTGCATCACATATTTCCAAAGACCCGTGCGAATACCGCAGATGCGCAACGCGCCCTCAAAGGCGTTGAACACAGCAACCTTGCCCTTACCGCCAATCGCATCAGCCATGTAGCGGCCGATTGTTGTGCCCATATAATAGTTGTCCGACGTGGTGTTGTTGACCCCATGTGGGGACAGATGATCGACAGTGAACACCGGAATCCCGGCTTTCTTCAGGGCCTCAAATTTGGGTTCCACGGCTCCGTCGCCCAAAATGGAAATTACGGCATCGACTTTCTGGTTTAACAGGATGTCGTGGTTATCGGCATGAACCTGATTGTCCCGGCCCCCATCGACCGGTACGGCTTCGCCGCCGAGTTCCTTCACCTTATCAAGCGCGCCATTGAACGCTTCGCGGTCCCAGAAATGCTGCGTTCCTACAACCGCCACTCCGATTTTCTTGCCAGCCAGACTAAGATCGGCGGCGAAGGCAGAAGTCGCCATGACCGCGGCCGCGGCGACACCCAGAGAAAGGGCTCTGACACCTGATAGAATCGATTTCGTCATAGTATGTTTCCTCCCAGATTACAGCTGCGAAAGCGCTGCAAATTTTTTCACAAGTTGGCTTCTCGCTTGCCACTTGGCGACGTATGGGTCCCTGACGCCGAACTTATGAATCGCGAAATCTGTTCAGCAAAGCTCGAGAACCGGACTTAACTTGTGTCAAAAGATATGACATATGTCAAACTGTTGAATAAGCGATTGGGAAGTGAATGAGCGCTCAAATGCATCTTGGAATCGACGTCGGAACGACGGCCACGAAGGCTGTCGTTTTTGACTGTGATGGCACTGTGCATGCTCAGGAATCTGTTCATAGCGCGGTGGTTCACAGCAAAGCGGGTTGGTCGTCCCAGACGATGTCCGGCGTGTGGGATACGGTCGTCAAGACACTCAGGTCCATCTGCGAGCAGGTCTCCCCCGAGCTTATATCGTCCATCGGCGTTTGCGGGCAGGGAGATGGCTTGTGGTTGCTCGACGAAAATTGCCACCCGATCCGCAATGCGATTCTGTGGAACGACCAGAGAGCCAATGACTATGTCCGGTCATGGATGGACGATGGAACGAGCGACAGGCTTTCAAAGACCTGTCGAACCGCAATTTGGGCCGGTTCGTCGGCCGCTATTTTTCGGTGGTTGAAAGACAATGAACCGGAAAATGCGATGCGAGCCCGACATGCCTTGTGCTGTAAGGACTGGATAAATTTTAAGCTGACAGGAGAGCTGACAACGGACTTTTCCGATGCGTCGATTCCGTTTCTTGATCTTGAATCACGCGCCTTTGTGGCTGATGCCTTTGAGATGCTCGGCGTCCAGGAACTGCATGCCTGTCTGCCGGAGCCGCAATCTGCGACAACACTGAACGGCCGAATGACCGCGCAAGCTGCCCTGGAGACTGGCCTTCTTGCTGGAACACCGGTGGCCGTCGGTTGCATCGATCTCGCTTCCATGGTCAGCGGCATGGGCCTGGACAAGACAGGCGACATCTGTCTGGTTCTGGGCACCACGGGCGTGGTTGCAGCTGTCGTTGACCCCGAACCGTTCACCACACCTCCTGCCGGCGCGACACTGGTGCATCCCTACCAGGAAAACTGGATAAAAGTGCTCGCACCTTTGAGTGGGGCCTCTGCTCTGGACTGGTTCACATCAATGGATGAAGGCAACTTTGGCGGCAAGAATTCGAAAGAGACTGCCGAACGGCTTAACGGGATGGCAGCCGGTGTTCCGCCAGGCGCCAATGGAGTCATGTTTCTTCCATTCCTGACGGGTGAACGTGCGCCCTTCGTGGCACCTCATGCGACTGCTTCGTTTCTTGGAATCACAGCTTCAACCAGCCAAGCCGACATGGCCCGTGCCGTCATGGAAGGAGTCGCCCTCAGCCTACGGCACTGCTTCGAGGCAACCGGACTGGAGAATCCAGGTCAGGTATTTTTGACCGGTGGCGGCGCGCGGAACCAGCTGTGGTGCGATATCATTGCCAGTGTGATGAACACCAGAATCGTGGCCAGCGATGCGAGCGACCATGGCGTATGGGGAGTTGCAATCATTGGCGCGAAGGCCGCGGGTCTGGTTGAAGCCCATTGGCCTCCGGTAAGGGTCGAGACAACGCGATCACACAAGCCGGATCCCAGTCATGTCGCTCGATATGAGTCCTTATACAGTGCTTATGAAAAATGCGTTGCGTCTTCAGCGGTTCTCTGGGACGCAGGGCGCGACCGTCATGCAACCGGAGGACACTGATGGCCAGGAGCCAACCAAAATTTGATGCGATCTTCGCTGGACTGACAATCCTGGACATTGCCGGCCGACCGGTTACCTCGATACCCGACGGCGGCGGCATCGCTTTTATTGACGAGATCCGGATGAACCCGGCAGGCACAGCTTCCGGTGCTGTCATGAACGCAGCCAAACTGGGTTTGCGATGCTCTACTTCAGCATGTGTTGGCAAAGATGAAAAAGGTGATTTTATCGTTGACCAGTATAAGCGGATGGGAATTGACTGTTCTCTTATCCAACGCACAGAAGCGGTCGCAACCTCGGCCACGATTTTGCCTATCAGGCCAAATGGTGAGCGCCCCGCTCTGCATTGCCGTGGCGCTTCAGACGAGTGGTTCGTTTCGGATGAGGCGTTCGATTCTGTTTGCAGTGCCCGCTACCTGCATCACGGCGGCACGGGGTTCCTTGCCAGGATGGATGAAGGACAAAGCGCCAAGCTCCTTGCTCACGCGAAGCGACAGGGTTTGACGATCACAATGGATCTTATTGGCCCCACCGACAAAACCGTTGATCAACTTGCTGCCCTTCTGCCTGCGGTCGATTATTTCATGCCTTCGATGGAGGAAGCGGAGTTCATATCCGGACGATCGCAACCGGGCGAAGCGGCTAAGTTTTTTAAAGATCTCGGGGCCACCACCTGTATCTTCAAATGGGGTGACAGGGGCTCCTTCATCAGCACGGACGATGATGATTGGCGGATGCCGGCTTTCAAGGTCGACGTCTCCGATACGACCGGATGTGGCGACAGCTATTGCGGTGGCTTCATTGCGGGACTGTCGATGGGATATGACCTCGAACAAGCCTGCCGGCTGGGTACAGCGGTATCCGGCCTTGTGGCCACTGGACTTGGATCAGACGCGGGTGTGGTGGATCTCGAACAAACGCTCGCATTCATTGAAACCGCGACAACTCTGGATGTCTGACTTGGCTCAAGCACTCGAAACGCAGGAACGTACCCATTCCCAGCGCGACGATTCCGTTCTCGCGAATGCGGCACTGCTCTACTATAAGGAGGGGCTGACACAGAACGAAATTGCGCTTCGACTCGGTGTCTCGAGGCCGACCGTGATAAACTATCTGCGCCTGGCCCGAGAGCAGAACATCGTCGACATCAGAATTAATGGCGCTTCATTTGCGGTCTCAAGTCTTTCGAAGGAGTTGCGGGACAAATACGGGCTCGTCGATGTCTATGTTGCCGAATTTGGTCCAGACCGCAGAAGCCCGACCGCTAATCTCAGCACTTTGAGAAACCAACATGTGGCCAGAGTTGGCGCGATGGCTTTGCACGAGATCCTCCAGCCGGGCGACGTCGTAGGAGTTGCCTGGGGAGAGACAATACACTTTCTTGCTGAAGAGGTTCCCCGTCGGAAGATTGCGGATCTGACTGTGTGTCAGATGATTGGTTCCATGACTTCGCCCCTGATATCAACTGCGGAGAGCTGTGCCATTCGCATATCATCCCGCCTTAGCGCTGACTGTTACACTTTGCATGCACCGGCAATTCTGACGACACCCGAGCTGGCTGAAGCATTGCGCAACGAGCCCGTTATTCGAACCCAGCTTGAGAAATTCAATTCGTTCGACCGCACCATTTTCTCGGTCGGAAATTGTGATGCCGACACTCACATCGTTCAGACATCCATCACCAGCAAAAGCGAGTTTGACTGGTATACGGCACAGGGGGCGGTGGGCGTGTTGTGCGGTCGCTTTATCGACGATGACGGCAACCACATCATCGGGCAAATGGACGATCGTATGATCGGAATCACACTGAGTGAGGTTAAATCAAAGGGGTCAGGAGTTCTGGTAGCTGGCGGCCCTGCCAAGCTGAACGCTATAAGGGCCACGCTGAAAGGGGGATACGTCTCCCACCTCGTTGTCGACGACGATACGGCACGCGGCCTGATGTCGGAGCAGTAAGGTTGCGTGGAGAAATATCATGACATCAATTGCGATAATAGGTGATCTGTTCATGCTGCCCGAAGTTTTTGAGCAAAAAATCCGGGAGGCCCATATCGGCGAGCTCGATATTCGAACACAGTTGCAACCCTGGCCGGACGTTCCGATGGAGCACGGTTATGCGGTGCCAGGAATGGACGGGCTGAAGGAGTATTTCGGTAACGGCGATGAGGTCGTAGAATTTGTTGCAGATGCTGAAATTTTCGTAACGCATTTGGCACCCTTGTCGCGAGGAATGATTGAGCGTCTGCCGAATCTGAAACTGGTTGCCGTGTCGCGCGGCGGTCCGGTGAACATCGATATGGCCGCCGCCCGCGAACGAGAAATCCTCGTGGTCAATACACCCGGCCGCAATGCAAGCGCCGTCGCTGAGTTTACAATTGGTGCCATTCTGGCAGAGACACGTCTGATCCGCGAAGGACATGAATCATTGCGGGCAGGCAATTGGCGTGGCGATCTTTATCGAGCGGACCGGACCGGGCGCGAACTCAACGAAATGACGGTGGGGGTGGTTGGTTACGGCAACATTGGCACGAAGGTTGTGCGGCTGCTTCGGGCATTTGGGACAAAAGTGCTGGTTCATGACCCCTATGTGCAACTGACAGCCGAAGATCGGCTCGATGGGGTTGAGCATGTCGGACTGACCGAGCTTCTATCGAACAGCGACGTTGTCACCATGCACCCGAGAGTCACCGAAGAGACCCGGCACATGATGAATGAGGAAACGTTCAGTCATATGAAAAGTGATGCAGTCTTCGTCAATACGGCACGTGGGCCTCTGGTTGATTATGATGCTCTCTACGCGTGCTTGGAATCCGGACTGATTGGCAGTGCGATGCTGGAAACATTCGCCATTGAGCCTGTTCCTGATGACTGGCCCTTGCTTAAGCTTCCCAACGTTACATTGACGCCGCATATCGCTGGAGCATCGGTCAGAACAGTGACCTTTGCTGCGGAACAGGCCGCAGAGGAAGTGCGGCGCTTTCTTGCGATGCAACCCCCCGTCAATCCGAGATAGGACAACTCAGATCATGGCCATGTCAAAAAAGGAAAGAGCCCTGAGGAAGGCCATGATTGATGGTTGCCTGGAGATGAACAGGCAGGGTCTCAATCAGGGAACGTCGGGCAATATCAGCGTTCGGTACAAAGATCGGATGTTGATCACGCCGAGCGCAACACCTTATGAGTCCATGAAGCCGGAAATGATGGCTTCGATGCCGCTTGCAAAGAAGGATGGCGCCTGGGATGGTCCGCTCAAGCCGTCAACGGAATGGCATTTCCACATGGATATCCTCCGTAAGCGCTCGGAAATCGGCGCAGTGGTTCACCTCCATTCACCCTATGCAACAGTCCTGGCAATTGCCAGAAAGCCCATTCCAGCCTGCCACTACATGGTCGCCGTGTTTGGTGGTTCTGACGTACGTTGCGCAGGCTACGAACGCTACGGAACCGAAGCTCTGTCCCGCGAGGCATTGACCGCACTCGAGGGCAGAACAGCCTGTCTCCTTGCCAATCACGGCATGATTGCACTTGGAGAATCACTGGAAAAGGCGCTTTGGACCGCGGTCGAGCTTGAAACGCTGGCGCGACAATATTTCAATTCTCTCCTGATTGGTGGCCCTGTTCTGCTGAGCGAGAGTGAGATAGACGAAACGCTTCGTGGGTTTTCAGACTATGGCCTGCAGCGAAGTGCGGGGAAATGACGTTACCGGCTGTTTAGCCGGGGGAGGGTGGAAACTATGCCAGATGAATGTTGCGGGCCGGGATATGCCTCGCCGGCTGCTGCAATGCAGGCACCGCGCGAAAAGCTGCTCTATACAATCGCAATTTATGTTGGGACAGGCATAGAGAAGCCCGACTATCTTGCGACGATAGACGCCGATCCGGATAGCGCCACCTACAGTAAGGTCATCAGTCGGCTCGAGATGCCCGGAATCGGCGACGAGTTGCATCATATGGGTTGGAACGCCTGTTCGTCCTGCCACGATGATGCGGAAATGGAGCGCAAGTTCCTCATTGTGCCAGGCGTGCGCTCGTCAAATCTTCATATCGTTGATTGCGCCACGGATCCACGGAACCCGAAGCTTCACAAAATTATCGATGGCGCCGAGATC
Organism: uncultured Rhizobiaceae group bacterium; assembly: GCA_938044775.1. Lineage (GTDB taxonomy): Bacteria > Pseudomonadota > Alphaproteobacteria > Rhizobiales > Rhizobiaceae > Pseudahrensia. Next base: position 28,437 of record CALIOE010000055.1, read on the forward strand.
AAGGCTGCGACCAATCTCTCAGCACCCCATACGGTTCATTGCCTGCGCTCCGACATCATCATTTCGATGCTTGGCGATGCCCAGGGTAACCCGCCCGGCGGTTTTCTTCACCTCGACAAGGATTTTAACATTTTGGGCCGCTGGGAGAATGACCTGGGCGGCATGAAGTTCAACTATGACTTCTGGTATCAACCGCGCCACAACGTGATGGTCTCCAGCGAATGGGCCGGTCCCAATACCTTTATGCCCGGCTTCGATCTCGAGGAAGTTGGTCACCTCAAATATGGGCGAGAATTGCACTTTTGGGACTTCGAGAAAAAGGCGGTTAAGGAAACTTTCTACCTTGGAGAAGATGGCCTCGTCCCGCTGGAGGTAAGGTTTCATCACGACCCGGATTCAAGCCATGGTTTCGTCGGGGCTGCCTTGTCGTCCAACATTATCCACTGGTGGAAAGACGATGGTGATTGGAAATGGGAAAAGGTTATCGACGTTTCCAACGAGAAACACCCCGAATGGCCTATCCCGCTACCTGGCATGATCACCGTCATTCTTCTGTCCATGGATGACAAATACCTCTATTTCTGCAACTGGCTGCACGGCGACATTCGCCAGTACGACATTTCAGATCCACATAATCCCGTTCTGACCGGTCAGGTTTGGATGGGCGGATTGCTGGGCAAAGCGCCGCTGGTGAACGGGCACAAGATCACTGGCGGTCCGCAAATGATCCAGCTGTCCCTTGATGGAAAGCGTCTCTACGTCACAACTTCGCTGTTCTCGACCTGGGACAACCAGTTCTATCCAGAGATTCGGGAAAACGGCGGCTGCATGGTCATGGTCAATTGCGACACGGAAAATGGCGGTATGGACATTGACGAAGACTTCTTTGTCGACTTTGGCAAGGAACCCAATGGTCCCTCGCGTTGCCATGAAACACGCTATCCGGGCGGTGACTGCACGTCGGATATTTTCCTGTGACCGGCGCCGTCACCATAACCATTGCTAATCGGGGAGGCGCCAGTTTTTTGGTTGATCCCAAAAAACCGCTGTTGGCGAGCCTTGAGGCACAGGGTGTTTCATTGCCGTATGGCTGTAAATATGGCGGCTGCATTACCTGCGCGGCGAAGCTGCTGCACGGAGAAATTGACCAGCAAGCGGCCGTGGCGCTGAATAACAAACAACTTCGTGATGGCTATGTCCTGCTTTGCGTCGCAAGGCCGAAGAGCGACTGCACCCTGGATGTGGGTGTCGACAGCCACGACAAACTGTATCGCAATCCGTTTGCTGAGCCGCTTAAACAAGATGAGTTGAAAGCCGATATTGCGACCCAACCGGAGGAGACCAGATGACCGCAATCCATATGGATCATGATGCCGACTATCCGGCCGACTATCTTGCCGACATTCTAAGATCGGTGAAGACCATTGCGATGGTCGGAGCCAGTTCGGACCCGACCAAATTCAGCTACGGCGTTTTGCGGGTATTGAGTGAAACCGGCTACGACATGATTCCCGTGAATCCCAGGGAAGCCGGAACCGAAATCCGCGGGCTTCCGGTCGTGGCTTCGCTTGAAGAAATTGAACGGCCGATCGACATGGTCGAAGTGTTTCGAGCGTCCAGCGCTTTGATGGGCATTGCCCATGAAGCAATAGGAGTCGGCGCAATGGTATTGTGGTCGCAAATCGGTGTCGTCGATAAGGAAGCGGCGCGCCTGGCTGAAGACGCCGGGTTGAAAGTTGTCATGAATCGCTGCCCTAAGATCGAGCTGTTCAGGCCATTCTGGAAGCCCAGACTGGGCCTCAAAATCTAATCTGTCAGACGATCAGGTCGATAAGCTCAAAGCACCTTCGCGAGGTCGGCAACCAGGTCCTCTGTGTCTTCCAATCCAACAGAAAGCCTGAAGACGCCATCGCCGGCAAATTGGCGATAGGACTCAAGAGACTTTCCCTCCAGTCGAAATGAAGTCTCCATGAGACCGGCTGTCTCCATCCAGAAAACCAGGCTGCGATGATGACCAAGCGAAACGGCGTAGTGAATGACATCCAAATGGTCGATCATATTCTGCGCAACACCCGTTCCTGTTTTCGCATCTCCAACCTGAAACGAAATCATGCCGGACATGTTGGTCATCTGGCGTTGGGCAAGTTCGTATTGTGGATGTGATTTCAGTCCGGGATAAATGACTTTGGTGACTGTGTTTCGGCTTTCCAGCCATTCAGCAACTTGCAGGGCGTTTTGTTGATGGGTCTTCATCCGGATTGGTAAGGTTGAAGCCCCACGGGCGATCAGCCAGGCGTTAAACGGAGACATGATCGCGCCATGGTGAATGGCCGACTCTGCCCTGATTTTTCCGATAAGCTCAGCGGTTCCTGCCACTGCTCCGCCGATGGCATCACCATGACCGCCGATATATTTGGTAACCGAATGCATGATCAGGTCGACGCCGAGCTCTTTACTCCTTTGGCCAATCGGTGAGGCAAATGTCGCATCACATGAGACAAGCGCCCCGCTCCCGTGAGCCAGCTGCGCAATCAAAGCGAGGTCGGTCAGTCGACCAATCGGGTTAACCGGACTCTCGCAATGGACGAGCTTGGTGTTGTCTTGAAGCGACGCGGCAACGGCCTCAGGATCAGACATGTCAACCAGACTCACCGCGATCCCCAGGCGCGGCAGCGTGTCCCGTGCAAGCTCAGCGACACCTGCATAGGAAACGTCTGAGACCACCGCGTGATCGCCTGCGGACAGGAATGTCAGGAAGATTGCCGTTGCAGCCGCCATTCCCGAGGCCAGACAGAGGCAGTCCTCGGTTTTCTCAAGGGCTGATATCTTGCGTTCGAGCATACCAACTGTGGGATTGCCCCAGCGCCCGTAGAGAAAGCCGGAGCTCTCTTTGAGATCATGGGCTGAAAAGCCCGCAACCCGATCCGTTACAAATGTAGATGACATATGAAGCGGAGGAACCGATGCACCGGTTTCCGCGTCCGGCGTTTCGCCGGCATGAATGGCAGTCGTGTTCGGACCGTAGTCCTTGTTGCGCAGGACCATGTTTCAGCCTCCCAAATGATTTCATGTCTTAGGGCGCCATCTCATCGTTTGTGTCAAGATGATGATTCAGAATCGCGGCCAGATGAGAAGATGCGTCGGGCGTTGCGCTGAGAGAAAAGAACATCGTTCAGGGAATTCGGTGCAGTGATTGGCGAGCAATGCGCCAAACCGCTGGTCTGGCCTTCTCTTCAGTGCTTTTGTATCGTCAGTGACTAGACGTCGATTCCGATCGGGCCCGCCGGCTCCAGCATCAATTCACGCAGCTCCGGCCAGGTCGACATGACAGCCGCCGTCTCCCGGAAATTCTCGACCATCAGCTTCCCGTCGTCCCAAAGAGCAACACCATCAACTACAATTGTCGGGTCCAGAATCATCCAGCAGATCTCGCCAGGCGCGTAGTTGCCACAGGTGTGGAAATGCAAGAAGCGAGGATGGGGAAAGACATTGTTAGACCACCGATCAGGGTCATCTGCGATATCTCCATCGTAAGAACATCCCGGATGGATACCGGCATGCCATGAGTGAACGGTATCTCCTTCGATTGCAAAGAGATCGGCAACTCGCTTGTAATGGTTTTCTACGCGCTTGGCGCTCTCGGGGTGACCGTTGAATGCAACAATGCGTCCTTCTTCAATCTCGGCAAAAACCTCACCATCAATTTGGAGAATGGGCGGCTCATAAACACGCGATCCAGTTGAGGTCAGATATCGGGCGATTGCCACACGGCCAGACATTAATTTAGCGCAGATCGGCTGGG
>CALIOE010000056.1 GCA_938044775.1 uncultured Rhizobiaceae group bacterium
AACATGAACCTTCGCTGCGCCATCGCCCAATGTAAGGTGTATGTCCTCAAGCCGTATGACTGAGTTTTCAACCGGGTCCGGATTCAGCATTGCTTGCATTCTCGCTTCCCGGTCATCATCTTCTGATCTTACAATGTCTCGCTGCAAACCGGTTTCACAGCATCCCGACACCAGCCCTATATGGACAAAGCCTTATGAATTTCAAACTTTCACATCAGGTAAATATTGCATCTTACATTTTTGTCATAATTGGGCTCGCGCTGTTTGGCTCTATCGCCCGCGCCAGTGATGTACCGCAAGTGGTCGTGCTCGGCGACAGTCTTGCAGCAGGTTATCAATTGCCCGCCGGCAAGGGCTTTCCCGAACGTTTGCAGTCTGCGTTGGATCAAAAGGGCGTGAAAGCAAAGATCATCGGCGCCGGTGTATCGGGTGATACGAGCAGCGGCGGTCTGTCGCGTGTTGACTGGTCGGTGCCCGACGGGACCGACCTGGTTGTGTTGGAACTGGGCGCAAATGACGCACTCCGCGGGCTCCCCCCGGAAACCACGCGCAAGAATCTGGACGCCATTATCAAACGGCTGAAGGAGCGCGGCATCGATGTTCTGCTGGCCGGCATGTTGGCGCCGCCCAATATGGGCGAAGACTATGCAGAAGCCTTCAATCCAATCTATGGCGACCTGGCCGAAGAGCATGACCTGTCGCTCTACCCGTTTTTTCTGGAAGGCGTGGCCGCTGATGCCACACTCAATCTGAGCGACGGTATCCACCCCAACGAAAAAGGGGTGGATGTGATCGTTGCAAACATTCTGCCGATGATTGTTGAGACGCTCGGGGGCGAACATCAGCATACAGAATGAAAAACTGAGCCCTATGCGGCTTCACGGTTCAGGTTGCGCAACACATAATGAAGGATGCCGCCATTCTTGAAATAATCGAGCTCGTCCTCCGTATCAATGCGGGACAGCAATTTGATGGTCTTGGTTTCTCCACCGTCATACTCGATTACCGCATCCATTTCCTGACGCGGGCTTAGGTCGTCGAGTCCCTTGATTGTGACTTTCTCCTTGCCCGTCATGCCGAGGTTTTCCCAACTGTCACCATCGGTGAAAACAAGCGGCAATACGCCCATGCCGACCAGATTGGATCGGTGAATTCGTTCGAAGCTTTCGGCGATCACTGCGCGGACGCCCAGCAACCGGGTACCCTTGGCCGCCCAATCACGTGATGAGCCCGAGCCGTATTCCTTGCCGGCGAAAACAACAAGAGGCACACCTTCGTCCTTGTATCGCATGGCGACGTCGTACATGGCGCCCTGCTCTCCCGATGGATAATGAACGGAGTAACCACCTTCCACATCATCCAGCATCTGGTTTTTGATGCGGATATTGGCAAAGGTACCGCGCATCATGACATCATGATTACCGCGACGAGAGCCGTATGAATTGAACTCCACCGGGCGCACCTGGTGGTCGCGAAGGTAGGAACCGGCCGGGCTGTCACCCTTAATGGCGCCCGCGGGAGAAATGTGGTCAGTCGTGATCGAATCCTTGAACAACGACAGTACCCGTGCGCCCTCGATGTCCTTGACTTCCTCCGGTTCCATTCCCATGCCTTCGAAATAAGGTGGATTCTGCACGTAAGTAGAGGTTGATTCCCATCCATAGGTGTCACCCTCGCCAGCGTTAATGCCCTGCCAGGCGTCATCGCCTTTGAAGACATCACCATACCGGCTGCGGAACATATCCTCGTTGATGGTCTCCCGCATGATCGACGCGATTTCCTCGCTCGAGGGCCAGATGTCCTTCAGGAATACATCATTGCCATCGGCATCTTGCCCAAGCGCGTCATTTGCGACATCGACATAAAGTGAGCCGGCAATGGCATAGGCCACCACCAGGGGTGGAGAAGCCAGGTAGTTGGCGCGTACATCAGGAGAAATCCGACCTTCAAAGTTGCGGTTGCCCGAAAGGACAGAGCAGGCCACCAAATCGTTCTTGTGAATGGCTTCTGAGATTTCTTCGGCGAGTGGGCCGGAGTTACCGATGCAGGTGGTGCATCCGTATCCAACAAGATTGAAGCCCAGAGCATCAAGCTCCTTGGAAAGGTCTGCTTTGTCGAGATAGTCGGTCACAACCTGAGAACCCGGAGCCAGCGACGTTTTCACCCAAGGTTTGACCGTTAGACCTTTGGCGCGCGCGTTGCGGGCCACAAGGCCGGCTGCGATCAGCACCGACGGGTTGGATGTATTGGTGCAGGACGTGATAGCCGCGACAACCACGTCGCCATTGCCGAGATCGTAGTTCTGACCTTCGACGGGCACGCGAACACCGCGCTCGGATTTTCCGAACTCGCTGTTCATGACATTTGCAAAAGCCTTGTCGGCACCAGCAAGAACAACTCTGTCCTGTGGACGTTTAGGTCCCGATATCGACGGCACGACATCAGCCAGGTTCAGATCAAGTGTATCTGTAAAGACGGGATCAGCGGTGTTTTCGTCCCGCCACATGCCTTGCGCCGCAGCATATTCTTTCACCAGGGCAACGCGGTCTGCATCTCGGCCGGTGGATTTGAGGTAATTGATCGTATCCTTATCGATCGGGAAGAAACCGCAGGTTGCGCCGTATTCCGGCGCCATATTTGCGATCGTCGCCTGGTCTTCCAGCGACAGGTTGTTAAGACCGGGGCCGTAGAATTCAACAAACTTGCCGACCACACCGCGCTCACGCAGCATTTGCACGATGACCAGCACCAGGTCTGTTGCAGTGATACCTTCCGTCAGTTCACCCTCAAGACGGAAACCAATGACCTCGGGAATCAGCATTGTCACCGGCTGACCCAGCATAGCCGCTTCCGCTTCGATACCACCCACGCCCCAACCGAGTACGGAAAGCCCGTTGACCATGGTTGTGTGCGAATCCGTACCGACCAGTGTATCCGGATAGGCAATCGTTTCGCCGTTTTCTTCTTTCGTCCAGACGGTCTGGGCCAGATATTCCAGGTTCACCTGGTGGCAAATCCCTGTTCCCGGGGGCACAACACGAAAATTTTCAAACGCCTGCTGTCCCCATTTCAGAAACGTGTAACGCTCGCCATTGCGCTCGTATTCGCGGTCGACGTTTTTTTCGAAAGCAGATGCCCCGCCAAAATAATCAACCATCACGGAGTGATCGATCACCAGGTCGACCGGTACCTGCGGGTTGATCCGGCTTGTCGCACCGCCAAGATTTGCCGTCGCGTCTCGCATCGCTGCAAGATCAACCACCGCAGGAACGCCCGTGAAATCCTGCATCAGCACCCGGGCCGGGCGATAGGCGATCTCTTTTCCGGCTGTTCCTTTGTTATCGAGCCACTCTGCGACCGCCTTTATGTCCTCGGAATTGACCGAGCGGCCGTCTTCAAATCGCAACAAATTTTCCAGCAAAACCTTGAGCGAAAAAGGAAGCCTGGAAGCGCCGGTCAGGCCGTTCTTCTCGGCTTCAACAAGACTGAAATAGCTGTAGTCCTTGCCATTTACAGTGAGGGTTTTTTTGCATTTGAACGAGTCGGGCGATTGAGACATGCGCGATGGCTCCCTTGGGTCTGGCATCTGGATGAGAGTCTGAATTTCAGGCCCTTATAGAGCCATAGAAAGCTCAGCGTCCAGCCGGTAGACCTCAACCCTTCGCATTAGTTGCGAAGGGTTGAGATATTGATCCTGCCCGATCCTGCCCGATCCTGCCCGATCCTGCACGTCAGACGAAATCAATGTCCTTTGACAATGGCATTTGCCGCAGGCGTTTGCCGGTTGCGGCATGAATGGCATTTGCCAGCGCGGGAATAGCAGGTGGCGTGCCCGGTTCTCCGGCTCCCCCCAGATGTTTCGCATTTTCCAGGACTTCAACTTCAATGTTCGGGCACTGGCTCATGCGCATCGCGTCATAGGTATCAAAGTTCGTCTGCTCTGCCTGACCATCTGCAAAGGTAATCTCCTGGCCGAGCGCTGCTGAAAGACCATAGATGATGCCGGATTGCAGCTGCGCTTTGACAATGGATGGGTCCAGTGCAGTTCCGACATCAACAGCACACCAGACATTTTCAATCTTTACCTCACCGTCCAGCAGGGACACCTCGATGACCTCGGCTGTCCAGGCACCGAAAGAAAGATGGAATGCCAGACCCTTGCCGCGCCCGGCTCTGGCCGGCGCTTTCCAGTCACTCATCTCGGCAACCTTTTCCAGGACGCCGATGGCAGCCGGGTGCTCCTTGAGCAACGCCAGTCGCATTTCAAGCGGGTCCTTGCCGGCCTTTTCAGCAACCTCGTCGAGGAACGATTCCATGTAATAAGCATTGTAGGAATGCCCGACGGAGCGCCAGAAACCGATGGGAATGTCAATCGGCGCTATGCCCGCTGCAACGCGGTAATTCTCAATGCCGTAGGGTTGGTCGGCTGCACCATGGAACATGGTGTTGTCAGGCCCGGCAGGAGAAAGCGAAGGGAAGGTCCGGGCCATCACGCTCGCGATAATGGAAGGTGACGCCAGCTGCACATCAAGCGCTACCGGTAGTCCGTCTCCACCCAGTCGCGCCCGCATTTTGCTCTTTGATGCGGGCCTGTATGTGTCGTGTGTCATGTCTTCTTCACGCGACCAGACGACCTGAACGGGTTTGCCATCGGTTTCCTTGGCGACACGTGCCGCAAAGCGCGCAAAGTCCACTTCACCCCGCCGTCCGAAGCCGCCACCAAGATACGTCGTATGAACCTCGACAGCTTCAGCATCCAGACCAACCTCATAGGCTGTGTCGTCACGGATCAATGTGGGCGCCTGATTGCCGGTCCAGATATCGAACTTGCCATCGCGCAACCAGGCCGTTGCGTTCATCGGCTCCATGGTCGCATGAGCGAGGTAGGGCACGCCATATTCTGCTTCAACGATCTGATCCTGCGGAGCGTCGGCAAAAGCGGCTGTCACATCCCCATCGTCGCGCGGGGTTTGATCCTGTCGGGTCAGGGCCTCGTTCAGAACTTCGGCGATTGCGGCATCATCTTTTGGATAATCCGCATCATCCCATTCAATTTCAAGCGCCTCCGCACCCTGGAACGCCGCCCACGTATTGGTGGCGATGACCGCAACTCCACCACCGAATTTTTCCTTGTCTTGCCGCTTCATCTCGACGACCTTCACCACCCCTTTTACGGCCTTGGCGCCGTCGGCAGTAAAGCTCTTCAACGCACCGCCAAGCTTGGGGTTCATCTTGATTGTGGCAAACAGCATGTCAGGCAGACGAACATCAATGCCAAAGATTGGCGCACCGGTCGACTTGGCTCTGGCATCCGTTCGGGGAAGCGGCTTGCCGAGCATTTTCCAGTCTTTGGGATCGCGCAGGACCATATTGGACGGCGGATCAAGCCGGGCGGCCGCTTCGGCCAGTTCGCCATAGGGAATTTTTTTGTCGCCGGCAATGACGTGGCCGGCTTCAGTCCTGAGCGTGTCGGCAGCAACACCTTCGCGTTCTGCAGCCGCCAGTTTCAGGGTTTCGCGAGCAGCACATCCAGCCTCGCGCATCTTCAGCCAGGCGTCCTTGACAGACGACGAACCACCTGTGACCTGCAATCCCAATACCTTGCCCAACGCACCCATTGCGTCGCGCGCTGTGTCGGCCATGAAGTCGCGTTGGTAATGTGGAAATGGTGACCCATCCTCCAGCATCGCCGCATTGAAGTAAGCGTTAGACGCTGGTGCGTGCTCAACACTTATGTCCTCAATTCTCACATCCAGTTCTTCGGCAACGAGCGCCGCAAGCGTCGTCGTAACACCCTGCCCCATTTCTGAGCGCGGGATCATGACCGTAATCTGGTTATCGCTGGTTACTTTGAGATAGGGATTAAAAGTGGATTCGCCGTCGGCCAGCTTGCCGTCAAGCGGGTTATCGTATGGCTTTTTGACGGTATAGGTTCCAAAGGCCACACCGCCGACGATGGCCGCTGTGCCGATAAGAAATGTACGTCGAAGTATCTTGCCCATGGTCTTATGCCTCCGCCTTCATGCTGGCTGCGCGTTTGATCGCGGCCCTGATTTGAGGGTAGGTGCCACAGCGGCACAGATTGCTCATGGAATCATTGATGTCTTCATCCGATGGGTCCGGATTGTTTTTCAGAAGCGCCACTGCGGCCATGATCTGACCTGACTGGCAGTAACCGCACTGAGGGACCTGTTCGGTGATCCAGGCTTCCTGAACGACATGAAGTTTGTCGCCGTCCGGCAACCCGTCAATTGTGACGACCGGACCGTCTACGTCGCCAACAGCAAGAGAACAGGATCGTACGGGTTCGCCATTGACGTGGACTGTGCAGGCGCCACACATGGCGATACCGCAGCCAAATTTTGGTCCCCGGATGCCGGCCAGGTCGCGCAACGCCCACAGGAGCGGCATGTCAGGATCGGCTTCTATTTCGATTTCTTTGCTGTTAACGGTGAGTTTCATGGGTATTGCTCCATGGGAGAGGGACCAGTTCTTGACAAACTAACAAAAAATGTCAGAACGTCAAGACAATGATTGAAGCCGAGAGAAATCCGAGAGACGACACGCGCCGCGCCGCTATCATGGACGCGGCATATGGCGTATTTTCATCCTACGGTTTCAGACGAACGTCGATGGATGACATTGCCAAGGCGGCAGGAATTTCCCGACCTGCCCTGTACCAGAGCTTCGGAAATAAAAACGACATCTTCACGGCATTGCTTGCCAGGGCCATGGATCAAAGCAGGGCAGCAGCGGAAGAGTGCCTGGCATCGCACCTCCCGTTGCGCGAAAGGCTTGAACAATTACTCGAAATCCTCATCCTTTCGCACCACCGCATGTTGGACAAACTGCCGCATGGCGACGAAATTCTCGGCCTGAAATCCGAAATCGGGATGGAAGTATTCGTTGAATGGGATGAACTTAACCGGAAAATTTTTGCCGACGCCCTGGCGCAGGAACCTGGCCTGAAGGGTGTCCTGGACCTGCCACTTGCTCAGACCATTTCGCTGGCAATCTCCGGCGTGAAGGCACGGAAACTGTCGGTGAAGGAGATGGAAGCCGAACTGGAAACGGTCATTGCCGTAGTCATGGCTACCGCCGGGAAATAATGACTTCTTTTTGTCGTGCTGATATGAAATGTCAGGAAACTTAGACCCCTTCACACGCCCGGAGTGTTGATTGACCTGCGATCCGTTTACCGATCAGGCCCCCTTGATTGCCCCACTGGGTCGCCGTCATACGGTCGGCGTGGTGGTGGGAAATGTCACGACCGGGGGTGGAGCCCCGATCGTTGTTCAATCCATGACAAACACCGATACGGCAGATGTTGATGGAACCGTAGCCCAGGTCGCAGCTCTTGCCCGCGCCGGCTCTGAAATAGTCCGCATTACTGTGGATCGCGACGAATCCGCAGCCGCCGTGCCCAAAATCCGAGAGCGCCTGGACCGTCTTGGCCTCGACACGCCGCTGGTTGGGGATTTCCACTATATTGGTCACAAGCTGCTTACCGATCACCCCGCTTGCGCCGAGGCCCTGGCCAAATACCGAATCAATCCTGGCAATGTGGGTTTCAAGGAAAAACGCGACAAGCAATTCGGTGCAATCATTGAGACCGCATTGAAACACGGAAAACCCGTCCGCATTGGAGTAAACTGGGGTTCCCTCGATCAGGTGCTGCTGACACAGCTGATGGATCAAAATGCCGATAACGGATCGCCGCTTTCGGCCGAGGAAGTGATGCGTGAAGCCATCGTGCAATCCGCGCTCCACTCTGCCGCTGAAGCTCAGCGGCTTGGCATGGGCAAGGACAAGATCATTTTGTCCGCCAAAGTCAGTGCTGTACAGGATCTGATCGCCGTCTATGCCGAACTGGCCCGTCGAACGGACCACGCATTGCATCTGGGGCTCACAGAAGCCGGCATGGGCACCAAGGGTATCGTGGCATCCTCGGCGGCTCTGGGCGTGCTTCTGCAACAGGGGATCGGAGACACGATTCGCATTTCCCTGACTCCGGAACCGGGCGGCGACCGCACCCGCGAAGTTCAGGTGGCGCAAGAACTCCTGCAGGTGATGGGGTTCCGGACATTTGTGCCAATCGTTGCAGCCTGCCCGGGCTGCGGGCGAACCACATCGACCACGTTTCAGGAACTGGCATCAAAAATTCAGGGCCAGTTGCGCGAGGCGATGCCTGTCTGGCGCGACAAATATCCTGGCGTTGCGGAACTCAAAGTTGCAGTCATGGGCTGCATCGTAAATGGACCCGGAGAAAGCAAACACGCCGATATCGGCATTTCACTGCCCGGGACCGGCGAGAGCCCAGCGGCACCTGTGTTCATAGATGGTCAAAAGGCAGTAACTCTTCGCGGTGACAACATCGCGGAGGAATTCGAGGGATTGGTGCAACGCTATGTTGAAAAGCGCTTTGGCAACGTTGCGGACGCTGCTGAGTAGAAGCGCGGTCACCGTTTGTCTCCTGGCGGCATGCCCCAGTGCCGCCTACGCAGAAGAGAAGCCCTCCGTTCCTTCTCAATGGTCAACCGCCCGTATTTGCGACGCCATAAGCCGGGCGGCAAAGCAATACAAGCTTCCAAGAGCAGCCTTTGCACGTCTGATATGGACCGAAAGCCGCTTCGACATCAAAGCGATCAGTCCCGTTGGCGCAGAAGGTATTGCCCAGTTCATGCCGGGAACGGCAAAGGAACGGGGTCTCGAGGATCCTTATGATCCGGCCCAGGCATTGCCTGCCTCTGCATCGTTGTTGGCCAGCTTGCGTTCCGCCTTCGGCAATTTTGGTCTGGCAGCGGCGGCCTATAATGCTGGCCCCGGCCGGGTAGAACGCTGGCTGGCTGGCACATCCGGGTTGCCCTTTGAAACGATAGACTATGTGGCGGCAGTTACCGGGCGCGAAGCCGCTTCGTTCCGCGTCCGCACGGCGCTTCTACAAGACCGGCCCTTGCAAAAAGGGAAACACTTTGACGAGGCCTGCCGTGCGCTGCCAATTCTCAAAACCCGGTTTCGCGGCGCAGATCAGCCGCCGCGCCAACCCTGGGGTGTACAGGTAGCTGGCAATTTTTCCCGTGCTCGCGCGATGCGCTCCTGGACCCGGGTTCGGGCAAAGATCGGTGTTCAGATTGGCGAGTCGAAACCACGCCTCTACCGGGACCGGGCGCTGCGCGGAATGCGCCGCAAGTGGGCGGTTCGGCTGGGCACACCAACCCGCAAACAGGCCATTACGCTGTGTAAACGCATCCGCAATGTCGGCGGCTTTTGTCTGGTGAAGAAGAACTAGTTGTTCCGCGCGACGACGTAGTGCGCGGCGTCCCTTAAAACGCTTGCTTCCTCACCGAACCTTGTCAGACTGCCCTCGGCTTCAGCCAGCAGAGACTTCAGCATCTCGCGCACCTTTCCGGTTCCGCGAATTCCGACCAGCGTGCCTTTGCCCCGGACGGCATCCTTACCGACTGCTTTGCCCATGGCCTCCTCACTTGAGGTAACATCCAGCAGATCGTCAGCAAGCTGAAACGCAAGACCAATGGTTTCTCCAAAGCGCACCAGATCAGCACGTTGTTGCCCGCTGGCACCGCCCAGCACTGCACCTGCCTCACAGGCATAGCGGATCAGGGCGCCGGTTTTCATGGATTGCAATATGCGGATGTCGCTTTCGTCCAGGGCATCGCCTTCCGCCATCAAATCGAGCATTTGTCCGCCAATCATTCCTCCCACACCTGCGGCACGCGCCAGCAGGTGAGCGAGTTCTGCCCGGATGGCAGAACTGGAAACAGTGGTCGGGTCGGCTACCAGATCGAATGCCAGGGTCAACAGACCGTCGCCGGCAAGAATGGCCGTTGCTTCATCATAAGCCCTGTGAACGGTAGGCTTACCGCGCCGCAGATCGTCATCGTCCATGGCAGGAAGATCATCGTGCACCAGCGAATAGCAATGCAGACACTCCAGCGCGCAGGCAGCCTGAACAACCTCGTCCCTGGCAACTCCAAACAGGGCCGCGCATTCGACCATCAAAAAGGGCCGCAATCGTTTGCCCCCGTTGAGAACCCCGTGACGCATAGCAGCCATCAGCCGCGGTGGTCGCACCTGCTCCCCAGACCGCGCATCATCTGACAGGATGTGCTCCAGGGCGCTGTTGATGGCATCGCTTGTATCCGACAGCCGTGCTGAAAATATCTGGTTCATGGACAAATGACATGCATCGCATGTTCGACGCGGTCAACACGCCGTTGCCGGGCCCTGCCACCATCGCTAAGAAAGGTTCGACGGGGATGACAAATTCAGGAATTGGTCTTGGCGCGGCAAACGAAAAAGACATCGGCGCGTGGCGAGCACAAAAAAGCGCGGATCAAGATTGCCGGGTCAGCAAAGCTCAACGCGACCAGGCGTGTTAGAATACCAAAGCAGGGAACATTTCTTGGACGATTGTCGAAGCGGCTGATGAAAATTCTTGTCGCAGCCGCAATAATCGCCTGCGCTATACCCGTCCTGCTGACATTCCTTTATCTGCCTTCGTCCCTGCACCCGGTTTCCACACTTATGCTGGCCGAACGGCTCAACGGAAATGAAATCAGACGTGACTGGGTTGCATTCGACGATATTTCACCGTTTGTCTACCAGTCGGTTCTGATGTCGGAAGATGGTCAATATTGCTCCCACTCAGGTGTCGATTGGGACGCAGTAAACGTCGTTATCGATGATGTGATTGAGGGCGAACGCCCCCGCGGCGCCAGCACCATTCCCATGCAGAGTGTAAAGAACCTGTATTTGTGGAGCAGCCGTTCTTACATCAGAAAGGTGCTTGAAGTTCCCCTTGCACTTTTGGTCGATGCTGTGTGGGGCAAACGCCGGCTGATGGAGATTTATCTCAACATCGCAGAATGGGGCCCTGGGGTTTACGGTATTGAAGCCGCCGCTCAGCACCACTTCAAGCGCAGCGCAAAACGGCTGACTCGCAAGCAGGCGGCTCTTCTGGCCGTAACACTTCCCAACCCTATTGCGCGAAACCCCGGAAAGCCAGGCAAAGGCATGCGCCGTCTGGCCCGTCTGGTCGAAAAGCGAGCCAGGGGATCAGGGGCCTATATTCGCTGTCTCAAAGAATGACAGAAGAGGCTTGCAAGAATTCTCTTTTGGTCTATACAGCCGGGCAAAGTCCCAACCCTTTTTGATGAAGTGAGCTGGGGCGGCCTCCGCATAGATCAAGACAGGCGGATGTCGCAGGGTTTCGCGTTTGCGGAACGAAAGACCATTTTCTAGCGGAGCAAATCCATGGCTGTCCCGAAGAGTAAGATCACGCGCATGAAACGCGGCCACCGCCGCTCTACCGACGCGCTCAAAAACCCCACTTATGTGGAAGACAAGAATTCAGGCGAATTGCGGCGCCCGCATCACATTGACCTGAAAACAGGCATGTATCGGGGCCGTCAGGTTCTGGAGCCGAAAGACAGCATTTAAGACACAGCTGTTGAACACGCGTTTACGGGCGGGGTCGGTGTTTTCACCGGCCCCGTTTTGCATATAGGTTTGAATCACGATTCCGAATTCACCGAAAGCAGGGCAGATGATTTCAACATTCCCGCTCATGGCGCTCGCGCTTATCGCCTACAATGGCCTGATGTTTGGGCTGGTCGGGACCGGCACCCAATGGCAAGATGAAATCTTCAGCCTGCCGATGGTCTCCGGCGTTTCCTGGACTATGACAATCGGCGATCTGATGCTGACCTTCGGCATGATCCTGCTGTTTTTCGAGATTTTGAAGTCCACCCGGATCGGCAAACTGTCGATCATTGACCACCTTCTGTCCACGATTGTGTTGCTGGTGTTTCTGGTCGAGTTCCTGTTGGTACAGGGTGCCGCAACATCAGTGTTTTTCCTGCTGATGCTGATGACACTGGTGGATGTGATGGCAGGCTTTTCGGTTTCAATCCGTTCGGCGACCCGAGACGTGGACCTGGGCGGCGGTCTTTAAGCAATTACCGCTTCGCCGGCCTCGCTCGACTGCTATTTTTTCTCTGCTGCCGCACGCTTGATGCGCAAAGCCATCCGCTCTTCATAGCTGAGCGGCTTTTTCGGCAGCTGCGCTTCCACTGTCCGCAAGCCACCGAGATCCAGCACGATCTTCTTCTTCACCGGCACCTTACCGACTTTTTCGATCGAGCCTTTGTTGGCGCCACCAATATTGGTGATGGTGCCATCAGCTGCATAAGCTGCCGAAACCATCCCGAGCACCATCGCGCAAAAAACGAGTCCTGTGTTTCGCATTGTCTGTTCCCTGAAAGCTCACTGCGTCCCCGGCCGTTCAGATACCAGACAATTTTAGACAATCTGTTCCGGAAAACTCTCGTACTTGATTAAAATTGTATCGAAGCCGTAGCCTCACCTTACCAATCGGGGCAAATTCGAATATGAGCAGCTGAGCTGTCCAAATAATGGGAAAGAAGATGACCAAAAGCCCGTTTGACACAGACCTTGACCGCAACAAGGCAAACCACGAGGTCCTCACACCTCTGACTTTGTTCAACCGGGCGCTCGATTCATTCCCACAACGCCCGGCCTACGTGTATGGCCAAACCAGGCGCAGCTGGGGCGAAGTCCACGAGCGCGCGACCCGTCTGGCAAGTGCATTGCATCAACGCGGGATCGGCAAAAACGATACGGTGGCGATTATCGCCCCGAACATCCCCGAAATGTTTGACTCACATTTTGGCGTACCGATGTCGGGTGCGGTTCTGAACCCTATCAACATTCGTCTCGATGCCGAAACGATTTCTTACATCCTCAGCCATGGTCAGGCGAAAGCGCTGATCACCGACACACGTTTTGCCCCCGTTGTGAAAGAAGCGCTCGCAATACTGAACAAGCCGGATTTGCTCGTTGTTGATATTGACGACCTGGAAACCGATGAGGCACCCGGGGAAAGGCTTGGAGAATCCGACTTCGAAGCATTTCTGGAGACCGGTTCACCCGATCACGAATGGCAGCTGCCGGATGATGAATGGGACGCCATTTCTCTTAATTACACCTCCGGAACAACCAGCAACCCAAAAGGTGTTGTGGTGCATCACCGCGGCGCCTATTTGATCGCCCTTGGGACCAATGCCTCCTGGCCTTTTGCCCATGACGGACAGGGGAATTTTCCGGTCCACATGTATGTAGTGCCGTTGTTTCACTGTAATGGCTGGGGCCATGTCTGGGGCCTGGCAGCCAATGGTGGCATGAGCGCCCTGATCCGCAATGTAACCGCCAAAAATCTCTACACGGCCATTGCAGAACACCGCGTCACCCACTTCGGCGGTGCGCCGGTCGTCCTGTCTATGTTGATCAATGCCACTGACGAAGAACGCAAACCATTCGACTGGCCGATTCAGGCTTACACGGCCGCAGCACCGCCGCCACCCTCCGTGATGCGGGCAATTGAGGCGCTGGGCTTCCGCCTGACACATGTCTACGGCCTGACGGAAACCTACGGTCACGTTACGGAGTGTATCGCCCAGTCGGAATGGGCTGCGCTTGATGATGAGGGCATGGCCGACATGAAAGCGAGGCAGGGCGTCCGCTTTGCCGTCATGGAGGGTTGCATGGTAGCCGATCCGGAAACGATGCAACCGGTGCCCGCCGACGGTGAAACGATCGGTGAAATCATGCTGCGTGGCAACACGGTCATGAAAGGTTATTTCCGCAACAGGCAAGCCACCCGGGAAGCTTTTGCCGGTGGTTGGTTTCACACCGGCGACCTGGCTGTCATGCACCCCAATGGCTATCTCGGCATCAAGGACCGTGCCAAGGACATCATCATTTCGGGCGGCGAAAATATTTCGTCGGTTGAGATCGAGGCAGCTTTGTTCAAACATCCGGATATCGAAACAGCCGCAGTGGTGGCGAAGCCCGACGAAAAATGGGGCGAGACACCCTGCGCGTTTATCGAGCTGCGGGATGGCTCAACCCTGACGGAGGACGACATTGTCACCCATTGCCGTGCCCATCTGGCCGGCTTCAAGGTTCCCAAGACCATCATTTTTCAATCGCTGCCACGCACATCAACCGGAAAGATTCAGAAATTTGCCCTGCGCGAGCAGGTCCGCGACACCGCCTAGCCGGCATACCAGATCGACAGGGTCAGCCAGAACGGGACCGAGAGGATCGAGCCGATCAGCGACAGCACGATGGCATTTGTCGCCAGTCCTTCGGCGATCCTGAAATAAGTTGCGATGAGATAGGCATTCATACCGGTCGGACAGGCGGCCGCGAGAACGGTGACCTTGAACCACAGGGGTGGCAAAGAAAACACAAACGCACCAAGGGCAAAAGCCAATGCGGGCATCGCCAGCAAGCTCAACACTGAGATACAGGCAGCAGGCCAGATGTTGCCTTTTATTCCGTACTTGATCAGCCCCATTCCCAGTGAGAAGAGCGCAACAGGACCAGCTGTTTGGCCAACCAGATCAATAACTTGCCTAACAGGCCCGGCGATTCCCATGCCGGTAAACCGCCAAATTCCGCCTAGCAGAATGCCAATGATTATTGGGTTTTTGGCAAAACTCTGGACGAGGTTCTTTGCGGTCTTGCGAAAGTCGAGCCGGGTTTGGTCAACGCCGTCAGCACGGACCGCAAACTCCATAAGAAACGTTGAAGCCGCCATCATGATCGGCAGGTGCACGCTGACCAGAAGAAACAGGACATTCAGACCTTCCTGACCATAAGCCCGCTCAACCAGCGGAATACCAAGCAGCACCAGATTGGAAAATGCCGCCGACACCCCTGCAATCACTGCCGCTCGTCGGCCTCGATCAAAAACCTGGGTGATAAGAAGGGATGCAAGCCACCAAACGGCGATGACGGCGCAAAAATACGTGGCCCAGTAAGCCCACGGGCTGGCGCCAGTAAACGTCGCCGTTGCCAACGTGCGCAGCAGAAGAACAGGAACTGCAATCGTGAATACATAGGCGGCAAGCCCGTCTCCAACCGCTTCCGACAATATTCCGGTCCGAGCCACAGCATAGCCCAGCGCGATCAGGCCGAAAACCGGCAAGACGATTTCAAAGATGTCTGTCATGGAGGGTTCCGGGCTCTGTGGTGGCTGCATACATCGCCAGATAGAAACCCGCAATCTACCCGAAAGACCGGATATGTGCTGCGTCAATCGCAACCACGGTCAAGTCTGTTCATCGTTTTGGCAAAGCGGTAAGCTGTGTGAAATCTACCTGCCATTCGTTCAATGTGAAACCCATGTATATTGTTCTGCTCATCCTGTGCGCCATCGTTGCCCTGATCCTCATAAAGGGACTGTGGAACATGGCGCAGGGCGGCTCCGGCAACACGTCCCAGAAGCTGATGCGACTGCGGGTGGCAGCCCAGGCTGTTGCCGTGATCGGCATGGTGGCCTTCGTTTACTTCAGCCGTTAACCCTGTTCTGCCGTAATTCTCACAAGTCTCGAACTGAATAGGACTGTTGCACAAACGCGCTTGTCAAAAGCGGAACTCTCTGGGATATATTCAAAAAGTCGAGCTGGTTCCTGTTTTCATGAAAAAGTATCTTGTCGCTGCTGGTCTATTCGTTGCTGCATCATTTTCCGCGCCGGCTGCCACCGCCGAAGGCATTGCAATTGACGAATTTCGCTTTGGCGCTGCGGCAGTCAACCCGGATTTCCTGGACCGCAGCACGCCTGAGCAGGACCAGACTCTCATCGGTGCCGAGCTGCTTTTCACCAAGGCCGATTTTGACTATCGGGATGCGCCAGCCGACGATTTCCTGCACTGGTTTCTGACGCCGCGACCTCACGTGGGGATCGGGGTGAACCTCGATGATAATGGCACGGATTACATCTATACCGGCCTCACCTGGAACGTTCCCGTTGGTGAAGTCATCTTTCTTGAAGGCAGTTTTGGCATCGCTGCCAACAACGGCGAAAAACGCCCGACCGCGACACGTGGTGGGCTCGGCTCCAACGTCCTTTTTCGGGAAACGCTGGGTGTTGGCGCGAATCTGGGCGAAGACTTCACCGTCTTGCTGCGGTGGGAACATCAGTCCCACGCCAATCTGTTTGGCGATGACAATCAGGGCCTTTCAAACATCGGTGTGATGTTCGGCGCGAAGTTCTAATCGCACGACCAACACTATTGCATAAACCCGCTGCACTCTTCCAACTGTCGCGGCTGTCCCGTATCACCGTTACAAATGGTAACCGGATACCCGATTCATGGTTGTTCTGAACAAAATCTATACGAAGACAGGCGACGACGGCACAACGGCTTTGGGAACCGGGGAAAGGCGGCTGAAATTTGACCTTCGGGTGGAAGCCTATGGCACCGTAGACGAAACCAACGCGACAATCGGCATGGTTCGTCGGCATACGAAAGAGGACCTGGCAAATCTCGATGCAATGTTAATGCGAATCCAGAATGATCTTTTTGATCTGGGCGCTGACCTTGCCACTCCGGAAGGCGATGAAAAGCCTGAATATGAGCCGCTGCGCATCGTCGAGAGCCAGGTAGAACGCGTCGAATCAGATATTGATACGCTGAACAAAAGCCTTGACCCGCTTAGGTCATTTGTCCTCCCAGGCGGGTCCGCCGCGGCGGCCCCCCTGCATCTGTCACGCACGATCGCGCGGCGCGCTGAGCGCCTCATTGTGCATCTTGCGGAAACGCCTGGCGAGCACGTCAACCCTTGTTGCATCCGATACATGAACCGCGTGTCTGATTTCTTTTTTGTCGCCGCCCGCTACGTCAACGATGGCGGTAAGGGTGATATTCTCTGGGTCCCCGGCGAAAACCGTTAGGTCAGGACTGGTTCGAATGTTTCTTCCCCTGTATGACGGCAAACCGATCCAGCACATTTCGCTGCAATGGGTCACTTTGGCGTTGATAGCGGTCAACGTGGTGATTCACATCGTCACATTCGCCACTGCGGCCACCGGATTTGATAGCGGGCAGTTCATGGCGATCAGCTTCGGCCACGTCCCATCAGTCTATCACGACCTTCGCACCCTGCCGCCCGGCTTTGAGATAATCCCCGACCAGTACTACCTGGCAACCACAGTCACCAGTTCCTTTCTGCACGCCGGATGGCTGCATCTGGCCGGCAATATGTTGTTTTTGTGGGTATTCGGGGACAATGTGGAGGATGCGCTGGGGCATTTTCGGTTTCTTGTTTTCTATATCCTTTGCGCATTGGCCGCCGCATGGTTCCATTCCCTGGTGTTTCCTGCATCCGAAAACCCACTGATTGGTGCATCTGGCGCTGCATCGGGGGTCATCGCAGCGTATCTTATGCTGCATCCAAAGGTCTGGGTCTGGGCTCTCTTTCTGGGCCGTATTCCTCTCAAACTGCCGGCGTTCATGTTGCTTGGCTTGTGGATAGGATATCAGCTTTTCATGTTTTTTACCGATAGCGCATCTCAGATATCATGGGCCTCCCACGTTGGCGGCTTTACCGCCGGTCTGGTTCTGGTGGTTCTGTTGAAACGACGGGCGGTCCCGCTTTTTGATCGCGAGATCGTTTTGCCGGATGCCGTATCAGTCAACAATTCTGTCCTGCCTGGCAATATCCGCCTGGGGCGCCAGAAACCAAGATAAAACCCGCCACATAAAGAGCAGGAAAACCGATTGACCATTACGTAGCTCAAGCATAGGTTCCCCGCGCACGGAGGACGATTTGCGCTTTGCAATTTGCGCCTGCTTCTCCATTGTCTTATTCAACGTGCTTTCTGTCGTGTCCACGCCAACGAGGCAGGGCCGATCTGACGCAAAAGTGAAAAAATTCAAAAGCCACGAAGGTTGCACCCATGAAAATTATTGTGCCCGTGAAAAGGGTCGTCGATTACAACGTCAAGATCCGCGTCAAAGCCGATGGTTCAGGCGTCGAGCTCGCAAATGTGAAGATGTCCATGAACCCATTTGACGAGATTGCAGTTGAGGAGGCCCTTCGTCTGAAAGAGGCGGGTAAAGCGGAAGAAGTTATCGCGGTTTCCGTGGGTCCTCAGCAGTCCCAGGAAACGATCCGCACGGCACTTGCCATGGGTGCAGACCGTGGCATTCTGGTCAAGACAGATGATCTGGTGGAGCCACTTGCTGTTGCCAAGATTTTAAAGGGCATTGTGGACGAAGAATCGCCTCAATTGGTGATACTCGGGAAGCAGGCCATTGATGACGATTCCAACCAGACTGGCCAGATGTTGTCTGCACTGTTGGGCTGGGCTCAGGCAACTTTTGCCTCAAAACTCGAAATCGAGGGCGACAGTGCCACCATCACACGCGAGGTTGACGGCGGGTTGCAAACGATCAAGACCAGCATGCCGCTGATTGTCACCACAGATCTGCGCCTCAACGAACCGCGCTATGCGTCCTTGCCCAACATTATGAAAGCCAAGAAGAAGCCGATGGACGAGAAAACACCGGCTGACTACGGCGTCGACACAACTCCGCGGATCAAAGTCGTAAATACGGTCGAGCCCGCGAAGCGCCAGGCCGGTGTCATTGTCGGGTCCGTAGACGAACTGGTCGACAAACTGAAAAACGAAGCTGGCGTGCTGTAAGGAATAGATTGATGACAACACTTTTGATTGCAGAACACGACAACGAAACGCTGTCCGATCAGACCAACAAAGCCATGACCGCGGCCACCGCGATTGGTGCTGACGTCCACGTACTGGTTGCCGGCAACGGTTGCGACGGTGTCGCCGCGGCAGCGGCCAAGCTGGATGGCGCCGCACAAGTCATCCATGTTGAAGCGGATCATCTGACCAACCGACTGGCCGAGCCAATGGCTGCATTGATTACTTCAATGGCCGACGGATATGACTCGTTTGTTGCTCCTGCCACGACCGATGGCAAGAACATCATGCCACGCGTTGCGGCCCTGCTTGACGTGATGCAGATTTCTGACATCACGGAAGTCAAAGCGGCCGACACCTTTGAGCGTCCGATCTATGCCGGAAACGCTATTCAGACCGTACAATCCACGGATTCCAAGAAAGTAATTACGGTGCGGACCGCAGGGTTCGCTGCCGCCGGCGAGGGTGGCAGCGCTTCAGTCTCAAAAGTTGACGCCACCGACAGCCCCGGACTGTCGGAGTTTGTTTCAGCGGCCCTGTCCGACAGCGACCGCCCGGAACTTACATCTGCCAAGATCATCATATCGGGCGGGCGGGCCCTCGGGTCGTCTGAAAAGTTTGATTCAATCATCATTCCCGTTGCCGATAAGCTCGGTGCGGCGGTCGGTGCATCCCGCGCAGCCGTCGACGCCGGCTACGCTCCCAACGACTGGCAGGTCGGTCAGACGGGCAAAGTGGTTGCGCCCGATCTTTACATCGCCGCCGGCATTTCCGGGGCGATTCAACATCTGGCCGGCATGAAGGATTCCAAGGTCATCGTCGCCATCAATAAGGACGAGGAAGCACCAATTTTTCAGGTCGCAGATTACGGCCTTGTTGCAGACCTTTTTGACGCCCTGCCGGAGCTGGAAAAAGCTCTTTAGGCGTTCTCGTTTGAAAGTGATCGGGCCGGGGGTGCGCAGGCGCCTCCGGCCCTCTATATTATGCCTGTAGAAAAGTTCTGGAAGTTCCGACACAGTTGCGGGATCCGCTGCTTGAGAGAAACATCATGAAAACAGTTGGTATTGTCGGTGCAGGACAGATGGGAGCAGGCATTGCTCATGTTTGCGCATTGGCCGGAATAAAGGTCTTGATTCATGACGTTAGCAACGAACAAATCGAATCAGGCCTCGCAACAATATCGGGCAACCTCGCCCGTCAGGTCAGTTCGGAAAAAATCACCGACGCAGAGCGACAGACAGCCCTCAAAAAGCTGGTGGCAGCAGCAGATATGGAGGCCCTTGGCGCAGCCGATTTCGTGATTGAGGCGGCCACCGAAAAGGAAGAGGTCAAACGGGCCATCTACAAAAAACTTTGCCCGGTTCTTAATCCACAGGCCATTTTGGCCACCAACACCTCGTCAATTTCTATAACGCGTCTGGCTTCGGCCACTGACCGCCCCGAGAATTTTCTGGGCGTTCATTTCATGAACCCGGTTCCGTTGATGCAGCTGGTGGAACTCGTAAGGGGCATCGCCACGAGCGACTCAACGTTCCAGGCAGCACGCGACCTGTGCGACCGGCTCGGAAAAGAAACATCGGTTTCCGAAGACTTTCCGGCCTTTATCGTAAACCGCCTGCTGATCCCTATGATCAACGAGGCGATCTATGTGTTATACGAGGGAGTCAGCACCGTTTCCGGCATAGACAAAGCCATGAAACTGGGCGCCAACCACCCGATGGGACCCCTGCAGCTGGCCGACTTCATTGGGCTCGATACATGCCTCTCCATCATGCAGGTGTTGCATGACGGCCTCGCCGACACCAAGTATCGCCCCTGCCCGCTGCTGGTGAAATATGTCGAAGCGGGTTGGCTGGGCCGCAAGAGCGGCAAGGGCTTTTACGACTATTCAGGCGATGAACCTGTAGCAACGCGCTAAGCGTAACTGACCAGTTCCACTTCTATGTCATCCTCCATATCGAAATAGAATCGCCGCCCCGGTTCGTAGTCGGCATGCAAGCGCGGCTTATAGCCCATCGCTTTAACCCTTGCTTCCATTGCATCCAGGTCATCAACCACAAGGCCGATGTGGTTCAAGGCTCCCGCTGTGTGGTAATTGCCCTCCTGCATGCCATCCAGCTGCTTCGGCGCATAGAGAGCGAGATAATCATCGTCGGTCCCCACATGGACAGTCTGGCCATCACCATTCATGGCTGATCCCTGCCAGCGGACCTTCCAATCGAACAACTCGCATAAAAGTTTTGCCGTTTTGTCCGCATCACTGACGGTGAAATTTACGTGTTCCAGAATCGCTTTAGCCATGATTTTTCCTTTGTCTGACTCCGTGGAACAGCTAATCTAATTGCTCAAGTTAAGTTGAGGTCAAGAGTTTTTTTGGGAGGCACTATGCACCGCTCAGACAGGTTGCCAATTGGTGAAGTCGCTCGCCGAACCGGACTTTCAGTCTCGGCCATTCGCTTTTACGAGGAACGGGAGTTGGTGACTGCCGACCGCAATTCAGGCGGGCAGCGGCGTTTTCTGCGTTCGGACATCCGACGACTCTCCTTCATTCAGATCGCACAGCAACTCGGGTTCAGCATCACCCAGATCGGATCACTCCTTAAGGACCTTCCAGAGAACCGGACCCCGACCAAGAGGGATTGGACTCGCATCAGCAAGGTGTTTCGCAAGGATCTGGATGCACGCATTGCCACACTGGAGCGGCTGCGCGACAGATTGGACGGCTGTATTGGGTGTGGCTGTCTGTCGCTGAACAACTGCGCGCTTTACAATCCGGATGACAGCGCATCCCGCCATGGCGCTGGTGCACGGTTTGTCTTAGGTGACCAGCCAGATGTCTAAATCAAGCCTACATGGCGGCCCGCACCAACCGCTTTGCATCCTCGCCGGCCCACTCTGCCGGGCCGTTTAGCGTACCGAGGACACATCCCTTGGAACTTATCAGCAACGTGGCCGGCAGACCAAACGCAAGGCCGTCCTTTTTGAGAGAATTCAACGTGGCCAGCTCACCGTCATGGAAAAATCCAAGGTTTTTCAGACCGACATCTTTGTAAAACTGCTTTGGCTTGCCCGGTTCTCCAAGATCGACACTGACCGGCACCACTTCAAAGGCATCACCGCCCAACTCCTTTTGCAGCGCGTCGAGCGCCGGCATTTCAGCGCGACACGGAGCACACCATGTGGCCCACAAATTGAACAGAACCGTTTTGCCGCGCCATTCGGCAAAGGTAGTTGTTTCGCCCTGCGCGTTGTTGAACGCCATCGAAGCGACAGAATAAGGCCGGTCCAGAGCGCCAAAGGCCGCAACATCACCGCGCGCTGCGTCCTCCAGCCTGGCGCGCAGGGCCTCATCGACGGAGCAGGAGTGGTCGCCGTTTGCAGCCGTCAATTCCGGTTTGCCATTGATGGCAGAAAACGCGTATAGCCCTGCTCCAGCACCAAGGCCTAAAACGCCGGCGAGTAGCGCGATCATCACGCCCTTGCCGGTTTTGTGCCCGGGTGCATCGGGTTCGGGTGTCATATTTTCGCTCATCAAACGTTGCTTTCAGGGTATTCTCATTCGGGGTTTTCTAAATGACCAAACAAGAGAACAAAATGTGGGGTGGGCGTTTCTCAGCTGGCCCCGACGCCATTATGGAAGAAATCAACGCTTCAGTTGATTTCGACCAGAAGCTGGCTGCCCAGGACATTGCCGGCTCGCGCGCCCACGCCGCGATGTTGCACGATCAGGGCATCTTGTCATCTGAGGATGCCGCTTCGATCGATCAAGGCTTGAGCACAATTTTGTCAGAAATTGAGTCCGGCACGTTCTCATTTTCCCGGGCGCTGGAAGACATTCACATGAATGTCGAGAGCCGCCTGGCCGAGCTCATTGGATCTTCGGCCGGCCGTTTGCACACGGCACGTTCGCGCAACGATCAGGTGGCGCTGGATTTTCGCATGTGGGTTCGCGATCAGACAGTCGCCATGCAGGCCAGCCTGTCAAGACTGATCGAGGTTATGCTCGACAGGGCGGACGAACACGCCGACACGATCATGCCGGGCTTTACCCACCTGCAAACGGCGCAGCCAGTTACATTCGGTCACCACTGCCTTGCCTATGTGGAGATGCTTGCGCGGGACAGATCACGCATGGCCGATGCATATGAAAGAATGAATGAATGCCCGCTTGGCGCAGCGGCGCTGGCGGGTACGGGATTCAGGATTGACCGGCATGCTACAGCCAATGCGCTTGGCTTCCGCGAACCCTCGCGCAATTCCCTGGATACGGTTTCCGACCGCGACTTTGCCCTTGAGTTTCTGGCAGCGGCATCGATCTGCGGCACACACCTTTCCCGGCTGGCCGAGGAAATTGTTATCTGGTCAACACCGCAATTCGGATTCGTGCGCCTGTCGGACAAATTCTCCACCGGCTCATCGATCATGCCGCAGAAAAAAAATCCCGATGCCGCCGAGCTTGTCCGCGGCAAAGTAGGGCGCATGAACGGCTCGCTCATCGGCCTGCTCACCGTCATGAAGGGCCTTCCCCTGACTTACTCCAAGGACATGCAGGAAGATAAGGAAGGCGTATTCGATGCGGCCGAAACGCTGGAATTGTGTCTGGCTGCCATGACGGGAATGATTGCTGACATGGAGATCAGCCGAGATGCCATGCGCGCGGCAGCCGGGTCCGGCTATTCCACCGCCACCGACCTGGCCGACTGGCTGGTCCGCGAAGCAGGGCTTCCTTTCCGCGATGCTCACCACGCAACCGGCCACGCAGTGGCTCTGGCAGAAAGCAAAGGCTGCGACTTGGCAGAACTTGATCTCTCCGACCTGCAGAAAATCAACAGCGCCTTCACCGACGACATCTTCAATGTGCTGACGGTTGAAGCCTCGGTCGCAAGCCGTACCAGCTTCGGTGGAACCGCCCCCGACAATGTTCGTCAACAGGTCAGGGCCTGGCGGGAGCGACTGAAGAGTTGAATAGCTTCCGTGCGGCGGAGTTTACCCCGTTCTCAGTCACAGATGCATGAGACGGCTGGTCATCTGGAATGCGTCTTGGAATTCACTTAAAATCTGCTAGAAGAAGCCCATGAATACGCAGCCTCCATACCGCTTTCTCGTCGTTGTCCTGGCCATGGCCATGCTGGCTGGTTGCGGCCGGGCGGGCGCGCCTTACAAGCCTTCGGAAGCGGCAGCAAAGCAGGCCAAGGAGAACGAACAGCCAGCGCCACCTGCTCCCGCCAAGCAAGACAAGCGATTTATCCTTGATGGTCTGCTGAATTAGGCGGCTTTTTGGCGCAAGACGCCACCCGGTCCTCAAAATCTGAAAATCCAAGATGAACCATTTCAACTATCGCGACGGCATTTTGCATGCTGAAGATGTCAGCCTGCCCGAGATCGCAGCAGCCGTTGGCACCCCGTTCTACTGCTATTCGTCCGCAACACTTCGGCGCCACTACGAGGTGTTTGCCGGTGCATTCAGTGATATCCCATCGCTGGTATGCTACGCCATGAAGGCCAATTCCAACCAGGCCGTGCTGACCACGCTCGCACAACTGGGCTCGGGAGCCGACGTGGTGTCCGAGGGCGAACTGCGCCGCGCCCGTGCAGCAGGCATCCCCGCCGACAAAATCATGTTCTCAGGGGTTGGCAAAAAGCCGCACGAAATGGAATACGCCCTGCAGGAGGACATTCTTTGCTTCAACGTCGAGTCGGAGCCTGAACTGGAAGTTTTGTCCGCGCGTGCCGATGCGATGGGAAAGCAAGCGCCTGTTTCCTTCCGCATCAATCCTGATGTGGATGCCAGGACTCACTCAAAAATATCGACAGGCAAAAAGGGCGACAAATTCGGTATCCCGTGGAAAGACGCGCTCCGCATCTACGCCCGTGCAGCGGAATTGCCCGGCATCCGGGTCACCGGAATCGACATGCATATCGGCAGTCAGATTACGGATCTGGAGCCCTTTGATACAGCGTTTTCACGCCTCGCCGGTCTGATTAGCGATCTGCGGGGAGCGGGACACGAGATCGACCACGTGGATGTCGGTGGCGGTCTTGGAATTCCCTACCACGAGGACAATCAACCCCCTCCTGACCCGGACGCCTATGCAGAGGTCGTAAAGCGCCACGTGCGGGATCTCGACGCCAGGGTGATATTTGAACCCGGTCGCCTGATCGCCGGCAATGCCGGCATCCTGGTGACTGAAGTCATCTATGTGAAAGACGGAGATGACCGGATTTTTGTCATCGTTGATGGTGCGATGAACGACCTGATCCGTCCAACATTGTACGAAGCCTATCATGAAATACGATTGGTGAACGCAACACGCGCGAGCCCTGCACGCATCACAGCCGACATCGTCGGGCCGGTTTGCGAAAGCGGAGACTATTTGGCCAAAGACCGTGAAATGGCTTTGCCCCGGCAAGGCGATCTGCTCGCTCTTGGGTCAGCCGGCGCCTATGGTGCGGTTCAGTCGGGCACCTACAACACCCGCCCATTGGTTCCGGAAGTACTGGTCAGCGAGAACCGCTTCCATGTCGTCCGGCCGCGTCCGACCTATGATGAGTTGATCGGGCTCGATTCTGTTCCTGAATGGCTCGGTAAGCCGATCTAAACTGCGCTTTCCCGGAGATCGGGCGCAATCACAATATCGCGCGCGACACCATTGCCGCCTCGCCTTTGCCGTCTTTGATGCTATGCTCACCGCAACAGCAGGAGCGCAATCATGGCCAGAAACAGCGCCGCACCGCCAAAGACAACAATCAGCAACCTGATTCCGGCGCGCCGTTGGGCGTGGCTTGCGATCAGCTGGGAGCGGTTGTGGCCACTCGCTCTGCCGGCGCTGGGCGTCATCTCCCTGTTTCTCATTGTATCCTGGATGGGCTTCTGGCCGCTGATGAGCGAGCCTGTTCGGATTGCCGTTCTGGTGGTACTTGCCCTGGGATTCGTGGCATCCCTACTGCCGCTTCGGCAGTTCCGTAAGCCAGCATCCGTTGAAGTAGACGGTCGTATCGAACGGCTTTCGCACCTCGCGCACCGTCCGGTAACCGCACAGGGTGATGTGCAGGCCAAATTGGCAAACGGCAAGGATCCGTTTGCCAACGCATTGTGGCGCGAACACCAACGACGGATGGCTGAAGGCCTGGACAATCTCAAATCGGGAGCACCGGTTCCAAAAGTTGCCAGCTTCGATCCATTTGCGATGCGGGCGCTGGTTGGCCTGCTTCTGTTTGTTGCCCTCGGTGCCGGATGGGGCAATCTGAGTGGCCGTATCGGAGATGCGTTCCGAAATCACCTGATTGTTGATGCGGTGGCCTCCGGTCGCGTGGATGCATGGATCACGCCACCGGCATACACCAACAAGCCGCCTCTGTTCCTCAGTCGGATCGGTCAGGAAAAAGTCGCATCGGCAACAGTTCCAGAGGGCTCTGTGCTCACGGTTCGGGTCCTCGACCTCGAAGAACCACGTATGACGTTCGTGTCCGGTGGGGATGAGCAGATTATCGATCCGGGCGATGCCAAAAAGAAGACAGGTGAAACCGCAACGTCCGATGCCAAAGTGCCGGCCAAGCCGAGCAGCACGATCTACACTGCCAAGCTCGGCAAAGATGGCAATGCCACTTTGTATTCCGGAGACAGTGCGGTAGAGACCTGGTCTTTTGCAATAACTCCCGACGAAAATCCTTCCATTCTTTTTGCCGACAAGCCGGCAGCATCGAGCCGCGGAACAACGGAATTCTCCTACACTGTGGAAGATGACTACGGTGTTGTGACCGCCCGGGCGGAGATCGTAGCAGCACAGAAGACCAGCGAAGACGCCCGACCGCTTGTCAAGGCACCGGAGATTGGATTGCCGCTGCCGCGGCGGCGGGCCAAACAAGGCAAATCGAAAACCAGCCAGGACCTGACCAATCACCCATGGGCCGGTGCCGAGGTGAAGATAACGCTGTTTGCTGAAGACGATGCCGGCCAGACAGGCTTCAGCGAAACCGAAACATTCAAGCTGCCGCAACGCGTGTTCACCCGGCCACTCGCAAAAGCGGTCGTGTTTGAGCGTTTACGTCTGGCTATGGATGCCAATGCCCAGCGCGATGTTGCAGAAATGCTGGATGTCATAACCAGCACGCACCCTGAGACCTTCATAAACAACCTGTCTCACTACACAGCGCTTCGTGTCATTTACCGCGGCGTCAAGCGTGCCACGAATGATGATGAGTTGCGCGATATGCTCGATCTGATGTGGGAAACCGCCCTTGCGATCGAAGACGGTGATCTGTCAGCCGCAGAGAGACGCCTGCGTGATGCGCAGGAACGTCTGAGCAAGGCGCTTGAAGACGGCGCATCGGACGAAGAAATCGCCAAGCTGATGGACGAACTGCGCCAGGCAATGAACCAGTTCATGCAGGAAATGGCCGAGCAAATGGCCAAAAATCAGCAGAACCAGCAATCCATGCCCATGGACCCGAACATGCAGGCCCTGCGGCAACAGGATCTCGATCGGATGATGGATCAGATCGAAGATCTGGCCCGCTCCGGTTCCCGCGACGAGGCGCGGCGCTTGCTCGAAGAAATGCAACGCATGATGAACAATCTGCAAATGGCCCGACCCCAGAATGGCCAGCAACAGCAAAACGATCAATTCAGCGAGCAGATGAACAAGCTCGGCGAGATGATGCGCCAGCAGCAGGAATTGATGGATCAAACCTTCGATATGCAGCGCCGGCAGCAGGAGGCCAATCGCAATCAACAACAGCAGGGCCAGCGGCAGCAGCAGGGTCAGAACGGCCAGCAGCAGCAACAGGGTCAGCAACGTGGCGAACGGCAGCAAGGCCAGCAACAAGGTGGACAAGAGGGACAGGGCGAAGGCCAGCAGCCGATGACCGCCGAAGAGTTTGCCGAAGCCATGAAGAAGCTGCAGCAGCAGCAAGGTGAGTTGCAGAGGCAGATGGAAGAAATGCAACAGGCGATGCGCGACATGGGTATGGAGCCAGGTCAGCTCGGTGAGGCAGGTGAAGCCATGGGTCAGGCCGAGGGAGCACTCGGCGAAGGGCAAAGTGGCGAAGCCACCGAACAGCAGGGCAGGGCCCTCCAGGCGATGCGCGAAGGCGCCCAGCAAATGATGCAGAACATGCAAAATCAGGCCGGCGAGCAGGGCCGTCGCGGAGAACGAGGCCAGCATGGTCAGCAAACCCGCAACGACCAGGATCCGCTCGGCCGCCCATCTCGGTCGCGCGGTCCGCAACTGGGCGATGAACCAATCGTACCTGATGGAATCGACGCACAGCGCGCCCGCGAGATTCTGGATGCGATCAGAAGACGGCTCTCAGATCCCGCACGTCCCCGTCTGGAACTTGACTATCTCGATCGGCTCCTGCCGACTCAGTAGCGCCCTACAGTCCAATCATCCTGCGCAGGTCCTGGGGTGTGGCGCCTGACTCGCGCAACGCACGCAGACTGGTATCTTCGAGGCTTTTTGACAGCTTTCGACCCGTTTGGTCCAGAATCAACTCATGGTGGTGATAGACCGGTGCGGGAATGCCAAGCAGATGCTGCAACAGCCGGTGTACGGAAGTCGCGTGAAACACGTCAGATCCGCGAACCACATTGGTAACGCCCTGAAGGGCATCATCGAGAACCACTGAGAGATGATAACTGGTCGGGGTTCCCTGTCGTGCGATGACCAGATCTCCCCAGGCTTCCGGCCGGGCTGTGATATCGCCGGTCTCGCCATCGGGCCCGGCGCCGGTATCCAGCCAGTGAAGTGGTCCTGCGACCATCGCGATGGCTTTGTCCATGGCAAGGCGCTGGTTCTTTGCAGGCGCCTCGAGTTCGAACATGGCCCGTTTTTCGGCCGACCAGTGCCGCTCATCGCCGGGATAGATCGGTGCACCATCGGGATCGGTTGGCCAGTCCGGACCTTTCTCAGCGGCCAATTTTCTGATTTCGCCACGGCTGATGAAGGATGGGTAGATCATACCTGCCTCGGCGAGCGTTTCCAGTCCTTCGCGGTACTCGTCAAAATGCTCCGACTGCCGGCGCGGCACACCGTCCCATTCAATGCCGAGCCACTCCAGATCAAAAAGCATTTGCGCCTCAAGATCGGCTCGGCAGCGAACTGTATCGATGTCTTCGATCCGCAGCAGTAGCCGACCGCCTTCCCTTTGAGCCATTTCAAAGTTGAGCAGCGCAGAATACGCATGGCCCAGATGCAGTTCACCATTTGGGCTGGGCGCAAAGCGAAAAACGGGTGGCGTTTGGATTTCCATCACGCCAAACTAAGCGCCATGACAGGACAAGAAAAGTCCACGCTCTTAACGCGCATTCGCAGTGAACAGGACCTGAAGCAAGGTCTGGCCGGGCTCGTCGAGCTGGACCCGGGACTGGCTTCCGTTATCAGCACACTTCCGGAAGTCCCGTTGCGGTTGCGTAGTCCAGGCTTTGAGGGACTTGCCGACATCATTGTTGCCCAGATGGTTTCAAGAGCCAGCGCCACCGCAATTTTCGGACGATTGAAAGAGATGGTCGTGCCCTTCGAGCCGGCAACCTATCTGGCAGCGGGCGAGCCCATTTGGGTCGCGGCGGGCTTGTCGCGCGCCAAACAAACCACTCTTGAGCGATTGGCTGAAGCGCTTGAACGCGAAGAGCTCGATTTGCAGGGTCTGTGCACAAGACCCGTGCAGGAAGCAATGGACGCGCTCACGGAATTGAAGGGTATCGGTCCATGGACCGCCGAAGTCTTTCTGCTGTTTTGCGCCGGTCATGCTGATGTTTTTCCCGCCGGTGACATTGCGTTGCAACACGCGCTTGGCGACATTTTGGAGCTTCCTGAAAGACCGGACGCGTCGGCAGCGCGCGCGCTGGCACAGCGTTGGGCTCCGTTGCGAGGCGTCGCTTCACGCGTGCTCTATGCTCATTATGCAGCGCTTCGCGGACGTTCTGCAATGCCGGTTTGACACCACAGCGCCAGCGCGAACAGATGTGGGTGCAGCGGCCATATGGTCGGCTTGGGGCTTCACAAGACCGTCACACTGCACTTACATTGTTCGTTACAGAGCAGAATCATCCGGAGTCGCCCGGATGCAGGGAGAAAACGGTGACGATACATGTGAATCCGGACGCCCATCCGGCACTTATCCTCAATGCGGATTTCAGGCCGCTTTCGTATTACCCTCTATCGCTCTGGTCCTGGCAGGACGCGATCAAGGCTGTGTTCCTGGATCGGGTGAACATCGTTTCACAGTACGACGCCGTTGTTTCCAGCCCATCCTTTCAGATGCATTTGCCCAGCGTTGTATCCCTGAAGGAGTACATCCAGCCACAGCGCAATCCAGCCTTCACGCGGTTCAACGTTTTTCTGCGCGACCGGTTTGAGTGCCAATATTGCGGCTCACCTAATGATCTCACCTTTGATCACCTGATTCCGCGGTCGCGGGGCGGGCAGACTACGTGGGAGAACATCGCCACGGCCTGCTCCCCATGCAATTTGAAGAAGGGCGGCAAGATGCCCAAAGATGCCGGCATGAATCCGCGGCAGAAGCCGTTCATTCCAACGGTATATGACCTCCACAATGCCGGCCGCAGCTTCCCACCCAACTACCTTCACGAAAGCTGGATGGACTATCTGTACTGGGATGCACCGCTCGAGCCGTAAGAGGTGTTCAGGCGCGGTGAAACGCACCTCTGAAAGCGAGAAGCGCAAGCCCAGCTGCAGCGATGACGTTCCAGCCGGCGAAACTGATGCCCAAAAAGCGCCCTGCGGCGTCTGTACATGAAGGCGGCCTGGCATTTGCCAGGTCATCCAGAAGACTGCCCGCATCGCCGGCACCAGCGGATAAGCCTGCACTGCAGCTCTCCGGGCCCGCCCAGAATTCCCACTCGACACCGGCATGATAGGCTCCCATCAACGCTGTCGTAACAAGGCACAGGAAGGCGATCAAAAGAGCCGCCCGGACAATGCAGGGGTTCCATTTCAACAGGGCTGAGAGCGCCCCGAAAGCAATAATGGGAATGCCCCAGTAATAGGGATTTCGTTGCTCAAGACACAGCGCGCAAGGCGCGTAGCCGCCAAGATGCTCGAATGCGAGTGCCGATCCCACGACTGCCACCATTCCCAACGTCACAACACCAGCCATGCGCGTCTGCACGGGCCCGGCGGAATTCCAGATGCCGATGTTCTCACTCATATCCGGCTCACATGAACAATTTTACGGCGGCAAAACCGCCAACCAAAAGCACCACGCCGAGTGTAAACATCAGATTGAGGCGCTTTTCGATAAAAGTCTGAATGGGCTCGCCAAACTTGTAGAGCAAAAAAGCCACCAGAAAAAACCTGAACGAACGTCCAATGACGGATACAATCAGAAACAGAGCAAAGTTAAACGCCACCAGACCCGAAAAAATGGTCAGCACCTTGTAGGGAAAGGGTGTTACGGCGGCAAAGAGCACGCCCCAGCCGCCATAGATATCGTACCATTGCCGCATCGTATCGTAGCGGGCACCGGCGTTGTAAAACTCGATAATCGGCTTGCCGATCCACTCAAAGGCAAAAACACCGATCAGATATCCAACCACGGCGCCCAGCACCGAAGCTATCGTGCAGAGCAACGCGTGCCGCCACCATTTGCTGCGGTCCGCAAGAACCATCGGGATCAGCAAGACATCCGGCGGTATGGGAAATATCGAACTTTCCAAAAACGAAAAGAAAGCCAGCGCCCTGGTGGCACCTTTGCTGCCGGCGAGGCGAAACATCCAGTCGTAGAGAGCTCTGATCATGATCGGGGGCGCGGGCTGCAGTTGAGTGAAGAACTACGAGTTGAAGCAGGCTGTGTAAAGACACTGAGATCCAGGCTGTGAACGCCAGATATCCGCGCGGCAACA
Organism: uncultured Rhizobiaceae group bacterium; assembly: GCA_938044775.1. Classification (GTDB taxonomy): domain Bacteria; phylum Pseudomonadota; class Alphaproteobacteria; order Rhizobiales; family Rhizobiaceae; genus Pseudahrensia. Next base: position 31,420 of record CALIOE010000056.1, read on the forward strand.
CGACTGATTTGGGCGATGGTCAACAGGTCGGGCAGGCGTTAGAACGCTGCAGAAGATATTTTCAGGTCAGGCATATGGTGGACAGACAGGCCCGGAAACGCCTCGCAGTCGTGGGGGCTGGATTAATTGGAACACGTCATATCGATATCATCGCTCGCTCGAACGACGCACAGCTGGCGGCGGTGGTTGACCCGGTTGCGGCCGCGGCTGCAACCGCAAAGTCTCATGGCGTCCCCTGGTTCGCAGACCTTCGCACGATGCTGGCTGACGACATTGCGGATGGCGTGGTTGTCGCTTCGCCAAACCAGCTTCATGTCGAACACGGCCTGCAATGCGTTGAAGCAGGCCTGCCTGTTCTGATCGAAAAGCCAATCGATTCTGATGCCCGGCGCGCAAGACGCCTGGTTGATCACGCAGGCGCCCTCGGTGTCCCGGTTCTTGTTGGCCACCACAGGCGGCACAATCCCATCGTGAAAGCCGCGAAAGAACGCCTTGACGCCGGTGCGATCGGCACAATCGTTGCTGCCAGCGGAATGTGCTGGCTCTACAAACCGGACGACTATTTCAACGTGGAATGGCGCACAAAGCAGGGCGCGGGACCCGTATTCATCAACCTGATCCACGATGTTGATCTGCTGCGCTATTTTTGCGGTGAGGTGCAGTCGGTGCAAGCCGTCCAGTCCAATCGCACGCGCGGGCACGAGGTCGAAGATACCGCCGCCATCATCCTGCAATTCTGCAGCGGTACGCTGGCGACCATTAGCGTGTCTGACACGATCGTATCACCCTGGAGTTGGGAACTGACGGCGGGCGAGAACGCTGCCTATCCAAACACGCAAGAGGCCTGCTACCTGCTGGGCGGGAGCCACGGCGCGATGGAAATTCCAAGCGGCAGAATCTGGTCAAACCCGGGCAAACGGAGTTGGTGGGAACCCATTGGTCATGATGATTATGACGTCACTTCCGACGACCCGCTCGATGCCCAAATCAGTCATTTCTGCAGGGTTATCGCGGGTCAGGAGAAACCGCTTGTCTCGGGCGAGGAAGGACTGCGGACACTGCTCGTCATCGAAGCGATAAAGCAGTCAGCGCAGGAAGCGGTTCCCATTACCGTCAGCAGCACTCCGGAACGCAGCAGCGAATTCTAGCCGCCCTCTCTCATTTCGCTTTGCCGCATCGGCATTGAGTCAATCAGATCAAAGATTTCCTGGGGATTGACCACTCGGTTCCAGCGCGCCTTTTCGTCGCCATCCTTGCCGACGAGCACCATTGTCATGCCTGACGGATTTGGCTCAAATCGTCGCTTAAGGTCCCGCGCAGCACCCCTTGGAAGGGTCGCATAGCCAATGGCCGGGATTGTGTCCTGCGTTCCCTCCGTAACAAACACAATCATGTCGCGCTCGCTGATTTCAGGGCGCCGGTCGCGGAGCAGGTCGATCTGTTCATCCAGGCTCGCCAGGGAACGCGACTTTGAAAAAAGCAGCAAAGGCCGCTTCTTTCCAATCAGCCCCTCAAGTGCGTCGGAATATGCAGGATTCATAAGTGCGGCCATAAGGAACGCCGCCAGAAACAGGATGTACTTCATGACAGTAAGATAGGCATGCTCGCACCCTGTTTCCAAGGTGCGAAGGGGCAACAATATCAATTACGTTAACATTCTCACGATGTCATGGATTTGTAGGCATCCAGAACCGCTTTGCCCATTTCGGTCGTCCCAACCTGTTTCATGCCGTCAGACATGATATCTCCGGTGCGCAGGCCGTCATCCAGTACCTTTGCAATTGCAGCCTCAAGGCGCGCTGCCTCGTCAATCATTTCAAACGAATAGCGCATGCACATGGCAAAAGAGGCAATCATGGCGATCGGGTTTGCCGCGCCGGTGCCCGCAATATCAGGCGCGGAGCCGTGAACCGGCTCATAGAGGGCTTTTCGCTTGCCGCTAACGGCATCGGGCGCACCCAACGATGCAGAGGGCAGCATGCCAAGGGATCCGGTCAGCATGGCCGCAACATCCGACAGCATGTCGCCAAACAGGTTGTCGGTTACGATTACATCAAACTGTTTTGGCCAGCGCACGAGCTGCATGCCGCCGGCATCGGCCAGCATGTGCGAAAGTTCGACATCCTCGTAGCCGTTCTTGTGGGTGTCTGTGACCACTTCCTTCCAGAACACGCCGGATTTCATCACATTGTGCTTCTCCATGGAGCAGACCTTGTTGTTCCGGGTCCGGGCAAGATCAAATGCGACAGCGGAGATGCGCTCAATTTCGTAAGTGTCATAGACCTGGGTGTCGATACCGCGTTTTTGCCCGTTTCCAAGATCGATAATCTCTTTGGGCTCGCCAAAATAGACGCCACCCGTGAGTTCACGAACGATCAGAATATCGAGGCCCTCAATGACTTCCGGTTTGAGCGACGATGAGTCGGCAAGCGCCGGATAACAAATGGCCGGGCGCAGATTAGCGAACAATTCCATATCCTTGCGCAGCCGCAGAAGGCCGGCCTCCGGACGAACTTCATAAGCCACGCTGTCCCAGTCGGGCCCGCCAACGGCACCAAAAAGGACTGCGTCTGCCGCCATGGCTTTTTCCATATCGGCATCAGAGATGGATTGGCCATGGGCGTCGTATGCCGCGCCACCAACCAGGCCTTCGTCGGTTTCAAACCCGGCAGCTTCGTGATCGTTCATCCAGCTGATAATATGACGCACTTCGGCCATCGCCTCGGGGCCAATGCCGTCGCCGGGAAGAAGAAGAAGTTTGCGCGCTGCCATGTTTTTGTCCTGTCGGGGTGAAAGCCTGTAGGCTAAATGATGTACCGGGATGGCCTAAAGCGCACGGGACGGCTTTTCAAGATGAAGATCAGGCTTCAGTTTCAAGTAGCGGCACTTTTTTCAGCCATGATGCTCACGCGGGTCATGGCAGAAGCGCCGGAACTGTCGTTGCCTTTGAACTGCACGATTGGCGAATCCTGCTTCGTCCAGAATCTGGTTGACCTGGACACAGGTCCTGCAAAACAGGATCCGTTTTGCGGGTCAGCAACCTATGACGGCCACAAGGGAACAGATATCCGCGTCCGTGATATTGCAGAAATGCGCATCGGCGTGCCTGTGCTTGCCATGGCAGATGGCAGGGTGACCGGCATCCGAAACTCCGCACCGGAGAAACTTGTCGAGACAAAAGCTGACCGCCGGGCCGTGGCGGGCAAAGAGTGCGGAAATGGCCTGGCTATAGACCATGGCGGTGGCTGGGTCACACAATTGTGCCACCTCGCCCATGGATCGGTTCGGGTGAAGCGTGGCGATCGGGTGAAACGTGGTCAGCCTGTGGGGCGGATCGGACTGTCAGGGTTTACGGCATTTCCGCACGTCCATGTGAGTGTTCGAAAGGACGGCGACGTTGTCGACCCCATGACCGGTCAGAAACCCGGAAACGCCTGCAAGCCATCAGGTAAGGGCCTTTGGTCAAAGTCAGCCGGACAACAATTGCGAAACGCGACAGCGGCGCTGCTGCAAACCGGTTTTGCCGGCGGCCCGGTCACCAGCAGTGAGGTTATGAAAAACAAGATCCGGCGACCTGCAGAGAACGGTCCGCTGGTCTTCTTTGCTGTCTTCATCAACCTGCAGCCAGGCGACCGGATTGAGCTCCAGGTCTCATCGCCAGAAGGGGTGTTTGCGCAGTCGAAGACCGATCCGCTTGTTAAGCCCAAAGCCACCTATTCGGCTTACGCCGGAAGAAAAAGCGGGATACCGGCAGGTGTCACGGTCACCGGAACCGCCCGTCTGTTCCGCGCCGGTCGTGTCATTGTTGAAAAAACAGGCGTCGAGTTTTCGTTCTGAAGATCAATCACACTGCGATCACACCCAGGGGCGTTGGCCTTCGAGTTTGCTCTCGTAGCTGTCAATGCTGGCAGCCTTTTCTAAGGTCAGGCCAATGTCGTCCAGACCGTTCAACAAACAATGCTTTTTGAAGGCATCGAGTTCGAAGTTAATGGTTCCACCGTCAGGCCCCGTAATAGACTGACTTTCAAGGTCGACCGTGATGACCGCGTTTGAACCCCGGTTCGCGTCGTCCATAAGTTTTTCAAGGTCGCTCTCCGAAACCTGAACCGGCAATATCCCGTTCTTGAAACAATTGTTATAAAATATATCGGCGAAACTGGTGGAAATAACACAGCGGATTCCACGGTCCAACAAGGCCCAGGGCGCGTGTTCGCGCGAAGAACCGCAACCAAAATTGTCGCCGGCCACCAGAATCTGCGCGTCCCGATAAGCCGGCTTGTTGAGAACGAAGTCTGGGTTCTCGCTGCCGTCTTCATTGAGGCGCATTTCAGCAAACAACCCTTCAGCCAGGCCTGTGCGCTTAATGGTTTTCAGGTAATCTTTGGGAATGATCATGTCGGTATCGACATTCACAATGGGAAGTGGCGCTGCAACGCTGGTGAGGGTTGTAAATTTTTCCATCTCGATACCCTGACTGTTGTCTCTTTAGGAAACGTTGCCGCTCATTTACACCACCACAATTGCAACGCCAAGGAGCAAAAGATGAAACTATACCGAATGATCACCGGCCCGGACGACAGCGCCTTCTGCCACAGGGTGTCAAAGGCACTCTCCGATGGATGGGAACTCCATGGCAGCGCCTCGTTGAGCCATGACGCCACCACTGGCCGGACACTGTGCGGACAACCGGTGACCAAACTGGTCCCTGGAGACTATGATGAGGACATCAAACTGGGGGACTACTAGCAAACCGATCTGCGGAAATTGCTTCTGCCGACCGGTTTGCTGGCGATGGGTCAGCCAAGCGACAATTGAACGTCAATATTGTTCCGTGTCGCATTCGAGTAGGGACAAACTTCATGCGCCTTGGCGATCAGCCGTTGGGCGTCGGTCTCTTCCAGGCCGGGAAGCGAAACTTCAAGCGCCACCTCAAGACCAAAGCCACCGGCGTCCCGAGGGCCAATTCCTACGGTTGATGTTACTTTCGTGTCTTTGGGTACCTTCAAATTTGCATCCTGTGACGCGACCACTTTCATGGCACCGATAAAGCAGGCGGCGTAGCCTGCAGCAAACAGCTGCTCTGGATTGTTGCCTTCACCGCCGGCGCCGCCCATTTCTTTGGGCGTGGTGAGTTTGATGTCGAGTGAGCCGTCAACCGTTGAAGCACGGCCATCGCGGCCGCCTGTCGCCTGAGCTTGCGTTTTGTAGATCACTTTGACTGCCATGTGGTTTCTCCGGATCGGGGGTGCGAAATTTTATATCGTGCGCGGTGTAACTGACCTAAGTCTCAAAAGCTAAGTACATTGCGATTTAATCGTGCACGATGTATATTGAAAATCAGGCTAAAACATGACGGGACCGAGGAGCCTTTTTTTAATGGTTGAAACCCGACCGACTATCAACAGAGCGCTCAAAATCAACGAATTGCTGTGCTTCTCGCTCTACTCTGCAAACCATGCCATGAACCGGCTCTACAAGCCGCTGCTGCTCAAAATGGGACTGACCTATCCGCAATATCTGGCCATGTCTGCACTTTGGGAAAACGATGACCAGTTTGTCGGTGCCCTTTGCGAAAAACTGCATCTGGAATCGAACACACTTACGCCTCTGTTGAAGCGGCTTGAACTGCTCGGCTACGTCAAACGCAAACGTGACCTGAAAGACGAAAGAAAAGTCAAAGTATCGCTGACCAAATCCGGAAGACGATTGCGGCACGAAGCAAAAGAGGTTTCTGCATGCATTCTTGACGCGACCGGAATGAGTGAGAAAAAGCTGCTCAAGTTGAAAAAGACCATTGAGGTTTTGAGAGAAAATCTGACCGACACCGCAGATGCCCCAAAACAGAATGAAAAGCTCTCCGCCTGATCGATTGCAACCGGCAGAACAGATTATTCAAGTCTGCCGTTTCAATGATCGGCATCTTGAATTAGGTTCCGACTCCAGACCGGAGAAGCTGCATCGGAGAATGTTGATCAATGAATTGCGTTTTTGTGCAACTGCAATGCGCCCCCGGGCGAACCTATGAGGTGGCCGACAAGATTTACGATCGAGAGATCGTATCGGAGCTCTACTCCACCAGTGGCGACTTTGACCTTCTGGCCAAGATTTACATTCCCGAAGGCGAGGACGTCGGAAAGTTCATAAACGACAAAATCCAGGACATTCCCGGTATCGACCGTTCGTTGACAACGCTGACATTTCAAGCATTTTAACTGTTCCGTTTCGGAAACCCGGGATCAGCGCTGGACAATAGCGCTGCACGGAATACCAATTGTATCGAGTAGGGAGAGACTCATGTTCAAATCAATCAACCGCGCCATTGTGATCGGCGCCGCCCTTTCGGCGTCACTCTTGTCCCATGCTGTTCAGGCTGAACCTCTCAAGGTTGGCATGATAACGACCCTGTCCGGCGGCGGAGCAGGTCTTGGGATCGATGTACGCGACGGCTTCATGCTGGCGGTCAAACAATCGGGCAACACTGATATTTCAGTGGTCGTTGAAGACGACCAGCGTAAGCCCGATATCGCGGTGCAACTGGCCGATAAGATGATTCAGAGTGAAAAGGTCGACGTGCTGACGGGTATCATCTGGTCAAACCTCGCCATGGCTGTGGTTCCCGCCGCAACCGCGCAGGGAAAGTTCTACCTGTCACCGAATGCCGGCCCCTCTGCACTGGCTGGCAAGGGATGTCACAAAAACTACTTCAATGTTGCATGGCAGAACGACAACCTGCATGAGGGTGCCGGTGCCTATGCCAAGTCGGCAGGATACAAAAACACCTTCATCCTCGCACCCAATTATCCGGCCGGCAAAGACGCCCTTACCGGGTTTAAGAGGACCTATGGCGGTGCACTGGCCGGCGAACTGTTCACCAAACTTGGCCAAAAAGACTATGCAGCCGAAATCGCGCAGATCCGCGCATCCGGCGCGGACAGCGTTTTCTTTTTCCTGCCCGGTGGAATGGGTATTTCCTTCATGAAGCAATACGCCCAGTCGGGCGTGAAGACACCGCTCGTTGGCCCCGCTTTCTCTTTTGATCAGGGCATCCTCCAGGCCGTTGGCGAGGCGGCTCTTGGTGTCAAAAATGCCTCTCAGTGGTCCAAGGACATCGACAACGAAACCAACAAGGCGTTTGTCGAGACCTTCCAGAAGGAATATGGACGGCTCCCGTCGCTCTATGCGAGCCAGGGGTTTGATACCGCTAATCTGTTGCTTTCCGCCATGGGTAAATCGAGCATCAAAGACGCGGATGCATTCCGGACGGCACTCGAGGCAGCAGACTTCAGCTCCACCCGGGGGTCATTCAGGTTTGGTCCAAACCATCACCCGATACAGGACATCTACATTCGTGAGGTCA
>CALIOE010000057.1 GCA_938044775.1 uncultured Rhizobiaceae group bacterium
TCGGAGAATTGAAGATGCGTGCATTGGATTGTGCTTTGGTTGGTGCGCCGGTGCAGTCAGGCGCAAGCCAGCCGGGATGCGGCATGGGGCCTGATGCTTTTCGAACCGCCGGCCTGGATGGCGTATTGAGAAGTCTCGGTCACCAGGTGAGCGATCTTGGAAATATTGTGCCCGACAAGGATGCAACTGCGCGCCATCCGAATCAGGCCATCCGTCGTCTTGATGAGACAATTGGCTGGGCTCGATCGCTGGAGAAAGCTGCATATCAAGCCGCTCGCACCGCAGATTTCCCCATTTTTATGGGCGGCGACCACAGCCTGGCGATCGGCACAGTTCCTGGCGTGGCACGAAACGCGGCCGATAATGATCGGGAGCTGTTTGTGCTCTGGCTCGATGCACATCCGGACATTCACACGCTGGACACGACGAAAAGCGGCAATCTTCACGGAACACCCGTCGCATACTTCACCGGCGAAGATGGGTTCGAAGGAGTTTACCCGTCTCTGCAGACAAGCGTCCGCCCGGAAAACGTCTGCATGATGGGCATCCGATCTGTCGACACTGCAGAAAACGAAAAACTCGTTCACAGCGCCATCGACGTTCACGACATGCGGTCGCTCGACGAATTTGGGATCGTCAGACCGCTGCGATCCTTTCTCGAGAAAGTCAGGAAGGCCGATGGAGCACTGCACGTGAGCCTTGATGTGGACTTTCTTGAGCCCGACATCGCTCCGGGAGTCGGAACAACTGTTCCCGGCGGAGCAACGTTTCGCGAGGCTCATTTGATCATGGAAATGCTCTGCGACAGCGGCCGGGTAACATCGCTGGACCTCGTTGAGCTCAATCCCTTTCTCGATGACCGGGGTCGCACCGCAAAGCTGATGGTGGATCTTTGCGCCAGCCTGCTGGGTCGCAAAGTTCTCGACCGGCCAACGAGGAGTTTCTAGTGTTCTCTAAACAAACTCAGTCCTCAACCGTGTCGGGTCGGCGGAATCCAGTCGCGTCATTCCATGGAGACGGGGAAAAGGGCGGACCTCAACAGAGCCAGATCCACGACTTGGGCGGGGTCCGGCAACCGACGCCTGTCGATTTCGGTGCCCCTCCCTCTTTCAAAACGCAACACCCGTTTGGAGATTTCAAAATGACCAAGGATTCACTGGCGCCCTCTCGGCTGGCGATGGTTCCCTTCGTAAGCGTCGATAGCATGATGAAAATCGTCAACACGATCGGTGCGGCAAGAGTCATCTCAGAAATTGCTGAATATGTGGAGGCAGACTTTCTGCGTTGGGATCAGTTCGACAAGACACCCCGGGTCGCCTCTCACTCGCAGGAAGGCGTTATCGAGTTGATGCCGACCAGTGACGGCGAGACCTACGGGTTCAAATACGTCAACGGCCACCCGGCCAACATGGCTCGCGGCTTTCAGACCGTTACGGCTTTCGGAGTCCTGGCCCGGGTAGACAACGGCTATCCGGTTTTGTTGTCGGAAATGACAATATTGACCGCCTTGCGCACAGCCGCCACGTCGGCAATTGCCGCTAAACATCTCGCCCCCAAGGATTCTCGCGTCATGGCCATGATCGGCAATGGTGCGCAATGTGAGTTTCAGGCTCTGGCATTCCAGGAAGTTGTCGGCGTCGAAACTGTGCGGCTTTACGATGTTGATCCGGCTGCGACTGAAAAAGCCGTTCGAAATCTCCAGGGGAGCGGGCTCGAAGTTATCGCCTGCTCATCTTCCCAGCAGGCAGTGGACGGTGCCCAGATCATCACGACATGCACAGCGGACAAACAATGTGCGACGATCCTGACCGACAACATGGTGGGTGCTGGAATCCACATCAACGCCATCGGTGGAGACTGCCCGGGCAAAACGGAGCTGCACAGGGACATTCTGTTGCGTTCGCAGATCTTTGTGGAATACCCGCCTCAGACACGTATCGAAGGCGAGATTCAACAACTTGCCAAAGACCACCCGGTGACCGAACTTTGGCAGGTGATTGCAGGTAAATCTGCAGGCCGTGCCTCAGACAATCAGATTACATTGTTCGACAGCGTCGGTTTTGCCACCGAGGATTTCTCTGCCCTACGCTATGTTCGGGACCAGTTGGAGGGTACCGGGCACTATATCGAACTCGACATGCTTGCCGATCCGGACGATCCGCGTGACCTGTTTGGAATGGTTTCCCGGGCGAAGGGCTGAGCGCTCACAATCATTCTCGGCTATTCGAACAGGTGCCAGTCACGGGATTTCGTATCGAAAAATTTCGACACGACTTGCTTGATCCGTCTGGTGAACCCGGGATCAAAATGCTCCCTGGGTGGGCTGCCGCACATCGCGGCCGCCAGGTCCGGCGTTCGGCGCTCATTCAGGCCTTCAGAACCGGATCCGGTTGCACCCTTCCATTCCCTTACACATCAACGACTGCTTCAGCCGCGGCAAGGTTAACAATGGCAGGCAGGATCGATTGCCTGCGCTGGGTCATTGAAGCAATTGTTGCGTTAAGTGCTCGCGCCGATACTGAGTTCGAATTTCGCTTCGGTGATCGTTTTGGTCGCTCGACCTTCGACGCGGGCAAGAATGAGATCTGCGCTGGTTGTGCCCATATTGTACCGAGGGGAACTGACGGTCGTTATTGGTGTTGGCATGGCACCTGCTATTTCCAACCCGCTGAAGCTCGCAAGCGCGATGTCACCTGGGACCGCAATTCCCTCTGCCATGCAGTACATCATCGCACCTGCTGCGACGGCATCGTTGGAAAAGTAGACCACATCCAGATCAGATGACATTGCCAGCAATGATCTCATATTGTTTCTGCCCAGGCCGATGCCGGATGGCTCTTTAACTGTGAGAACGGCCTCAATAGACCTGTCGTTTTCGGACAGGGATTTCTCAAATCCGGCAAACCGGGTAGCCGCTGCACGATCCGTCTCATGATCTGTTCCCAGATATCCGAATCTTCGATACCCCCTCCCGATGAGGTGCTGTGCCATTGTCCTGCCGGCCGCAAAGTGATCAAGACCCACACACATGTCGATGGGAGAACCTGTCAGTTCCATGACTTCCACAATGGGAAAGTTAGCGGCCGTTAGAATTCGATCAACTTCCTCATGGTGGGTGGAGTTTGTGATGATCATTCCCGCCGGGCGCCACGACATCATGGAGACAACCAGGTCTCTTTCGCGCTCCAGATCATAATCTGTCACGCCGATCACGGCCTGAAAGCCCGTGCCGTCCAACGTGTCAGTAATCCCGGCGAGCACCTCGGGAAATACACTGTTTCTAAGCGAAGGGATGATCACCGCTATTTGCTCTGATCGGGAAGAAGCCAGCGAAGAGGCCAGGCGATTATGAATATAGCCGAGCTTTCGAGCTGTCTCGAGCACCCTGTCTCGGGTTCGATCCGAAACGTTGTCCTTGCCCCGCATCACACGCGAAACCGTCATTGTGCTGACGCCCGCGGCTTCAGCGACGGCATCGATTGTATTGGGTTTTGTCGCTCGATTTGGTCTTGCCATGGCGCAACACTAGCAAAATGAGTTGAAAAATGGGAGAAGATGTTAGCGCATGACATTTTTTCTTGATCCAGTGATGATTTGCGGCTTAGCTCTCGTTGATAGACATGGAGGATCTGCTGAATGCCGGGTGTCGGACTGAACAATGTCGTGAAAGCCTATGGCTCGACGGTCATCATTCCAGATCTCTCGCTCGACATTCGCGAGAGTGAATTTGTGGTGATTGTCGGTCCTTCGGGCTGCGGCAAGTCAACCACATTGCGGATGGTCGCGGGCCTGGAGTCCGTATCCGCCGGCACCATCCATATTCGCGACAGAGATGTAACCTACGCTGCTCCCAAAGCCCGCGACATCGCCATGGTGTTTCAATCATATGCGCTTTATCCGCATATGGATGTGGCCGGTAACATGTCATTTGCGCTGCGACTGGCCGGGACACCAAGGGCAGAAATTGACCAACGCGTAAAACGCGCAGCTGAGATGCTGGAGCTCACCGACTATCTGGATCGCAAACCAAAGGACTTGTCCGGAGGCCAACGACAGCGGGTGGCGATGGGACGATCCATCGTACGGGATGCTTATGTGTTCCTCTTTGACGAACCGCTTTCAAATCTCGACGCAAAGCTGCGCTCCACGATGCGTACGGAACTGGCGATACTCCACAAAAAGCTTGATCGCACAATGATCTATGTAACCCACGATCAGATTGAAGCCATGACGATGGCGGACCGGATCGTGATTATGGATCAGGGTATCATTCAGCAGGTGGGTTCTCCTCGCGACGTGTACACGGCGCCGAAAAATCGCTTCGTAGCCGGTTTCATCGGTTCCCCTTCGATGAACTTTCTTGATGGCGAACTACATGGCAGCGGAAGCAAGCTGGAAGTTCATGGGCAGGGCTTCAAAATACCGGTGTCCAAACGGATGCAGATAACCGCAAATGCTGCGAAGGACCGCAGGGTTACACTGGGTATGCGACCGGAACACTTCGCGGCGACTGCGAACAAGGATGGCAAATACGCGGCCCTCAATCTTGATGTGGATGTCGCCGAATATATCGGATCCAGCCAATTCCTCGCTGCCAGCCTCGGTGGACAGCCAATCACAGCCACAGTCGATGTGGGCCCGGACGCGGAGCCTATGGGTTCCGGTCAGTATTTCTTCGACACGAACCGTATGTATCTGTTCGACCGCGCAAGCGGAGAAGCACTCTAGCCTCAATGTCCGGTGTTAAGCCGGCACAACACAGTCCAAAGGGAGGACCAGAAATGAAGAGATGGATCGCTAAATCAATTGGCGGACTTGCCGTTGCCGCGTTCGCGGTTACGGCCTCGTTTGCCAATCCGTACGAGAAGTACAAAGGGACGACGATAGTCGTAAGCTGGCCGGCACTGAGCCACTACGGTAAGGCGCAAGGGCTGATTGATCAGTTTACAGCAGAAACCGGCATCAATGTTGAGGTTGATGCCCTGCAATATCTCAAATTGCGTGATCGGCAGATCCTCGAGATGTCGAAACCGGAAGGCGAATATGACGTCGTCACCTGGGTTGTGATGTGGAAGGGTGAATATGTATCCAAGGGCTTGCTGACACCGCTGAGCCAGTTCTTTACCAGCGGTGCGCTGGTCGATCCAAAATTTGACATCGATGACATCGCCGATGCCTATCTTCAAAATGGTGGAGTTGTCGGTGGCAAGAAGGGCTATATGCCCGGCAAGTCCGGCGCATTGTACGGTTTACCGTTTGGTGCAGAAACCTCGATCATGGCTTATCGAAAAGACATTCTGGAAGCTCAGGGAATAGCGGTTCCCAAGACCTATGACGAACTCCGCGCTGCCATGAAAAAACTGGGAGAAGCCGGCATTCCTGCGATGACGTCGCGCGGCAAAACCGGTCATCAGGTTACCGCCGGTTGGTTGCTGCATCTGGCGCCTCTTGGAGGCAAAATTTTTGACGACGAATGGAACCCGGTGTTCAACAACGCCGCCGGAGTGGAAGCAGCGCAGGTCATGCGTGAGATTGCCCAAACCGGACCGAAGGGCATTCCTGCTTTTGGTTTCGGTGATGCCGCGGCTGCCTTCCTCGGTGGCGATGCTGCGTTCTACATCGATACGCTGAAGATCGCCGCAATGGCCCGCGATCCGAAATTGTCAAAGATTGCGGACAAGGTAGGCTATGCTCTGCATCCCGTCGGATCGCGCTGCGGATCGGAAACCGGTGGTTTCGCTGCCGGTATTCCAGCCAATTCGCAGAACAAAGAGGCCGCATTCCTGTTCCTTCAGTACATTACCTCGAAGAAGGGTGATCAGAAGATGGTGGAGCTGGGCGGCGACCCTGTTCGCATGTCGACCTACAAAGCCAATGCCGACAAATTTGCTGAATATCCGGTCATCCTGGAACAGCTGCCATGTGCTGATGCGGACTGGCGTCCACTCATTCCTGAATGGAACGAACTGAACATCGACGTATTGGGTCAGGCGCTGACGGAAGTCATTACGACCGACAAGCCGATCCAGCCGATCATGGATGCGGCTGCCGAGAAGGCCCGTGCCATCATGGAGCGGGAAGGCTACTACGCCTGGAAAGACGTCAACTAGTCTTACAGCAATTATTGCCGGGGGCAGTACGGCTGCCCCCGGCGCATTTTTTCCTTAAATGACGCCGGCAGTGTCGGCAAAATCGGAGCAACGATGGCCAACGCCGCCATTTCAGCAAACAGCTCAGAACCGAGCGCGCCGGATGGCGACCGATCCGTCGCAAAGGCTCCGCGCGACTATCGGAATATCGCACCCTACTTTTTTATCGCACCAGCTGTCTTCGTGATGCTGGTCGGGCTGGTCTATCCGGTCTTCGATTCTCTTTATCTCAGTTTCTTTGACTGGAAGATCGGCGAGCCGTTTTCGAAGGCCGACAATGTCGGCTTCACCAACTATCTGCGCATGTTCAGTGACCCGGATGTCTGGGAGTCCATATGGGTAACCTTCCGCTTTGGCTTCTGGACGATAACGCTTGAAATGTTTTTGGGCGTAACACTGGCACTTATGCTGGAAAAGCCAATCCGTGGCGCCTCAATATTCCGGACAATCTTTATTCTCCCACTTATGGTGTCACCGGTGGTTGTCGGGCTGATCTGGCGCTACCTGTTTGATGCGCGGGTGGGATGGATAAACTATTATTTGGGGATCTGGTTTGGTATTGAACCGCAGGTCTGGTTGGGTGATGCAGAACTCGCCTTTTTTGCCATCGTCTTCACCGATATCTGGCAATGGACCCCGTTCATTTTCATCATCGTTATTGCAGGTCTGCAGGCGTTGCCTTCAGAAGTGTTGGAGGCCTCGCGCATTGATGGTGCGAACTGGTGGCAACAGATTTTTCTTGTAAAACTTCCGATGATATCATCGATCCTGGTGATTGCCTTGCTCATGCGTTTGATCGACGTGTTCCGAGCGCTCGAGGTTATGTACATCATGACCGGCGGCGGGCCTGGCCGGGCAACAGAACTTTTGTCCCTGCACATCTACAATCGTGCCTTTGATGCTCAACTGCTCGGCTATGCCTCGGCCATTGCGGTATTACTGATCGTAATTGTGACCGTTCTCTCGGCAGGCATCCTAATTATTGGCAATCCCATGAAGGATAAATCCGATGTCTGAACGGATCGCCGCACGATCGCTAAACAACCCCTGGCGTGTTGCCGGGCACTACTTTTTTCTGGTTTTGCTGGCGCTCATTTGCCTGACTCCGATCTGGGTGATGATCTCGACGTCATTGAAAGACCAGATCACAATTTTTGATGGCAAACCCATCTGGTTCTTTTTTGTTCCTACCATTGAGAACTACCAGGACGTGATGGGGGCAGGTAAATTCGATAAATATCTCTGGAACTCGATCATTGTTGCCACGGTCTCGACCTTTCTGACCTTACTGCTCGGAGGCCTGTGTGCGTACTCTCTGGCGCGCGCCGAATTCAAGGGGCGCCGCTTTGTCGCCAATGCCACGCTGCTGGTGCGCATGGTGCCACCCGCTGTCCTGGCGGTGCCTGCATTCTCCATGGTGCTGGCGTTCAATCTTCGCAGCGATCTGATGGTGTTGATCTTCTTTTACACCGCTCTCAATCTGCCATTTGCGATCTGGTTGCTTTTTGGGTTCTACAAGCAAATTCCGGTTGAACTCGAAGAGGCGGCAATCGTCGACGGCGCGTCGCCCCTGCAGGTCTTCTTCAAAGTGCTGCTCCCGTTGATGAAATCAGGCTACGCAGTGGCAGGCATATTCACTTTTCGTATTGCCTGGAATGAATTTGTTCTGGCTTTACTTTTGACAGGACGAAACACGAGGACTCTTCCTGTTGCAGTTTCCGGTTATCTGACCGACACCGGGGTCGAGTGGGGCCGCATCATGGCGATGGGCACGCTGATCGTAATTCCACCCCTGCTGTTCACCTTTTTTGCTGCGCGCCAGATCATTGCCGGCATGACCGCCGGGGCGGTGAAAGGATAAGTCATGTCAAAGTTTCTCACCACTCATGTTGGCTCTCTTCCTCGACCGGACAATGTCTGCGATGTGCTGCAGGCAAGAGAAGACGCAGGATCTGCACCGCCAGAGTTTGAAGACGTTGTCACAGCCGAGGTGAACAATATTGTAAAAAGGCAGGTTGATATTGGAATAGATTTTGTCTCAGACGGAGAGTTTTCAAAGATTGGCTACGCCAACTACATCAAGGACCGGTTGACAGGGTTTGGTGGAGACAGTCCCGGCACCCCGGGAGCAGACGTTGAGGACTTTCCGGGCTTTCAGAAAAAGCTTGCAAAATGGCGAGAAGGTGCACTTCACAGGCCCACACCCTGCTGCCAGGGGCCGATCGCGGTAAAAGACACTGCGCAGCTGGAAGCTGATCTCAAACGCCTGCGCGTCGCTGCAGATGCAGCAGGCGCCAGGGGTGCCTTCATGAATGCTGCTTCCCCCGGAGTCATAGCGCTGTTTCAGAAGAATGAGTATTATCCTGATCGTACAGCCTATCTGGAAGCTCTCGCTGCGGCGATGAGAAGTGAGTATGAGGCAATCGTTGAAGCTGGATTTTTCCTTCAGATTGATTGCCCCGATTTGGGTATGGGGCGCCATACGACATTCAAACACGATGACGAAGCAACCTTTTTGGCGGCTGCTGAAGAGCAGGTTGAAGTTTTGAATTCTGCTTTGGACAACATTCCAGCAGACAAGCTGCGAATTCATATCTGCTGGGGCAATTACGAAGGGCCACACACTCATGATATTGGCCTCGACAAAGTCATCGATATTCTTCTCAAGGCGAAACCAAACACGCTTCTTTTTGAAGGCGCCAACCCCCGCCATGCTCACGAATGGCGTGTCTTTGAATCCGTTAAATTGCCACAGGATAAAGTGCTTTGCCCGGGGGTGATTGATTCCACTTCAAACTATGTCGAACACCCCGAATTGGTGGCTGAGCGGCTGACCAAATTCTCTTCGATTGTCGGCCCTGAGCGGGTGATGGGCGCTTCTGATTGTGGCTTTGGAACGTTTGCCGGAGATGGTCTGGTTGATGCCGAAGTCTGCTTCGCCAAGCTGGAATCGCTGGCGCAAGGCGCAATGCTGGCAAGGGAGCGCAGTTGATGAACTTTCTGCTGCTCCATGGTGCCTGGCACGGCGGTTGGGTTTGGGAGGGCGTTGCGCAATGGCTTCGTTCCCAAGGCCATAATGTCGATGCCCCCGACTTTCCGGGACTTGGAGATGATGCCGTCCACCTGTCGCCAGCGATTGACCTTGAGCGGCACGTTTGTGCGGTCATGCCTGCAACACCAACCATCATCTGCGCCCATTCGTATGCCGGAATGGTGGCCCGCATTATCGCCGATCGGCGTCCTGACCTGGTGAGCAGTGTGGTTTTGATCGAAGCGCTGTGGCCGGATGATGGTCAATGCGCCTTTGATCTGCTCGCTGATCAGGCGCGGCAACTCCTCTCTAAGCGACGTGATGAGGAAGGCGACGGATGGCGATTGCTTCCGCCCGACCCCCGTCAATTCGATTTGGACAGCAGCCAGCTTGAAAGCATGGTTTCCTCCCGTATGACCGACCACCCGGCGAGAACATTTGAGGAAACAGTCGCCCTGAAATCACAAGCGCCAGCAGGCACTTTTGTTATCGCCAATGACCGCCATCTGCAGCCTTACACATCAATTGCTGAAACTCTTAGAAAAAAAGGATGGCGGATCGTCGAGACTTCGGGGGGGCACGAACTCATGCTTACTCAACCAGACTTCATCGCCAGCATTTTGCTCGAGACAGCATCAAGCCAGAACAGAAAGGACACAGCATGAGACGCGAGCCCAACACGATATTTGACGAAACTTCAAATGCCTATTTCGGGGATTCCATGCCCATTGAACGCGATGAAATGGAAGCGCGGGTCTGGCGGTTTGACGAGCTGACGCCAAGCCCAAGAGCGTTCCTTGATTGCACTCTGCCAGGTCATGTGAGAACGCTGTATTCCGCGCTCGGCAAGGGGGCCGACGATGAGCAGCTCGAAGGGACAGCCGTTGAAGACGCTGAAAACTATTTCATCGACTTTGTCAAAGCCGGGCCTGAAAATGGTGCCGCACTTCATTCTCACGGTTCGGAGGAAACCTTCATAGCTCTCACAGGAAGATGGGAAGTCTGTTGGGGAAATGACGGAGAAGAGTTCACAACGCTGGAGCCCTTCGATGGCATCGTTGTTCCCGCCGGTGTGTTGCGCGGCTTTAAAAACATCAGCGAAGAAGAAGCAACGTTGATGGTTGTTTTGGGTGCGCATAACACCGGCCACTGCGTGTGGGCGAAATCACTGCAAGAGCCATTCTCAAAAGTTTCACCTTGAAAATCGGTGTGATCGTCTGGACCGGCGTGTATGAAACGGACAGCATTTCCCGCCATCCTGGTGTTGAGCATCTTGCTCAATATTGACGTTGCCTCGGCCGGCGATTCGACGCTCGATTGGAATCGCGCCTGGCACGGTCGGTTGATGGTGCTGGCATGGGCCGTCTTGTTTCCGATCGGCATCATTGCGGCTCGCTTTTTCAAGGTTCTGCCATGGCAAAGATGGCCGCAGGAGCTTGATAATCAGGTCTGGTGGAACACACATCGATTAGCTCAATATTCGGGCATGATTGTCTTAGCACTGGCAATCTGGTTGATCTGGACGGCACCGGTCGATGCAGCCAAAGTCAATTTGATTCATCGCTGGATTGGATGGTGTCTGGTTGCGGCGGCTGTAGCCCAGCTTCTGGGCGGATTGTTGCGTGGCACCAAAGGTGGGCCGACCGATCGGTCGCAGGACGGTTCTCTGTTTGGTGATCACTATTACATGACACAAAGGCGCAGGGCCTTTGAGGCCATACACAAGAGCGTCGGATATATTGCAATGGGCCTGTCACCCGTAGCGGTTTTTTCAGGTCTCAACGCGGCAGATGCTCCGATCTGGATGTGGGTGGCACTTTGTTGCTGGTGGGGGCTGCTTGTCGTTCTCTGGATCGTGCTTGAACGACGTATCAAGCGCATTGAAACATATGAAGCCATTTGGGGCCCGGATAGCGCTCATCCCGGCAACCAGGCGGATCATCAGGGTTAGACCAGATTGAGGATTTTCCAGTGATTAATCAAAAGACCGTTGCCGTGTTTGGTCTGGGGTCCATGGGATATGGAATCGCCCGTTCTGTTTTGAGGGCCGGACACAGGACTTACGGATTCGACGTAATGGATGAACCTATGGAGCGCCTCGCTGACGAAGGCAGCCTGCGGGGGCAACCTGAATTGGTCGCCGAAGAATTGGACGCCGCGGTCATTGCGGTGCTCAACGCTTCTCAAACCGAAATGGTTCTGTTCGGAGATGGCGGGATCGTTCCCAAGCTCCGTGCCGGCGCGGTGGTAATTGCTTGTGCAACCGTCGCACCCGACTTTGCGAGATCAATTGCCACTCGATGCGCCGAGTTTGATGTTCACTATCTGGACGCACCGATGTCGGGCGGATCCATCAAAGCTGCTGAAGGTCAACTGACCTTTATGGCATCAGGTTCACATTCTGCATTTGTCGCCGCTCGCCCTGTCTTTGATGCAGCCGCCGAAAGAGTATTTGAGCTTGGAAATGAACCAGGCGCGGGGTCGGCCATGAAGGCGGTCAACCAGATGCTGGCGGGCGTACACATCGCAGCCATGGCAGAAGCCCTGACATTCGGTCTGACCCAGGGAGTATCTCCGGCACAGTTTCTTGAGGTTATCAGCGAGTGCGCAGGCACCTCATGGATGTTGGAGAACCGAGCCCCGCACATTGTGTCTGGAGACTATACACCACACAGTAAGGTCGATATCTGGCCCAAAGATCTGGGAATCGTGTTGGACATTGCCAAATCCGCCAGGTTCGCTGCTCCCCTGACAGCGGCTGCATTGCAGCAATTTCTCGCCGCCGCCGGTTCCGGATTGGGCGGCGAAGACGATGCCGCAGTGGCGAAAGTATACGCTCGAAATGCCGGACTGGATTTGCCCGAAATCGGCTAATTGTCTGGGCCATCTGCCTGGGAAGCCGATTTGACCCAGCTGTGAGTTGGTTACCGGGACAAGCGTTTGTGTGGGACAAATGTCGCCGGGCCTGTTGCCATGCAGGTGACGGTTTTTTGCTCCGGATTGGTCTGGTATGGGTATCGCCACAAGGATCAATGTCGCCTGGCGCTGCTGCCTACGCCGCTATCGCACACCAAATTGTTAATGCAGCACTCAGGAACCACGTTTTGGTGGCAACGCCTCAGATGAATATTTTTCGAGGATTTCGCGGGTCAAGCCAATAATTTGGCTCATCGCAACCGATTGATTTCCGCCGTGTTTCAATCCAGCGACAAAGTCATAAGTGAGTCGGGGGCGGAAAGGACGCACAACGACGCCGAACGGTTCGAAAAATGGCGCGCTGAAAGGCTCCATGATCGCCAGGCCAAGACCACGCTGTACCATCGCGTATGTTGCCGCAGAGCTGTGGCAAAAAATGCGTTGATTAACAGCGACGTCTGCCTCCTGGAACAATTTGTCATGCCGAAGGAAAACGCTTTGCGTGTCGTCGAAGAAAGAAATGATTGTTTCATCTGCAAGATCTTCGACCTGAACCACTTTCTGATCTGCCAGTGGATGACCCACTGGCAGGACACATACGAAATCGACCTCGGCCAAAGTCGTCTGCTCCATGTCAACGTCGGCCCCAATGCGATGACCCAAAACGATGTCATACTCGGTCTCACAATGCGCAGTGAAATAGTTGTAGGAATCGAGCGTTATCAGCTTGGCATGCATATCCGGATGGATGGCAATGAGGCGAGACATCAGTTCTGGAATAACCGTCATTGAGATTGCTTGTGTTGAGAATATTCGAATCTCTTGAAAAGATTCTTTTCTCAGTGTTTCCGCCGTCGCGTTGAGGTTGGACAACGATGCAAAAACCTCGTCAACGCGTTCAAAGAATTGCATTCCCTCGTTGGTCAGGTGGACCCGTCCCTTTTCGCGGCGAAACAACGAGACGTTCAATTCGTCTTCCAACTGAATCAGCATGCGGCTGACAGTGGGTTGCGTGGTGTGCATGTATTTTGCTGCCGCGGTGATGGTGCCGTTGATCACCGTTGCGCGAAATGCCTCAAGTTGACGAATGCGCAAGATACATTCCAATTTTGTATAGCTCTATGCAAATTTATACATTGTTTGTATGAGCAGCAACCGACTATTTTGGCCTTATGAAACAAGAGGCCGGTACATTCGAACAGCTGAACCGGGCGGGTTATTCCAATCGGCGCATCAACCATGTTTGAGTTTACTGAGCGTGTTTCACGTTGGTTCGCCTGGCTCGCCGGCGCGGTCATCTTGTTTGGTTGCGCAGTACCAATATCCATCGATGTGATCAGCCGCCTGGTCTTGGGACGAACTGTCGTTGAAAGCTTTGAGATTTCAGGATATGCGCTGGCGGCCTGTATCGGCTTGGGTATGGGCTACACCGTGACAAGCAAGGCCAATGTTCGTGTCGATGTCCTAACAGCTCGACTACCGCGGGCTCTGCGTTTAGGAATTGACCTTCTTTCATCGCTGGCATTGGCCGTTACAGCATTTGCCTTTGCCTACTATACGTTCGACGTTTTGCAAGAAAGTTTGAAGCTGGACGCGCGTTCAGTATCCACGTTGCAGATCCCTTTAATCTTGCCACAAAGCATTTGGTGGCTTGGGTTTGCCTGGTTCGCCACAGTGGCGTGCTTGACCCCGATTATGGCTGTCATCCGAATGATGTCACGCGATCTGGAGGGGGCCGAAACTCTGGTCTCCAATCCTGATCTGTCAGACGAAATGAAAGAGATTGGAATAGTGACGGAAAGGCGCGCTTCGTGACCAAAACCGCGCTATTCCTGCTGCTCGGGGGGCTGGCCCTTAGCTTACCGGTGGCGAGCGTATTGGCCATAGGCGCCTATATCCTGTCCGAAAAGTTTTCATTCATCCCAATGACCGGCGCAGCGGGAACGCTGACTTGGAGCCACTCGACTGATTTCATCTTAATTGCTGCGCCGATGTTCATCATGATGGGTGAGCTGATGCACCGCTCAGGCGTTTCAGAACGATTGTTCAGCGCTCTCACCCCCTGGTTTGCTCGCGTACCGGGTCAGTTAATCCATACCAACATCGCTTCCAGCGCGGTGTTTGCCGCGACGTCCGGATCGTCGTTGGCTACTGCTGCGACAATTGGGACAGTTGCCGTTCCGAATATGGACAAGGGCGGATATAACAGGCCGCTGTTTTTGGGTTCAATTGCAGCCGGAGGGACATTGGGTATCCTGATTCCTCCGTCAATCAATATGATTGTCTATTCGGTATTATCGCAGACATCTGTTGTCGATCTTTATGCAGCGGGTTTCATTCCCGGAGTGATGCTGGCAACTTTGTTTTCCGGCATTGTTCTGATTTCTGTTCTGGTTGTTCCTTCATTGGTCAAAGGAGAACGCACCACCAGATCGCTGTGGTCTGCCCGGCTTGCTGGGTTACCGCATTTGTTGCCGCCGCTGATGCTGTTCTGTGTAGTCGTCGGATCAATTTATGTTGGGCTGGCCACACCGACAGAGGCGTCCGCCCTTGGCTTAATGGCAACGCTGGCATTGGTTGCAGTCAATGGCAGGCTCGACCTGAGTGTTTTGCTCAGCGCATTTGAGGGCACGGTGCGTACTACCTGCATGATCATGCTGATCGTCCTCTCCGCATTTTTCCTGAACCTGGTTATGGTTTCGATCGGGCTGGTAGACACGATTACAACCTCAATTCTGGATCTGGGCTGGTCGCCACTGGCCATGCTGCTTGCCATCATCGGCTTCTATCTGGTTCTGGGATGTTTCATGGAGACGATCTCGATGATGATCGCGACCACGCCTATCGTTGTGCCGGTTATCGTTGGTTTGGGTTATGACCCTGTCTGGTGGGGCATCGTATTTGTCATTTTGATCGAGGCTGCGCTGATCACGCCACCGGTGGGACTGAACCTGTATATCGTGCAAGCAGTGCGCAAATCCGGATCGATATCGGACTTGTTCATCGGATCGATCCCGTTTCTCTTAGCCATGCTGGTAATGGTTACAGTTCTTATTCTTTTTCCGGGCCTGGCGCTCTGGCTTCCCGAAATAGTTAACCCGAAATAGGGTGGATAAGCCGCCCTTCATCAACATGGAGAATACTATGAAGCACTCACAAACCCTTGCAGCCATCATGGCACTGGCATTCGTAACGCCTGCATTGGCTGCAGAAATTCCAGAGACTGAACTAAACGTTGTGGGTTCGATTGGCGTCTTGTCCATGTACAAGGATATGGAATCTCCGTTCTGGACGAAGACGATTGTGGAGAGCTCCGGAGGGGCAATCAAAGCGAACATAAAACCATTCAATGAATTGGGCTTCAAAGGCGGAGAACTGTTTTCACTTGTTTCAAATGGCACCGTGCAAATGGCTCACCAGGTCCTTGCCTACACTTCAGGCTCAGTTCCAATGAACGAAGCAACCGATCTGGTCGGTGTTGTTGCTGATGTTGAGGCGGTTCACGTCGCAGCCAAAGCATTCCGCGAGACCCATGCTGGATTTTTGGCCAAAGACCATAATATCAAGCTTCTGGGCTACGGCACTTACCAAAGTCAGGTGATCTATTGCCGCGATGCCTTTAAATCTATCTCCGATATGAAAGGGCGCAAGGTTCGCGCATCAGGTGCATCCCAGCAAGTGTTCATCAAGCACCTGGGCGGTTCACCGATTGGCATGTCCTTCGGTGAAGTGCCAACGGCCATGGCCAATGGGACTATCGACTGTGCAATCACCGGCGCGTTGTCAGGTTATTTGGCCAAATGGCACGAACCGGCGAATTATATTTCGGCACTCCCGATCAATCATGGCGTTATCGCACACATCGCTAACATGGACTGGTGGAACACCGTTGATCCGGCAGCGCAAGCGGCGATCGAGGCCGGGTTGAGCGGGCTGGAAGAAGAAATGTTCGCCCTGGCGAAAACCGAGACGGCCGATGGTCTGGCTTGTAATTCAGGTGGGAATTGCAAATACGGTGATCCCGCCAGCATGATCCTGGTACCTATCACAGATGCAGATCTTGCGCTGCGTCAGGAGGCAGCGAACACCGCTGTTCTGCCAGCCTATAAAGAGCGCTGTGGGGATGCGTGCGCTTCGGCCTGGAACGCAACGATCGGCAAAGCCATGAGCTTTACCATCAAATAGTCAGATCAAGGACGGGCGGGTTCGCTCGCTCGTCCACATCCGTGATCAGCATCGCGCCGGGTCGATGCGAAATGAACAACGGAAGACGCGCCGATAGCGCCGCACTTTGTGGTGTAACACCGCATGCCCAGAACACGGGGATCTCATCGCGCTCGAAGGGAACAGCTTCACCGTAGTCCGGAACGCCAATATCCGCGATGCCGATCGCAGCCGGATCGCCCACATGCACCGGAGCCCCGTGCGCCAGTGGAAATTCTGCGCTGATCATCCGAACTTGATCAACATCGGCAGGTTTGACGGGTCGCATGGATACGACCATACCGCCGCCAAAAGATCCGGCCCGAACAGTTTGAATGTTTGAGCGAAACATTGGTACGGTCCTATTGCAATCGATGTGACGCATCGGAATGCCTGCGGCCAGAGCCGCGTGCTCGAAAGTGAATGAGCAACCCAAGGCAAAACCGACCAGATCATCCCGCCAAAGGTCCGATACATTGGGCCGGTTTTCTACAAAGTCTCCGTCGCGATAAACAGCATAGGCGGGCGCGTCAGTGTCGATCGCCAAATCATGCCCGAGCGTACGCATCATGCGGTCTCCGGTATCGGTCACCCCAACCAAGGGACAAGGTCTGGGGTTGCGTTGGCAAAAACGAAAAAAGTCGAGGGCATAAGTCTCGGGCATGATTGCAAGATTGACCTGCAAACGTCCTGCCGCAAGACCTGCTGTGTGTCCCTGATAGTCACCTGCTCGGATTGATGTCCGCAGATCGTCGACAGCCAAATCTCGCAGGTCCGCGTGACGCGTCATTTTCTATCCTTTTGGAATCATGAGTTGGATCAGCGGCGATTGAATAAAGGCTCGTGAGCCGTCTTCATACATTGCTTGAGCAGAGTGTGTATCGATGCGGATCAACGAAAATCGATGCAAAACGCCATCTCGAAACCGGTTGTATCTCGTCCAGTATTGATCTTCCTCAAATCCATACTGCCCAGCATCAGTATCACCGTTTTCCATAGTGAGCTGACAAGTCCCGTCCCGGCGGTAGTATATGGTCGCCACTCGCATTAACGTGTCAGGATCAAAGGCGTGAAGTGTCTTGCCAAAGACAAACATCCTCACTTCTTCTGCAGATAAGTTCATCTTAATCACCGGCATGCTCTTTATGTGGGCTCATCGCGCTTGCGGCAACGCTGTGGAGTTTGTCTCAATCCCAACTGAAATTGCAGAAAAGTCAAACGCGGAAAAAACCTGAGACTCCGATACCACGCGAAGTAGGCTTTCATTCGTCATGAGGGATGCTGCGCAGCACCGAAATTGGCAATCCGGCCGGTTTCGAGCTAGCGAGTAGATTGACAACTGTTCTGAGTAACGATCACGGGCGACGGGGTTCATCTCCGTTTGGTTCTGGAAATACGGACCTGCGATTAATGAAAAAATTTGCTTCGAAATTGAACTGGCACTTTGAGAATCGCGAGACTCCTGCAGCGATCAAAACAGGTGCGAGGCAGTCATGCTTTACGTGGGTTCAGCGCCTGCTGCGCGATTGACAGGCCTGGAGAGAATGCTGTCCTTTCAAGCCACGCCGCTGTCGGGTCGTCGTTGCAACCATGCTCCTCCGTCCTTGTCTGGTCCGCACTGATTGGAGGATCAGGGCCGTAAAGCGCGCGCCTGTTATCACTGTAGTGAAGTTGCGACCCTTCGGGCGGACGTCGATTTTCACTTTGATCAACTGCTTCCCGCACTGCGGGTCGTGTTGCATGGATAGAATGTGGGTGGACGACGGAAAGCTGATGAGAAGAGTTGAATCATCGTGGAAAAACCGTTGTGCAACTGCATTAAACCATGTAAATGAATGTTAAATGAATTTGCGACCAGCAGCTTTGGGAGGGGCGGTCTGATTTCATGTTGAAGCTCGTCTCAGCTCTTTCCGCGGTCAATTCCGCAATACTCACAGCCATGCGTCAACTGGGCTGGATTTCAATAGCAGCGATGGTTGTGATCATCCTGCTTCAGGTGTTCTTTCGTTACATATTGAACAGTCCGCTCTCCTGGACGGAGGAGGCGGCACGCTATCTGATGCTCTGGCTCGTTGCCTTCATGGCACCTTCTGCGTATCGCTGGGGAGGATTCGTGAGCATCGACATGCTGCAGGAGGCTCTGCCGGGAAAGGCACGCGAGCTTCTGATTTTGTTTCTGACGCTGATCAGCACATTGGTTCTCGTGGTGCTGATTGCCCACGCTTGGGACCACTTTAACGCTGGCAGCATCTTTGCATCGTCGGCGCTGAAAATTCCGCTGAAATGGATCTACCTTTCGCTTGGCATTTGTTTTGTCTTGATGTTGTCGGTCAATATCGAATTGCTTCTGCGCTCGCTTGGGCGACTGGTGACCGGCGATGATGTTGCCTACGCTCCGCCAACCGCGGGTGATGTTGAAGCAGGGGCGGAGTGAACCGATGCTTGCTCTTTTTCTCGTCATCTTTCTCATCTTCCTGCTGATCGGTCTGCCGGTGTTCTTCGCCATGCTGGCGGCGCCCGGGATCATGCTGTTCTCAGAAGACATGTCGCGGGACGTTGCGCTGATGTACCGCAACATCTTCAATGGTATGGATTCCTTTCCCCTCATGGCGATCCCGTTCTTTATGCTCGCCGGCGAGCTTATGAACCGCGGCGGCATCACCATCAGGCTTGTGGAATTTGCCCAGGCCCTGATCGGCCATTTGCGCGGCGGGCTGGCCCACGTCAACATCCTGTCCTCAATGTTGTTTGCGGGTCTTTCGGGATCTGCGGTTGCGGATACGTCGGCGCTTGGTTCCATGCTTATTCCGGCAATGGAGAAGAACGGCTACAGCCGCAAATTCGCGGCTGCAATCACGGCAGCATCATCCGTCATCGGGCCTATCATCCCGCCATCCGGAATCATGATCATCTATGCCTATGTGATGGAAGTATCGGTCGCGGCTCTATTCGCAGGTGGTATCATTCCGGGGATTCTTGTCGGCGGTGGTCTCATGATCATGACCGGCCTGTTGGCCAAGCGTTATGACTATCCGCCTGCTGTGCGGGTGATCCAGAGCGACATGTCCATGGGACCGGTAGAGACCGTGCTCGTTCGAGTGGTGCTGCAGATAGGTGCCGTTCTGGCATTTGTGCTCGGCGCCGTCAGTCTGATTGAAGCGATTGTCTTCATCGCCATTGTCGAGGCGATCCGCTATGCACTGCATGTGGGACTCAGCGAGGACTACCGCCAGGTGTTCAAACGGGCTTTGTTGCCCTTGCTTACCCCGATCATCATCCTTGGCGGAATACTGGGTGGCGTGTTTACGCCTACCGAAGCCTCCGCAGTCGCTGCCGCTTATGCCCTGTTGATCGGCATGTTCGCCATGGGCACACTCAAGCTCAAAGACCTGCCGGACGTTTTCACAAAAGCGGCGATGACATCTGCCGTGGTGCTGTTGCTGGTCGGTGCAGCGATGGCGTTCAAAACCGTGGTGGGCATTTCGCACGTCGCCGAAGACATGGCAAAATGGATATTGACACTGTCGCAGAACCCGCTGGTGCTGCTGTTGCTGATCAACCTTTTGCTGTTTGTTGTCGGCATGTTTCTGGATGCCGGTCCGGCAATCATCATTCTTGGTCCAATCCTCGGCCCGATCTTTCTCAATATGGGCGTCGACCCGATCCATTTTGCCATAATCATGAGTGTCAATTTGACGGTCGGTCTGGCGACGCCGCCCATGGGGTTGGTCCTGTTTGTGGCGTCCAGCGTGTCCGGCGTGAAGGTGCAGACCATTTCGAAAGCAATTTTGCCTTTCCTCGCGGTCGAAATTCTGGTCATCTTTCTCATAACCTATATTCCAGCCATTTCGCTGACCATTCCGCGAATGCTGGGTTATGTGCCGTGGTGACGGCTTAAAAAGAACAATTGGATCCATCAGGAGGAGAACACATATGAAGCGACTGTTAAAAACACTGACCGGTGCGGCCCTTGGCCTTTCGGTAATGGCCGGTGGTGTGATCACCGCGGCACAGGCGGCCGATATCAAAATTCGCGCCACTGCAAACTCGAACGAAAACGACGAGGACTATGACGGTCTCGTGGTTTTCAAAAACTATGTGGAAGCCGCATCAAACGGCGCGATTGAAGTCGAGCTGTTTATCGGCACGCAGCTGTGCTCCAAGGGCGCCGAGTGTCTTCAGGGCATTTCCGATGGCTCGATCGACGTATACATTTCCACGTCAGGCGGTGCTGCAGGTGCGTTTCCTTATGTGCAGGTGCTCGATCTGCCTTACCTGATGCGCGATGACCGCGTTGCGGAAACCGTGATGCAAGGCGACTTTGTACGCACGCTGCGCGATATGGCACTGGCTGATTCCGGAGGCACCATTCGCCTGATGACAATCGGTAATACCGGTGGCTGGCGCAATTTTGCCAATACTAAGCGTGTGGTCAAAATGCCGAAGGACATGGAAGGCCTTAAAATCCGCACTGTCGTTGCCGACCTGCCGCAGGAGCTTGTGAAGGCGCTTGGCGCATCACCGACCCCGATCCCGTGGCCTGAACTGTTCACCTCGTTTCAAACCGGCGTGGTCGAAGGGTCCAAAAACGGCATCACCGACATCATGGGCATGAAGTTTCCTGAAGCCGGCCTGAAATATGTCACTCTGGACGGTCATGCCTATATGGGCGCACTCTGGTGGATGAACAACGATAAGTTCATGTCCATGCCGGAAGATATGCGTCGCGTCGTGGTCGACGGTTTTTATGCTCTGCAGCAGGCAACCTTTGCATCGCCGAAGCGCAAGTCGATCCAGGCCTATGAAGATTTCGTCAAAGGCGGTGGCAATCTTTACGTGCCATCACTTGAGGAAAAGGCGGCGTTTCAGGAAGCCGCAGCGCCGGTCTATGACTGGTTCAAGTCCAACATCAAGAACGGTCCGGAAATCTTCGATGCTCTTAAAGGTGCGGCCGATTCCGCCCAGACTGCTATCGATGGCGAAGCTGCCAAAGACCTGAAATAGGTTCGCCCGTGTGAACACCGTGAGCCGTCCGGCGGAAACGCCGGGCGGCTTTCTTTTTGCCAGGCGCCGTCGCTGAACATTTTCTGGCGTGTTGTTCCGGACAATCGAATCCATTGCGCTTACCGAAATGGATACATCCATCTCTTGTAGTCATCGACCAGGGTCAGCGCACGAGAGATCTCGTCTGCTGTCATCTTCTTGGCTATCTCTTCCTGGCTCACCGCTGCATCCGGGTCGCCGCCAATCGCGCTGAGCGTGTACCACATATAGGCGCGAACCTTGTCCGGCGCGGGGAGGCCGCGGCCGACTTCATAATACCATCCGATGCCGGACTGAGCTCCAGGGTGACCTTTCATACTGGCGCGCAGGTACCACTCGAATGCACGTGCATCGTCTTTCGCCACGCCAAGTCCCATGGCATACATGACACCGATCAGCTCTTCGGCATCAGCGTTGCCGGATCGGGCGAGTGGCATGAGAGCGGTTCTCGCTTTTTCGAACTTGTTGGCTTCCATCAAGTCACGGGCACGCTCGAGCGCCGAATTTGCCGATGCTGGACCAGCCAAAAGGCAAAGTGCGAAGCTTGTGGCGATCAGGTATTTGCCTAAAGTGGACATATGATATCAGACACCTTGCGCGGGTGCTTCTGTCAAGATGTTTGGGAATATTGGGCGTTTGAATTTCCGAAAAGTCATAGCGAAAGCACTGCTTGGGACAATGCTTCTAGCCATTTGTTTTGAATCATCAAATGGCCTGGCGAGTGAACCGCTTCCTGCTCCGATTGGACCACATGACTTTCAGGCCCATATCGAAAAACGTGCGGTGCTCGGGCGCCTGCTCTTCTATGACAAAATCCTCTCCGGCAACCGTAACATTTCCTGCGGCACCTGCCACAGTCATGATCATGCAACAGCTGATGGATTGTCTTTGGGGGTTGGTGAAGGCGGTGTCGGGCTTGGGCCCAATCGTCAATTTCCCGCTGGCGCTGACATGCCGGTCAAACGTGTGCCGCGGAACGCAAACGCGTTGTTCAATCTGGGTCACAAGGACTTTCGAGTTCTGTTTCACGATGGCCGCATTTCGATTGATGATCTCTACGGAAACGGATTCAATTCCCCGGCGGAGGAATGGTTGCCGGAAGGTTTGACCAGCATTGCGGCAGCGCAGGCAATGTTTCCAGTCACGTCACGGATCGAAATGGCCGGCGACCCTGCAGAGAACGAAGTTGCCGCGTCTCGTCGCGAACGCATCGATCACGTTTGGCCAAAAATTGCCCGCCGGGTCTCCGCTGTTTTGGAATATCAACAAAGATTTGCGGAGACCTATGATGATGTGAACGGGCCGGGCGACATCACGATGGTTCACATTGCCAATGCACTGGGCGACTTCATCATTTCGGAATGGCGTTCAAACCAGGCGCCGTTTGATCACTATCTGGCAGGTAAAAAGGGAGCACTCAGTGCCCAACAGGTTGCGGGGCTGAACCTGTTTTTCGGCGCGGCAGGATGCTCCAGCTGTCACACAGGTGCGCTTCTTACAGATCAGAAATTCCACGCTCTCGCCCTGCCGCCATTTGGTCCAGGTCGAATCCGGCCCTTCGATCCTTATGCACGTGATGTGGGGCGCATGGGAGAGACTGATCTGCTGGCGGACGCCTATCGATTCCGCACACCTTCGCTGCGCAATGTGGAGAAGACAGCCCCTTACGGTCACAACGGAGCTTACGCGACGCTCGAGGGAATTGTCCGCCATCATCTGGACCCGATCGGTGCATTGGCGAAGTGGGACCGTCGGCAGGTGATTTTGCCCCGTTCAGCGAAGTTTGCCGAAACCGACTTTGCGGTTCTTGAGGATGCCAGAGAGATGATGCGGCTGCGGCGCCGTATCGATGTAAAACCGTTGAAGCTGAGTGATGGCGACGTCGAAGCATTGATCGCGTTCCTGACGTCGTTAACGGACAGCGAGGCGTTGAAGGGGCGGCTGGGCAAGCCCAAAAATGTCCCGAGCGGATTGCCGATTGATTGAAGCAGACAACGGTTCCCGGACTGTGGTTCGCTCCTTCGAGGCAACTCACACTGTTTCTACCAGGCGAATCTAGGAAACGGCCTGTTCCGACGTTCGCTGGATCGGCTCCAGCACCTTGAACTCACTTTGTCCGTAGCCAAGCACATCAACGCGGCAGGAGCCGAAATCCAGCACCCGCCCGATCAGAATGTCGTGGTCGCCGGCTGAAACGACCTGATGAAGGGCACAGTCGAACCATGACGCACAGCGGCTAAGGCGAAGACGCCCGCTATCCAGCCTTTCGGCGTCGGCGTTGGCAAATCGGTTTTCCGGCGCTCCGCCGGCAAAATCAAGTGCCAGCAATTGTTGCTCGGCCGACAGCACGTTGACGGTGTAGCCGCCACTTTCGAGATAAGATTCGCGATTTGAGGATTCTTTTCGCAAACTCCACAGCACCAGTGCCGGATCGAGTGACACCGACGAAAATGAGTTGCAGGTCATGCCGATGTCCATACCGCGGTGACAGGTGGTCACAACGGTTACTCCGGTCGCAAAATTTCCGAGCGCCAGCTTGAGCGCCTGAGTCTGGTGTTGGCTCATGGGACTTCGTTGCCGTCCGCCAGCGAGTAGAGTTCGTACCAGGTTTCCCGATCGATGGAGACTTTCAGACAGTCAGAGATGCCGGCTATGCGGTCGAGATTGTTGGTGCCGACGACCGGGCAGATTTTGGCAGGATGGGCCAGCAACCAGGCATAAGCGATCGCATCCACACCGACGCCGTGTTCATAAGCCAGCTCTTTCATGCGTGGCATGAGGCGCTGTGCTGCTTCGTTGTTGGCGTCAAACAGTTGTCCGCCAGCCAGCGGCGACCACGCCATCGGCGCAATGCCATTTTCCTGCAGGAACGCGATGTCACCATTTGTAAAAGCAGACCGCTCCAGCAAGCTAATTTCAATCTGGTTGCAAACCAGTTGATTTTCCATGGCCGACTGCAGAAGATTCCAGTCGTGGGCTTTGAAGTTCGAGACACCAACCGATTTCACTTTGCCACCGGCAATCAGGGCATCCAGCGCCTTGCCTGTCTCATGGTGATCCATGAACGGGTCGGGACGGTGCAGCAACAGCATGTCAATCGCGTCGACACCGATGTTTGAAAGTGATGTATCGACGGAGGCGGTAATGTGTGCCGCTGATGTATCATAATATTTGATGCGGCGGTCAGGGTATTTCCCGGACACAAGCATGATGTCGCATTTGGTGACGATCTGCATCTGCGCCTTCAACGACGGCGCATCTTTCAAGGCATCGCCAAACAACTTCTCACAGGCGTATTCGCCGTAAATATCTGCATGGTCGAACGTGGTAATGCCTTGCTCGAGGCAACTTTCCACTTTTTGTACAATGTGTGAGGTTGAAGTGTCCGGATCGTCGCCAAGCCGCCATACGCCATATATCAAGCGGCTGAATTCGGGCAGATGATCTGCAAATTTGTGGTGCAACATTAGCGTCGTTCTCCAGCGCCGAGCGGCGTCTGCGGTGTTTTGCCTGGCACCCTGCCATAAGCCTCCGGAAGCGAGCAGGTCTTCAGTTCGGGCAGGACTTTCCTACCGAATATTTCGCATTCGTCTTTGTGCGGGTAGCCGGAGAATATAAACGCACGGATGCCCATTTTCCGGTATTCTTCGATCTTGCTCAGCACCTGATCAACGCTGCCGACCAGCGCAGCCCCGCAACCGGATCGTGCCCGCCCGATGCCGGTCCACAGATGCGGCTCGGAGTAACCCTCTTCATCGGTCATGTCACGGCCCTGGCTTTGCAGCGCAACACCAAGGCTCTTCGCATCAAGTGCCCGCTCGCGAATGGTCGCTCCTTTGTCGTCGTCCAGTTTAGACACAAGGCTCTCGGCATATTCACGTGCTTCGGCTTCGGTATCGCGAACGACCATGTGCACCCGCAGACCGTAGTCAAGAACCCGGCCATGATGGACAGCTCTTTCGTGCACGGCTTTCATACGCTCGGCGAGCAGTTCCTGTGTTTCGGGCCACATCAGATAAACATCACAATGGGCACCACAAAGATCGATGGCCGGCGGTGAATATCCACCAAAGTAGAGCAGCGGACCGCCATTGATCTGGTAGGGTCTTACGGGATCGGTCGAAAGACCCTGAAGATTATAAATCTCGCCCTCGTAGGAGATTTCGTCCTGGTTCCAGGCCTGCTTGAGGATTTCGACAACTTCCCAGGAACGGCGGTAGCGGTATTCGCTGGATGCGTCTTCACCCGGGAAATTCGACGAAATCACGTTGAGAGTCAGTCGACCCTTGAGAATGTGATCGAGCGTGGCGACTGTGCGCGCCAGCATGGCGGGGTGTAGTTCGCCGCATCGAATCGCTGCCAGCAGATTAATGTTCTTCGTCAGCGGGGCCGCAGCAGAGGCAAAGGTCAGCGTGTCCTGTCCCACCTGATAGGAGGACGGGCACAGAATGTTGCGAAAACCGAGCTTGTCCGCCGTCAGCAGGACATCACTGGTGTTCTCCCAGCTGCTCCGCAAGTCACCGTCTGGTACACCCAGATAGCGATAATCGTCTGAACAGATGGGTGCAAACCAGGAGACTTCAGAAGCATCAAGATCCGCAGATTTAACCGGTACAACCGACATGGGAAGAAAGCCCGTTCTTTTGTGACGCAGATGGATTCATATGCTATTGATATACTCAGAGCGCAAATGTAAATCAATAGTGTATGAATTTGAGTTTTACCTCTCTCGAACAGGCCAGATGAACAGCCGTGCCAACAACATCAAGCTGCCACTCTATATGCAGATCAGTGAGCTGCTCGCACGCGAGATAAATGCCGGCATCTGGCCTGATGGCGGACGGTTGCCGACAGAGGCGGATCTGGCCGCGAAACTCAATTGTGCCGTGGGCACCCTGCGCAAGGCACTGGCAGAGCTCGAACAGCGCGGTGCGCTGGAGCGAATCCAGGGATCCGGCACATATGTCCGGCTCACGGGTGCGTCAAAGAGCATTTATTCTTTTTTTCATCTGGAGTTGAACAGCGGCGGTGGTCTGCCAAGCGCTGAGATTGTTGACCTGTCGCGTCAGGTTCAAACGGATGCGTTGCCCGATTTCGGTGGTCAGTCAGGCGCCCATGCGTGGCGGATACGCCGTCTACGCTGTCTCGATTCGACGCCCTCGGCGCTGGAGGAAATCTGGTTCGATGCCCGGCACATCGAACATCTTGAAGTAAACCAAATCAGCGAATCCCTTCATCAATTCTACAAAGACCATCTCGATTTCTGGATATCGCACGTGGAGGACCGCGTGTCGGTTGGTGTGTTTCCAGACTGGACGCCGTCCGGATCGAGGTTTGTTCCGGGCTCAAATTGTGGACTGGTAAGCCGGGTTTCGCATTCGAACACCGGTTACGTAGAGGAGTTCTCTCAGACCTGGTTTGATCCGAATTTGGTACATTACAACGCGCGCTGGCGCTAACGGAGCTTCACCCCCCATGGGAAATACAACCAGATACGGCCTCATCGGCTGCGGCATGATGGGACAGGAGCACTTGCGAAATATTGCGCTGCTCCCTGAAGCTGACGTGGCAGCGATTTTTGAGCCGGATGCCACCATGAGGGCGCGCGCCATGGATATTGCGCCCGATGCCCGGCTTCACGAGTCGCTTGATGATTTGCTGTCGGCTCCGGATCTGGATTGTCTGCTGGTCGCCAGCCCCAACCATCTGCATGCGCAGCAACTGCGCAGGATTGCCGAAATCAACCCCCTTCCACTGCTTATGGAGAAACCGCTGTTCACGGATATGGAAGATTACGGCTTCGTATCTGAAGTGCAGGATACTTATCCTGCGCCGATCTGGGTGGCGATGGAATACCGCTATATGCCGGTGATTGCCAAACTGGTTGAGGAAGTGCGGACAATGCAATTGGCCGGTGACATGATCCACATGTTGACCATTCGAGAGCACCGCTTTCCATTTCTGGAGAAAGTCGGCGACTGGAACCGGTTTAACCGTAAAACGGGTGGAACTTTGGTTGAGAAGTGCTGCCACTTTTTCGATCTCATGAGCTTCATTTTGCGGTCCAGACCTGTTCGGGTGTTTGCCAGTGGGGGGCAGGGCGCAAATCATCTGGATGAAAGCTACGACGGCGAGACGCCCGATATTCTCGACAATGCCTATGTGGTTCTGGATTACGAGAATGGTTCCAGAGCCATGCTCGATCTGTGCATGTTTGCTGACGGTTCCAAGTTTCAGGAATACATTGCAGCGGTGGGCTCGACACAAAAGGTTGAGTGCCGGGTCCCGGGTCCTCAACGGTTTTGGCCGGTCGATGATCTCGGCGATCCGCCCGTTGCAGAAGTGACCGTGAGCAGACGAGATCCAAGGGTAGAGCTGTCCGTCGAAGTTCCTGTCGATCCGGAATTGCTGGATGCCGGGGATCACAACGGTTCGACCTTCTATCAGCACCGCAAGTTTCTCGATGTTGTGCGCCGGGGTGGCGAGGTGGAAGTTGATCTCTCAGCCGGCATTGAGGCGGTCCTTATCGGCAAAGCAGCGCAACACTCCATTGCAACCGGGGAGGCGGTGGATTTGACAAAAGGGCCATTTGCAAGCGAGGTCAGAAATCGATCTGACCTGCACGCCGAACGGAACTGACTATGAAGAAACGCAGCCTTGGCCATGGGGGCCCCATGGTTTCGGAAATCGGCCTCGGGTGCTGGAGTTTCGGCGGTGCCTATGGACCCACCAACGAATCGACCAGTCATGAGACGCTGGCTACAGCGCTTGATTTGGGCGTGGACTTTCTCGATACCGCCAATGTCTATGGCAATGGCGTTTCAGAGCGGTTTATTGGTTCCTTTATCAGGAACCATCCAAACCAGTTCAAGATCGCTACCAAGGCGGGAATCTATCGCGACCCGGATACACAGGTGCGAGGATTCAACAATACGCCTGAACATTTGCGGTCTGAGCTGGAAAAATCACTTGGCCGTCTCGGCGTTGATCATGTGGCGCTCTACTACATTCATCGCCGCGATCAGACGATCCCGATTGAGGATGTCATGGAAACGCTGATGCGCTTCAAGGATGAGGGCAAAATCGGAGGCATCGGCTTCTCAGAAATATCGCCTGCTTCATTGCGTCGGGCTCATGCCGTTCATCCGGTGATGGCTGTGCAGAGTGAATATTCTCTCTGGTCGCGCATGCCGGAGCTCGGGGTGATCCAGGCCTGCGCTGAACTTGGCGTTGCTTTTGTACCCTTCTCGCCATTGGGACGTGGTATGTTTGGCGTCAAAACCCTTGATCCGAAGAGCTTTCCCGAAAGCGACTTTCGAAACGGCACACCGCGGTTCAGTGCTCCAAATTATGACTTCAATGTTGCGGCCATCGCCCCATTTAAGGACTATGCCGCGACGATTGGCACCACACCGGCCGCGCTGGCCGTTGCATGGACTCTGGCCCAGGGACCACACCTTATTCCGATCCCCGGCACACGTTCGTCAGATCACCTGAGCGACTTTGCCGCAG
Organism: uncultured Rhizobiaceae group bacterium; assembly: GCA_938044775.1. GTDB lineage: Bacteria > Pseudomonadota > Alphaproteobacteria > Rhizobiales > Rhizobiaceae > Pseudahrensia. The sequence continues at coordinate 28,855 of CALIOE010000057.1, forward strand.
CATCAAAACTGGAATTGTCGGCTGATCAGCTTGCAGAAATCGCGCGCATTCTTCCGCCCGGATTTGCCCATGGCGATCGCTATTCCAAAGCCCAATTGCCCGGAGCTGAACGATATTGCTGACGCAAGCTGAAACCAGCCTGGTGATATTTGACTGTGACGGTGTTTTGATCGACAGCGAGATTCTCAGTGCCACAACGCTTGTTGACTTATTGGAACCGCTGGGTGTCTCGCTTAGCTTCGAACATATTCATCAGCATTTTTTGGGCCGCAGTTTTCCCACAGTGTCGACCGCCATCCGAAATGACTTCAACCTTGATCTTCCCGAAGATTTTGAAAGCGAGTACCGACGGGTCCTGCTCAAGAGGTTCGAAACACAGCTGAAACCAACCAAAGGTGTGGTCAAGGTAATCGAGCAACTGGTTACAAATTCTGCAGTGGCAACCAGCAGCAGCCCGGAGCGTGTGGCCAGGTCCCTGCAGATCACTGGATTGGGGACCTTTTTCGGCACACGTGTTTACACCGCCTCTGAGGTTTCAAGAGGCAAACCCGCGCCCGATCTATTCCTTCATGTTGCTGACAAAGAGGGGGTCGAGCCGAGCCGTTGTCTGGTCATCGAGGACAGTGCGCCCGGTGTCGAAGCAGCGCTTTCGGCAGGAATGAATGTGTTGCGTTATGTCGGCGGCAGCCATTTCGCTGGCGCTCAAGATCCCGGGTCATTGGACGAAAAGCGAGCGCCTGTCTTTGACTCTTGGGCAGAATTCTTCGACATCATGCCGGGGTTAAAGAAGAGCAGCGCTGAAAAATCATCATGGTGAGTAAGGCCGAAAACGAAGCAAACCGTCTCGATGAGGCAGCCCGGGCCGGCTGGCTGTACTATGTTGCGGGCAACACTCAGGACGAAATCGCCCGCAAACTCGGTGTGTCCAGACAGTCTGCACAAAGGCTGGTTTCACTCGCAGTTAGCGAAAAGCTCATCAAGGTCAGACTTGATCACCCCATTGCGAATTGCATGGAGCTGAGCCATCGTTTGAAAGAGCAGTTCGGACTGATTGCCTGTGAAGTCGTGCCCAGCGACCCCGACGCGCCGAACTCCATCGCCGGCATTGCGCTTGCTGGCGCGGCGGAGATGGAGCGGGTTCTTAAATCGAAGGAAACCAAAATCATTGCTCTTGGCACCGGGCGGGCACTTCGGTCGAGTGTGGAACAATTGCGCAGAATGGATTGCCCTCAGCACCGCGTTGTTTCGCTGCTCGGCAACATGATGTCGGACGGATCGGCCTCGGGTTACAATGCCGTCATACGAATGGCCGAAAGGGTGAATGCACGCCATTTTCCCATGCCGCTCCCGGTGCTGGCGCGTTCTCCTGACGAGTTGGCGGTCCTGCACAGCCAGGAACCGGTGGCCAACATACTTGATCTTGCTCGCCGTGCAGATGTTACCTTTGTCGGCATCGGTGACATCGCCGACACGGCGCCCATGCTGGTGGATGGATTTGTGACCCGGGACGATATGCGGGCCCTGATGGCCTTAGGTGCAGTGGGAGAGATAACCAGCTGGGTCTATGACAGCAACGGCAGGCTGCTGGACGGTTTCACCAAACGCTGTGTTGCCTCGGCACCGCTTGTGGTCGACAGCAAGCGTCCGGTCTTCGGTATTGCTGCCGGCGAATCAAAAGTGACAGCCATTCTCGGTGCATTGCGTGGAAAGCTGATCAATTCGCTCATTACGAACGAAGCGACGGCGGAGCAATTGCTGGCACAGCAGAGCTCAGGCAGCTGATCTCCGATAAATTCGCGACAGCGATTTAACTGGTACCTGGCGACCAAATCTTGCCCGATTCAACTTCGAAGATCGCTTTGTGTCGCCTCCGGTCGAGTCTTTTTAAGATTCCACCATTGACACCGGCCTCCAATTTCTGCGAGTATTTGCCCGCAACTTAAGCAAATGCCCAAGTCGGGCATTGGGAGGAACAGCATGAAATATTTGACACGCACCCTGCTGGGTGCGGCGGTTGCGTCGTTGATGGCATCGACCGCAAACGCCGATGGCCACGCCAAGACGCTCACCATTGCGACTGTGAACAATGGTGACATGATCCGTATGCAAAAATACACGGATGATTTCACCAAGAAAACCGGCCACAAGGTCGAGTGGGTGACACTGGAAGAAAACGTGCTGCGTCAGCGCGTCACGACGGACATCACCACCAAGGGCGGTGCCTTTGATATTATGACAATCGGCATGTACGAGACGCCGATCTGGGGCAAAAACGGCTGGCTCGTTTCGTTGAATGATCTATCTGCTGAATACAACGCTGACGACATCCTGCCCGCCATGAGAGGCGGCCTGTCCTACGAAGGCACCATGTATGCCGCACCATTCTACGGCGAATCTTCGATGATCATGTATCGCAGTGATCTGATGGAAAAAGCCGGTATGGAAATGCCCGAGGCTCCGACCTGGGACTTCATTGCCAAAGCAGCGGCTGCCATGACTGATCGCGGCAACGAGATCAACGGTATTTGCCTGCGCGGTAAAGCCGGTTGGGGTGAAGGTGGTGCATTCATCACAGCAATGTCGAACTCATTCGGCGCGCGCTGGTTCGATGAAAATTGGAATGCCCAGTTCGACACCAAGGAATGGGCTGACACGCTCAACTTCTACAAGTCCATGATGGACGCATCTGGCCCTCCAGGATACGCGACCAACGGCTTTAACGAAAACCTGTCGCTCTTCCAGCAAGGCAAATGCGGCATGTGGATCGATGCGACTGTTGCGGCATCTTTCGTGACCAACCCCAACGACTCGACCGTCGCTGACAAGGTTGGCTTTGCTCTGGCGCCCGATACCGGCCTCGGCAAACGCAGCAACTGGCTCTGGGCCTGGGCCCTGGCCATTCCTGCCGGCACGCAGAAAGCCGACGCCGCCAAGGAGTTCATCGAATGGGCAACCGGAACAGGCTACATCGAGCTTGTTGCAGCCAAGGAAGGTTGGGCAAACGTACCTCCAGGTGCGCGCACTTCGCTCTACGAGAATCCTGAATACAAAAAGGTGCCATTCGCCAAGATGACACTGGATTCGATCCTTTCGGCTGATCCGACCAACTCGACTGTCAAGCCGAGCCCCTATGTGGGTATTCAGTTCGCGGCGATCCCCGAGTTTGCCGGTATTGCGACTGACGTGAGCCAGGAGTTCTCGGCCGCCTATGCAGGGCAGCAGACTGTAGAAGAGGCACTTGCCAAGGCTCAGGCTCTGACCAACGATGCAATGGAAGCAGCTGGCTACAAATAAGCGAGCGCTCCAAATAATGAGGGGCCGCGCAAATCGTGGCCCCTCCTTCAGAATACTCTAAAATCTGAATCAGACGTCTCGGACGGTGTTTCCGTCAACAGGAGAGGTGCGCCCCATGGCAACTCAGAATTCCAGATCCGCTGCCCGCCTGATGCTGGCCCCTGCCGTGATCTTGCTTCTCGGGTGGATGCTCGTGCCCCTGACGATGACCTTGTGGTTTTCGTTCCGGAAATACCTGCCCCTTCGCGGTGGCGACCAGGGTTGGGTCGGGTTCGACAATTACGTTCGCTTCGTCAGTTCGAGCTCCTTTTGGCCCAGTGTGCAAACCACCTTGATCATCGTCGGTGGCGTACTCGTCATCACTGTGGTCTTTGGCATCCTGCTTGCACTTCTCCTCGACCAGCCGATGTGGGGGCAGGGCATTGTCCGGATCCTCGTCATCGCTCCGTTCTTCGTGATGCCGACCGTATCGGCGCTCGTTTGGAAGAACATTTTCATGGACCCCGTAAATGGTCTCTTCGCACATCTTTGGAAGTTCTTCGGCGCAACGCCGATCGAATGGCTCTCGCAGGCGTCGGTTCAATCGATCATTATGATCGTCAGCTGGCAATGGTTGCCTTTTGCCACACTTATTTTGCTCACCGCTGTTCAATCACTGGATGGCGAGCAACTTGAAGCCTCGGAGATGGATGGCGCAAAACCGCTGCAGCGCTTTGGCTACATCATCCTGCCGCACCTGGCACGCGCCATCACCATCGTCGTGTTGATCCAGACGATCTTCCTTCTGTCGATCTTCGCGGAGATATTTGTGACCACAGGGGGCGCATTCGGCACCAAGACACTTTCATATCTGATTTTCCAGCGCGTGTTGGAGAGCCAGAATATCGGGCTGGGTTCGGCGGGCGGCATTTACGCCGTCATCCTTGCCAACATCGTTGCGATCTTCCTGATGCGCATCGTCGGCAAAAACCTGGACGCGTGAGGAGGAACTGATCATGGCCCGCGCCATCACAAACGAACGCAAGATCATCAACACCGTCGCCGCATGGGGCATTGGCCTGCTGATCTTCTTCCCGATTCTCTGGACGATCCTTACGAGCTTCAAAACCGAGGCACAGGCGATCAACGACCCGCCCCTGTTTCTGTTTTTTGACTGGACTTTGGAAAACTACGCGGTTGTGCAGGAGCGCTCAAACTACGGTCGCTTCCTGTGGAACTCGATCTTCATTGCTGGTGGCTCAACCCTGCTGGGCGTGATCATCGCAATCCCTGCGGCATGGTCGATGGCCTTTGTGCCTTCGAAAAGGACAAAGGACATCCTCTTGTGGATGCTCTCGACCAAGATGCTGCCGGCGGTTGGAGTGCTTTATCCAATTTACCTGCTCTTCATTCAATTCGGACTGCTCGATAGCATTCTCGGCCTGACCATCGTCTTGATGTTGATAAACCTGCCGATCATGGTTTGGATGCTCTACACCTACTTTCGCGAAATCCCGGGCGAGATCCTGGAAGCCGCGCGGATGGACGGAGCCACGCTCAGGTCTGAGATCCTCTATGTGCTGACGCCGATGGCAATTCCTGGAATCGCCTCAACACTGCTTCTCAACTTTATCCTCGCATGGAACGAAGCGTTCTGGACGCTGAATCTGACGGCTGCGCAAGCGGCGCCTCTGACAGCGTTCATCGCCAGCTATTCCAGCCCTGAGGGGCTGTTCTACGCCAAGCTGTCTGCGGCTTCGACAATGGCAATCCTGCCAATCCTGATTCTCGGCTGGTTCAGTCAGAAACAGCTTGTCCGTGGGCTGACATTCGGCGCGGTGAAATAAAGACCAACAGAAGGGTGTAGAAAAATGGGCAGCATTTCTCTCAAGCAGGTAACCAAGAGCTTCGGCCCGGTCGACGTCATCAAACCGATCGATCTGGAAATAGAAGACGGTGAATTTGTCGTTTTCGTCGGCCCGTCCGGTTGCGGTAAGTCGACTCTGTTGCGGTTGATCGCCGGGCTCGAGGATGTGACCAGCGGCCACATCGAAATCGACGGTAATGACGCAACGACCATTCCACCGGCCAAACGTGGTCTTGCAATGGTTTTCCAGTCTTATGCGCTTTATCCGCATATGAGCGTTCGCAAAAACATCGCCTTTCCTCTGAAGATGGCAAAAGTCGATCAGGCCGAGATCGATCGCAAAGTCGACGATGCGGCGCGCGTACTCAATCTCAGCGACTACATCGACCGCCGCCCTGGTCAGCTTTCCGGCGGTCAGCGTCAACGCGTCGCGATTGGCCGGGCTATTGTGCGCGAGCCGGCGGCATTTCTCTTCGACGAGCCGCTCTCGAACCTTGATGCGGCGTTGCGTGGTAATATGCGGCTCGAAATCTCCGAATTGCACCAGACTCTCAAGACGACGATGATCTACGTCACCCACGATCAGGTCGAGGCGATGACTATGGCGGATAAGATCGTCGTGCTGCGTGACGGCATAATCGAGCAGGTGGGTTCGCCGATTGAATTGTATAAAAACCCGCGCAATCTCTTTGTGGCTGAATTCATCGGTTCTCCGAAAATGAACATCATCAAGGGTGCAGCCGCGGAAGCACTGGGCGCACCAACCATCGGTGTGCGTCCAGAACACATTGAAGTCTCGAAAACGAAACCGAAGGCCGATGGCGCTTGGAAGGGGACAGTCGGGGTTTCGGAGCATTTGGGATCAGACACATTCCTGCATATGGATGCTGAAGGCGTTGGCACGATCAATGTCAGGGCCGATGGTGAAATTGAATTGCGCCACGGCGACACAGCATGGCTTTCGCCGCAGGTCAGCAAGATTCATCGCTTTGATGCAGCGGGCATGGCGGCCTGATGAGCCGGCTGGAGGGAAAGTGTGCCCTGATCACGGGCTCCGCCCGCGGCATCGGGGCCGCTTTCGCTGCAGCCTACATTCGCGAAGGCGCACAGGTCATGATCAGTGATATTGACCTACCCCGCGCTCAGCAGACGGCCGCAAGCCTGGGATCCAAAGCCGCAGCGATTCACCTTGACGTGACCGATCAAGCTTCGATCGATGCGGCTGTTGCAGCCATGGAAAAGACGTTTGGCGGCATCGACATTCTCATCAACAACGCCGCGTTGTTCGATCTCGCACCGATTGTCGACATCACTCGCGACAGTTTCGAGAGACTGTTTTCAATTAATGTCGGGGGGCCTCTCTTTATGTTGCAGGCGACAGCAAAATCGATGATTGCACGCGGGCAGGGAGGTCGGATCATCAACATGGCGAGCCAGGCCGGCCGCCGGGGCGAGGCGCTGGTCGGCGTTTATTGCGCAACCAAGGCTGCAGTGATCAGCCTGACGCAATCAGCCGGTCTGGATCTTGTGAAGCACGGCATCAATGTCAATGCGATTGCGCCCGGTGTTGTCGACGGCGAACACTGGGACGGCGTCGACGCGCTGTTTGCCAGGCACGAGGGACTCAAGCCCGGCGAAAAGAAAAAACTGGTCGGGGAAGCCGTACCCTATGGCCGCATGGGCACTGCAGAAGATCTGACCGGAATGGCTGTCTTTCTTGCCAGCGCTGACGCCGATTACGTGGTCGCACAGACCTACAATGTCGACGGCGGGAACTGGATGAATTGATGGCTGCGTCGACACCCAAAAAAGCGCCACTTTCGGAACATGGTGTGATCTCCAGGCCGACCTATGATCGCAATGCGTTGTCTCCGGGTATCCTGCATATTGGTGTCGGCAATTTCCATCGTGCTCACCAGGCCATCTACATGGACAGGCTTTTTGAACTCGGGCTGGACCATGACTGGGCCATTGTCGGTTCGGGTATCAAAGCTCACGATGAAGCGGTGAGATCTGATCTTGAGAAGCAGGACTGGTTGACGACAGTCGTGGAACTGGATCCCAACGGGCTGACTGCCCGCAGTTGCGGTTCGATGATCGACTATGCGGCAGTTGGCCCGGCTGGCCTCATGGAATGGCTGGCCAGGCCAGAAATCCGCATAGTTTCGCTGACCGTCACCGAGGGCGGTTACTATACCGACGCGACGACAGGTGGTTTCAACGCACAGCATCCCGATATCCTGGGTGATGTCGAAAATCCTGATGATCCACAAACGGTATTCGGGTGTCTTATTGCAGCGCTCTCGGTGCGGCGGCAAGCGGGGCTTGAGCCCTTCACAATTATGTCTTGCGACAACCTTCCCGAAAACGGGCAGGTAACCCGCAACACGGTTTGCGGCCTCGCCCAGGCGATGTCACCCGAGCTCGGCGTCTGGATAGAAAGCCACGTGGCATTTCCCAATGGAATGGTGGATTGCATCACGCCCGCAACGTCCGATCGTGAGAGACAGCTCGTCAAGAATTCCTTCGGCATTGTCGATGCCCGTCCCGTGGTATGCGAGCCGTTTCGTCAGTGGGTTCTGGAGGACAATTTCCCCGCCGGTCGCCCGAAGCTCGAGGAAGTTGGTGTCGAGTTTGTTGACGACGTGGCTCCGCATGAATTGATGAAGCTGCGGATATTGAATGGTGGGCATGCGGCCATCGCCTATCCTGCTGGCTTGTTGGGTATTCACTTTGTGCATGACGCGATGGATCATCCCCTGATCAGCGGCTTCCTGCGCAAACTGGTTACGAGCGAAGTCATCCCCACGGTGCCCGCAATTCGTGGTGTGGACTTTGACGACTACTTTGACAGTGTGGTTTCGCGCTTTTCCAATCCTGTCGTGGGAGATACGATACCGCGCCTCTGCCTCGACGGGTCGAACCGACAGCCAAAATTCATTCTGCCGACCATAGAGGCGCGGCTTGAACAGGGCGCCTCGATTGATGGTTTGGCGCTGGAGGTTGCCCTTTGGTGTCGATACTGCGCAGGAGTGGATGAGCAACGGAATTCCATCGAACTTGACGATGAGAATGCAGCCATGCTGAGGGAACATGCAGAGCGCACAAAAGTGCAGCCTGAGGCATTTCTGGCAATGGACTCGATTTTTGGCGTGCTTGGCGAAAACGAAGAGTTTCGCAGTGCCTTTTCTTCAGCAATTCAGGCGCTGTGGTCCGATGGAACGCACGCAGTTTTGCAGAACTATCTGGAATACGAATCTTGATCATATGTTGTGGTGAAGCCTTGATCGACATGCTGCCGCGGCAGATTGCCGACGGCAGCGACACCTTTTTACCCGTGTCGGGCGGCGCTATTTTCAATACGGCAATAGCGCTTGGTCGTCTGGACGTCGCGACCGGATTCCTCTGCGGCGTTTCCAATGACATGTTTGGCCAGCAGCTGGTCGAAACGCTTCAGAAATCCGGTGTTAACACGACCCTGCTGGTCCGGTCCGACCGTCCAACAACCCTTGCCTTCGTCAAACTGGCAGACGGTGCCGCGACCTATTCGTTCTACGACGAAAACACCGCCATGCGGATGCTGCAACCGGCAGACTGCCCGGCACTGCCCGCTGAAACCACTGCCGTCCATTTCGGCGGCATCAGTCTCGTTTCCGAACCCTGTGGTCAGACCTATGAGCAGCTCATGCAGCAGGCAAAGAATTCGCATACCGTTTCAATTGACCCCAATATTCGTCCTGGTTTCATCACTGATGAAACCGCATATCGGGCGCGGCTGGAAACAATGATGACCGGTGCCGACATCATAAAGGTATCCGATGAGGACCTGGACTGGCTGCATCCCGGAGAAGTGTTTGAAGATGTTGCGCAACGCTGGCTCAGGGCGGGCACGAAGCTTGCTATCCAGACGCTGGGTGAGCAGGGAGCACAGGCTGTTACCGCGGATTTGTCCGTTCGAATGGCTGGCCGACCGGTTCAGGTGGTGGATACGGTCGGTGCCGGCGACACCTTCAATGCGGGCCTTTTATCAGCGCTCGATCACATGAAGTGTCTTGCGAGGCCTGCCTTGTCCCGGATCAACGAGTCTGAGATTTTGCGTGCACTCGAGCGCGGTGCTGAGGTCGCTGCCCATACGGTGGGTCAGGCGGGCGCCAATGCACCCTGGAAGCACGAAATCTCAGCTCTGTCCTGACTGTCTGAAGTCTTCCCGCATGAATCTCAGTGCGTGCAATTTATGACCGGGTTTGACAGTCCGATCGGGCCCATGTCGCTGTGTATCGCTACCGCTGGACAGTCAGATAGGGCAGCAGTTTGGTTTGTTGGATGTCAGACCCCCAGTGCATCGTGGGGCACCAGCGCGCCGCGGTGGCGGATGACCTGCGCGGCGCAGTTCTGCCCGGCTTCAACAGACAGACCAACGTCGCCGGTTTCGGCGAACCGTGCCAGAAAAGCGCCGTTGAAAGAATCTCCTGCGCCGGTCGTATCAACGGCATCGGTCACTTCATTGGTTTCAAACTCAAGAACATCGTCACCCGACTGCACTCTCATGGTTCCAGCACCATCCTTGAGCACAACCATAGCGTTGCGGGCAGCGGAGTAACGCTCCAGCGTCTCCGCCGGCCTGGCATCACCAAAGGCGCTTCTCTCGTCATCAAAGCTGGGCAGGATAATTGTTGCGCAATCTGCGGCGCGCTGAATTGTCTTGCACATATCCATGTGGTTTTGCCAAAGAGCGGGGCGAATGTTGGGATCGAACGCGACAATCTGCCCTGCGCTAACCGCCGCCCTCAGGCAGTCCAGAAGAAACGTAACATCTTCCGGCGGCATGATGGCGAGTGTGATCCCTGAAAAGTAGACAAGGGATGCGGTCTCGACCGCTTGTTTCAAGCCGGCACGGTCTTGCCCGAGCAATCGGGCGGCCGAGTTTTCGCGCCAATAAGAAAAGCTGCGCTCGGCCCCTTCCAGGTGGATCATGTAGAGCCCGGGACGCCGGTCGGCGATGCGGCCGATGCCAGTCGTATCGATTCCCGCACCCGACATGAATGCTATCATTTGCTCCGAAACCGGATCGGTACCAAGTGCCGTAAAAAAGCGGCATGACCAATCATCGTCCAGGGCCGCCCGGGCGTACCAAAGAGTGTTGAAAACATCGCCTGCAAAGGATTGTCGCAGCAATGCATCTCCTGCCGCCGATAGCTCAACCATGCATTCGCCGATGCCGAGAAAATTGTTCCTGGAATTCAAAAGCGTGGTCTTCGCATGTAGAGGCAGCGTTGGTCTGCACCTATCACGGGGAGAGCTGCTTCACAAACCTGCATGCGGCATCAATATACAATCCGCGAGGACTTTTGATCAGCGATCAAAGTCTCTAGGATCAGCCTGACAATATCGGGAAGACAAACAAGCGGGACAGAAATGCAGCACACCTGGCGCTGGTTTGGGCCAAACGATGGCGTATCACTGAGTGATGTCCGGCAAGCGGGAGCGACGGGCGTCGTCACAGCACTCCACGATTTCGCGCCCGGACTTGCATGGCCTGCGGCGGCCATTGCAGAACGAAAAAGTGTCATCGAAGCAGCCGGACTGGTCTGGTCGGTCGTAGAAAGCCTGCCCGTCAGCGAAGCGATCAAGACCCGCTCCGCCGACGTGGATTCTCACATCGAGGCTTATGTGGAGAGCCTGCGAAACCTGGCGGCCGAAGGCATCTTCACCATCTGTTACAATTTCATGCCGGTTCTGGACTGGACCCGCACTGAGTTGCGCCATCAGCGCCCTAATGGCGGGCAGGCAATGCGGTTCGATCTGACCGATTTTGCCGTCTTCGATATGCACGTTTTTGGCCGGCCAGATGCGGCAAGGGATTTTCCGCCCGACGTCGTCGAAGCCGCGGGGCTCCGGTTCAGGGCGATGAGCGACTATGGGAAGCAGGCCCTGGCAAAAAACATCATGGCCGGATTACCCGGTGCAGCGGCCGGGTATTCAGCCCATTTGTTGCGTGAAAATCTGGATGCTTATGCCGACATCGATGCCGACGGACTGCGTGCCAATCTGAAATCGTTTCTTCAGGCAGTTGTCCCCGTGGCTGAGGAACTGGGGCTTCGGCTCTGCTGCCACCCGGACGATCCTCCCTTTCCGCTGCTTGGTCTGCCACGCATCGTATCCACCGAAGCCGATCTGCTTGCTTTGGTTGAAGCGGTTCCCAGCTCAGCAAACGGGTTGACCCTGTGCTCGGGGTCGCTTGGCGCTCGGTCCGACAACGACCTTCCCGGGATGATGCAGAGATTGGGAAAACATGTTCATTTCCTGCACCTGCGCAACACGCGCCGAGAGCAGGACTGGCAACCGCAGACGAGTTTTTTTGAGGACGACCACCTGGGCGGCGATACCGACATGGTATCGCTTGTCGAGGCGGTGGTCCGTGAGGAGAAACGCCGCGGGGATGAAGGCCGTGCAGACCAATGCATTCCTATGCGGCCAGATCACGGTCAGGAGATCCTGACGGATATCGGGCGCAACACACAACCTGGTTATCCGGCTGTCGGCAGGCTCAAGGGACTTGCGGAGATTAGCGGTGTTGAAGCGGCTTACAGGAGGATTGTTCAAGCCCATGTTGCTGAATGAGGACCGGCTCTTCCCGGCCGATCCGGGGACCCGCACCATCGCCCGCAGGCTGTTCGCCGAGGTCGAAAGACTTCCACTGATCTGTCCGCATGGACATACAGATCCGGCCTGGTTTGCAGGCAATCAGGCGTTTCCCGATCCCGCTCAATTGCTGGTTATTCCTGATCATTACGTTCTGCGCATGCTGAACGCCCAAAACATCGGGCTGAACGAGCTTGGCGTGTCAACAAAGGACGGCTCTCCTTTTGCAAAAGACGCGCGGGAAGTCTGGCGGTTGTTTGCCTCAAACTACCATTTGTTTCGCGCCACACCCACTCGCTTGTGGCTCGATCACACGTTTCAGACCTTGTTTGGACTTGACGTCAGATTGGATGCCGCCACTGCGGATCACTACTTTGATTCAATCTCTGAAAAACTCTCATCACCGGCCTTTCGGCCAAGGGCGCTCTACGAGCGCTTTAACATCGAGGTCATTACAACGACCGAGGGACCTAACGATCCACTTTCTCATCACAAGACCATTCGCGAGGACGGCTGGAAGGGAAGGGTCATCACGGCTTACCGGCCCGATCCGGTGGTTGATCCGGACTTTGAAGGCTTTCTCGACAATCTGAAAGCGTTTGGCGAAATTGCCGGCGAAGATATTACAAGCTGGCAGGGTTATCTGGCTGCCCACCGCGCCCGAAGGGCCTTCTTTGCAGACATGGGAGCCACGTCAACCGACCACGGCCACCCAACCGCGCAGACAGCAGATTTGCCATCACAGGAGGCCAGCGATCTGTACCAACGCATACTGTCCGGAAAGGCAGGCGATGCGGACAAGGAACTCTTTCGGGGGCAAATGCTGACTGAAATGGCGGCAATGAGCATCGACGATGGTCTGGTGATGCAATTGCATGCCGGATCATCGCGCAATCACAACGCGCAGATTTTTGAGCGGTTTGGCCGCGACATGGGCTTCGATATCCCTCAGCCGACAGGATATGTTGATGCGCTTAAACCCTTGCTGAACCGTTTCGGCAATGACCCGAAGCTGAGGCTTGTTTTGTTCACGCTTGATGAAACTGCCTACTCTCGAGAGCTGGCACCGCTTGCCGGAGTCTATGCATGCCTGAAGCTCGGGCCAGCATGGTGGTTCTTCGACAGCCCCGCCGGCATGATGCGCTATCGCGAGATCGTCACGGAAACTGCAGGCTTCTACAACACAGTCGGCTTCAACGATGACACGCGCGCCTTCCCCTCGATCCCGGCACGTCATGATGTGGCGCGGCGGGTCGATTGTGCATTCCTTGCGCGTCAGGTGGCCGAGCATCTTCTGGAAGAAGATGAGGCGAGGGAGATCGCGGTTGATCTGGCCTACGGCCTCGCGAAGAAGGCCTACAACCTTTGAGATTGGGGCGAAAAACAGTCGGATCGGCGCGGGCACGTTCGCCGAAATATGATCGCCACGGCGTGACACCGGGGATTGTTCATCTGGGGACGGGGGCATTTCACCGGGCTCACCAGGCGGTCTATCTGGACGAACTTCTGGCGCAGGATTCCAGCTGGGGACTTGTCGGCGCGTCACTCCGCAGCCGTAAGATCGCCGACGAACTGAACCAACAGGACGGTCTCTACACCCTTCGGGAAAACGGACCCGACGGTGCCAGGCACCGGATAATAGGCAGCATCCTGCGCGTGTTCGCGGCGGATAGTGATCTGGAATCTCTGCTGCGTCAAATGACGGCGCCGTCGATTCGCATTGTTTCTTTGACGGTCACTGAGAAGGGATATTGTCATGATCCCGCATCAGGGGAACTCGACCTGACCCACCCGGACATCGTGGCCGACCTGGAAAATCCAACCTCTCCGCGCTCCGCACCTGGCGTTCTGGTTGAAGCACTTGGCCGGCGTCGCCAGGCTGGGTTTGGCCCGTTTACCGTATTGAGTTGCGACAACCTGCCGGAAAACGGTGCCACGACCCGGCACATTGTGCTCAGCTATGCAGGGCATCGCGACGCCGATCTTGCCGCCTGGATTGAACAAAATGTCACCTTCCCGAGCACCATGGTCGACCGCATCGTGCCGGCGACAACGTCCGATGACATTGCCGGGGTCGCTGCCGCTGTCGGAGTAGAGGACGCTTGCCCGGTCATCACCGAACCATTTTGCCAATGGGTGGTGGAGGATGCGTTTTGCGCCGGTCGGCCGGCCTTTGAAACGGTGGGTGTGCAGATGGTTGCCGATGTGCGTCCCTATGAAGAGATGAAGCTTCGAATGCTGAACGGATCACATTCTGCTCTGGCCTATCTTGGACATCCTGCCGGGTTCGAAACGGTAGCGGATGCGACGGCAAGTCCGGCAATTGTTCAGTATTTGCATGACATGATGACGAACGAGGTCATGCCGGCGCTTCAAATGCCCCAGGGTACCGATCTGCCAGCCTACAGGGACGCGTTGATTGACCGGTTTAAGAATCCTGCCCTGCATCACCGGACGTGGCAGATTGCCATGGACGGATCGCAAAAGCTGCCGCAGCGACTTCTGGCGACCATCGCTGACAACCTGGAAAGCGGCTTCCCGATCGGGCGCCTTGCGCTGGCTGTCGCCGCCTGGATGCGCTACGTCTCAGGTTTCGACGAGGCCGGTGCACCAATTGATGTGCGCGACCCTATGGCGGAAAAATTGCGCGCTATAGCCGATCAGAATCGAGGAGTTCCTGCCGCCGCAACAAAAGCTTTTCTGAGCTTCGAACGGATATTCGATCCCGCTCTGGCAACAGACCCGCGATTTGAATCCTCGGTTTGTAATGCCGCAGTCAGCCTCCACGACCAGGGAACTCTGGACGTTCTCGCCTCCATCAACGCTGATTGAGTTTTGGCGGAATTTCGGCCTAAGCTCGTGCTGTTAAACCCCGGTACCGGAATGGTCGGCTCATGAACAGACTTAATGAAATCAACAGCTTTGCTGATGAACTGACGGCGATCCGCCGCGACCTGCATGCGCACCCAGAACTCGGCTTTGAGGAGCATCGCACGTCCGGCATCGTGGCGGAGTTTCTCGAAGGCCTCGGTCTCGAGGTTCACCGGGGCGTGGGAAAAACCGGCGTGGTTGGTGTTCTGCGTGGCGCGCGACCGGGACGTGTCATTGGGCTTCGCGCCGACATGGACGCATTGCCAATTGAAGAAAGGACCAATCTGGCCTGGGCGTCGAAAAACACCGGCGTCATGCACGCTTGCGGACACGACGCCCACACCACAATGCTGTTGGGCGCCGCCCGCCATCTGGCTGGATTACAAGACCGGACAGGCGATACGGTGTTCATATTCCAGCCGGCCGAGGAGGGCCTTGGTGGTGCCCGCGCTATGATCGATGACGGTTTGTTTGAGCGTTTTCCCTGTGATGAAATCTATGGACTGCACAATGAGCCCAACGGCAATCTCGGAGACGTTCAGGTCAATTCCGGGGTCGCCTATGCCGGGGCAGATTTCTTCGACGTCGCGATATCCGGCGCCGGCGCTCATGGTGCTTATCCGCACGAGGGCGCCGACGTTCTGGCCGCGGCTGCTGCGTTGATTCAGGGGTTCAACTCCATCATCAGTCGCAATGTGCCCGCCTCTCATCAGGCGGTTCTTTCCGTCACCCGCATGAACAGCGGCAATGCCTACAATGTCATGCCCGCAGAGGCCCGTCTGGGCGGCACCATGCGTTTCATCTCCGACAGGACCGCAGAATTGATCCGGGTCCGAATGGATGAAATGGCAGCCGGTATTGGGAGCACCTATGGCGTGTCGATATCGATTGACCGCGACCCGGTTTTCTCTGTTTTGGAGAACGATGCGGACTGTGCCGAAGCGATATTTGAGATTGCAGCGCAGGTCGAAGGTCTCAGTCAGCCTCGAAAGACCATTCAGACCGACATGGGCAGCGAGGACTTTGCCGATATGCTGAAAATTGTGCCCGGCGCCTATTTTACTCTCGGTCATGGTGGAACCGTGCCGCTGCACAATCCCGGATTTGTTCTGGACGATGAGATGCTGCCTTACGGCGCGGTCCTCTATTCCGAACTGGCACTTCAACGCGGGCGCGCGACCTGACATCCACTCAAAGTGCGCCAACGAAAGCCTGTGAAATTCTAGTTCGGTGGAAACACCGCAATCTTGTCTGCTTCAATGGAAAACTCAATCGGCTGATTGATACTGAGCTCAGCCAGTGTGTTGTCCACCGCGGTAAGGGATTGACCGGCTATCCCCACCTTCAGCAGGTTTTGAGCGCCGGTTGGCTCGATCAGTTCCAGCGTGCCGCGCAAGGTGTTCTCACCCTTGCCGCCTTTGCTGATTTGCAGGTGTTCGGGGCGTAGTCCGACGCGCACGTTGCCTTCAGCCGGAAGATTGTCTGTGGTCGGGAAACGCAATTTGGTATCGTCAGCCAGGCTGACTGTAGCGCGCTTGCTGTTCTTTGAAAGAACGCCATCCAGGAAATTCATGGAGGGAGATCCGATAAATCCGGCCACAAATGCGTTTGCAGGATGACGGTATAGCTCGGTTGGTGTGCCCACCTGTTGAATGCGTCCTTTGTCAAGAATGACGATACGATCGGCGAGCGTCATGGCTTCGACTTGATCATGGGTCACGTAGATTGATGTGGTACGGACCTTCTGGTGCAGCCGTTTGATTTCGTCGCGCATCTGAACCCGCAGTTTGGCATCGAGATTGGAGAGCGGTTCGTCAAACAGGAACACATCTGGATTGCGGACCAGTGCGCGGCCCATAGCGACGCGCTGTCGCTGACCACCGGACAATTGCGAAGGCTTACGCTTCAGCAGTTCGCTAAGATCAAGAATTTGTGCTGCCTCACCAACACGCCGCCGGATTTCCGGTTTCCCTATTCCCGAGATGCGCAGGTTGAACCCGATATTTTCCTCCACGGTCATGTGCGGATACAGGGCGTAAGATTGAAACACCATGGCAATGTTACGTTCCTTTGGTGACAGATCGTTGACCCACTCACCATCTATCACCACGTCGCCGGAACTGGCTTCATCCAGCCCGGCAAGTATGCGCAACAGTGTCGACTTGCCACAGCCTGACGGCCCTACAAGAGCGACAAATTCACCTTCGGATACCTGCAGGTTGAGGTCGCGCAGCACCTCAACAGTACCAAAAGACTTGTGAAGATTGACG
Organism: uncultured Rhizobiaceae group bacterium; assembly: GCA_938044775.1. Taxonomy (GTDB): domain Bacteria; phylum Pseudomonadota; class Alphaproteobacteria; order Rhizobiales; family Rhizobiaceae; genus Pseudahrensia. Next base: position 45,778 of record CALIOE010000057.1, read on the forward strand.
AGTTCAACGGAGGCCATAGTCTACTCCGCCGCTTGTGTCAGGGTATCCGCACGGTGGGCGGAGGACAGGGTGGCGTACCACGCGCCGCTTTTCTTCACCGTGCGAATCTGGGTCTCGTAGTCAACATGAACAATGCCAAAACGCATTTTGTATCCTTCCGCCCACTCGTAATTGTCCATCAGGCTCCAGGCGAAGTACCCTTTCACGGGGATGCCGGCATCGATAGCATCAGCCAAAACACTGAGATGTTCTTGGATGTAGTCGAGCCTTGGCTGGTCATCGACGTCACCGTCTTCGTTGATACCCGTGTTATAGCAGGCGCCGTTTTCGGTGATGTAACAAGACGGCAGATTATCGTAGCGGTCATAGACCTGATGCAAAAGATGGGTCATGCCCTCCGCCTTGATTTCCCAGCCAATATCGGTGCGCACATTGCTGTTGGTGGCTGGGACAGAAACTGTCGCCGGGAACACAGCGTTATTTGATGCGTCGTGTTTTACCGCGGTCGGGAAGTAGTAGTTGAAGCCCCACCAATCGAGCGGTTGGTTTATGGTTGCCAGGTCGCCGTCCTGGACGTGGAGGCGGTCGCCAAGGGCGTCCATGAACTGATCATCATAGCTGCCATTGAAAATCGGGCCAAAAAATACACCGTTGTTGAACTGGAATGACCGCTCTGCTGCAGCAATGTCCTCGGCACTGTCGCTGCCTGGATAGACAGAGACTGCATTGAGCACGATGCCCATAGGGATGTCGGCGCGCTCGGCCCTGGCCGCTTTGACGCCAAGACCGTGCGCCAGGTTGGTAACATGGACAGTTGCAAGAGCCGCATCGAGACATTGTTCGCCCGGCGCGTGTTTGCCGATCCAGTGACCCAGATAGGTCGAGCACCATGGTTCGTTGAAGGTGGCAAGCGCATCGATCCGGTCACCAAGCCGCCTTACCACCACGCCGGCATAGTCGGCGAAGGCTTCAGCGGTGTCGCGGTCAGTCCAGCCTCCGTATCCTTGCAGTGCGAGTGGCAGGTCCCAATGATACAGCGTGGGAAAAACCTTGATCTCGCGCTCAACCAGTCCGTCGACAAGCCGGTCGTAGAAGTCGAGCCCCTCATCGTTTGTCGCACCGCGTCCGTCGGGAATAACGCGCGGCCAGGCGATCGAGAAGCGATAGGCATCGACATCCAGGGACTTGATCAGGTCAAGGTCACTTTCCCAGCGGTGATAGTGATCGCACGCCACGTCGCCCGTATGTCCGTCGAAAACCCGCCCGGGCATGTGGGAAAATGCGTCCCAGATTGACGGCTTTCGACCGCCCTCCCGGACCGCACCCTCAATCTGATAGGAAGCCGTGGCGACGCCGAATCTGAAATCAGCCGGGAAGCGTTTTGCCAAATCGTCAACAGAGCTCATGTTTTATCCCTTAACGGCACCGGCGGTGAGACCGGCCATCATTTGTTTTGAAAAGAAGAGGAAGGCGAGAAGCAGGGGGACCATCGAAAGGAATGTGCCAAGCATGATGGCACCCCAGGGCGAATTGGCAATCGATTGTACTGATCGCAGAGCCAGCGTGAGGACCTGTTTTTCTGATGAAGATATTAGGATGAGTGGGCCGAGAAAGTTGTTCCAAAGGCCGATGAACATGACAATGCCGAGCGTTGCCAGGGCCGGCTTGATCAAGGGCAAAACGACCGACCAGTATATTCGGAAATCGGATGCGCCATCTACTTTGGCCGCGTCCAGAAGGTCACGGTTTATCGTGTTGAGCATGTATTGCCGGATCAGGAAAATGCCGAAGGCATTGGCAACCCCGGGAAACCAGAGTGCAAAATGGGTGTCGAGAATTCCAAGAAACTTGATCGTCAGGAACGAGGGAATGAGCATCAGAACCGGTGGAACCATCATCGAAGCGATCATGATTCCGAAGATCAGGTTCTTGCCGCGAAAGTCGTAAGCAAAAAACCCAAATGCGCACATCGAGCAGAACAGCACTGCGCCGGCGGTTCCCATAACGGAGACATAAAGCGAGTTCCACAGGATCGACCAGAACGGCATGAGTTCCAGCAATTTTCCATAGTTCTGGATCAGGTTGCTGCCCACGTAAAACGGTGGCGGCGATGAATAGATATCGCTTCGGGTATGGGTGCTCATCAAAGCGACCCAGACAAAGGGGAAGATGGTTATCAGCACGCCAATGATCATGATGGCATGGGTAGAAAATTTGGGCAGGGAGCGGATCATCGGTCGCCTCCCATGCCCTTGCGACCGTTAAAGTAGAAATGGACCGACGTGATGACGGCGATGAACAGGAACAATATCCAGGACACGGCCGTTGCGTATCCCATTTGATGCCACTCCCACCCTGCCAGATAGAGGTAGTAAGATGCTGTGAGGCCCGATTGCGCCACGCCACCACTGTCGCCGGCCGTGAGGACGAAGGGTTCTTCAAACAGTTGAAGGTTCCCAATGATGGTCAGTGTCAGGGCGAAGAAGACGAAGGGCCGGATCATCGGCAGCGCCACATGCCAGAACTTTTGCCAGGCGCTGCAGCCATCCACTTCAGCGGCATCGTAAAGATCCTTCGAAACGGTCAGAAAGCCGGCCGAATAAATGACAATGTTGAATCCGGTGTATTTCCAGACCACCACAAAGGCGATGGCAGGCTTTATGAGCGCCGAGCTTGATAGCCAGCGTATGGGCATTGCGTCCGGTACCCAGGCAAAAAGCGCACCAATCACCGGGACGTCTGATAAAGCCAGAAGCCATTGGTTCAGGATGCCGCTGTTGCCAGAATAAATCGTGTAGAAAATCAGCGAGATCGCGACGGTCGACGTGATGAACGGAATGAACATCGTCGCTGTGTAGAAATGACGCAAGGCGCCCTTGAACACGCTGACCAGCAGGTAGGCCACGGGTATGGCGATGAGATGTTGGGGCACGCCGGCAACGATCGCGAGCCAGACAGTGTTGTAAAGCGATTTCCAGAGCCATGGGTCGGTGATGATGTCGGCGTAGTGGGTCAGACCCACAAAGTTCATGCCGTCAAGACCGCTCGTCGGGTTCCATTCATGAAACGACAGAAAAATTGAAAAGCCCAGTGGGAATGCCGTGAACATAATGAACAGCACGAGATAGGGGCTGATAAACAGCCACGGCATCAGCCGTTTCTTGAGCACCCGGCGCTTGTCGGGTGCCCGCCTGCGAACGGTGCCGCGCGCTGATAAGGAATCCGTGCTGCTTTCAACGATGGCTGACATGTTAATCGGTTGGCTCGCTTGATGAGGGGGAGGCACGACCGGACTGATTTACCCCATCGGTCCGGCCGCTGGTTTTCCAGCACTGAGGGATGCGCCTGGAAAACGTTCTCTTGTGGTGCCGCGTTACTTGACGCGGCGCTTAACCAGGCGTTCCGCGTCTTTCAGAGCCGCCATGATGTCCTTTCCATCATTCAGCACTTCCAGCAGCGCGCCGTTGAGCACCACATCTTCAGCGATCAGATCACCCTTCTTGGGCGCTACCGCGGGAACCTTCTGCGCCACTTCGGCGAAAAGTTGACGCGCTTTCTGACCCGCCAGGAACTCGATGGGTTCATCGAACGCAGAATCGGCATAGGTCGCCTTAAGCACAGGGAACGAACCAATCGTTTTCAGCCCACTGATCTGTGCTTCTGATGTGGTTGTCAGGAATTTGATGAAGTCCCAGGCTTCTTTCTTGTTTTTTGCCTGTTTTGGAATGGCGAGGAACGAGCCGCCCCAGGAGCCATATATGCCGTTTGGAAGATTGGACGCGCCCCATTTTCCTTTGGTGTCCGGAGCCATCCAGTTTTGCAGGTGGCCAAGCAGCCATGCACCGGAAAGCTGAGTTGCAACTGTGCCCTGCTTGAACCCGTCGTACCATTCGTTGGTCCAGGCGCCGATCTGCCCGTCGAGGCCTTCATCACGGATTTGTTTAGCAATGGAAAAAGCAGTCACGAAGCGCTCTGATGTGATCAGCGAGTTTCCCTCGGCATCAAAATAATAGCCCTCGCCGGGTTTGACGGTTGTAAAGACGATGGTTTTGGCGACGTCGGCAGCATCCGCAATCAAGAAGACCTTTTTGTCTTTGAGCTTTTTGCCGTATTCAATGTAGCTGTCCCAGTCTTTGATGACCGCGGTGATGTCGCCGCCGACTGCCTCAAGCACATCGCGGCGGTAATACATCACGCCCGGACCGATATCGATCGGGATGCCGTATTGCTTGCCGTCGGCGCCCTTGCCCTGGTCCCAGGCATAGCCGACAAAGCTGTCCGCCAGCGCGTCGGCACCGTAGTCGGCGCCCGAGAGGTCTTCAAAGCCACCGGCATTGATGAACGATCCGATGAAGCCAACATCAACGGCGACCACATCGCCGGCGCCCGAGCCAGTCGCCAGATTCGTGGTCAGTTTCTTATGATGGTCACCATGATTGTTCATCTGATAGGTGACTTTGGTATCCGGGTTTTTCTCGCTGTAGGACGGAATCAGCTTGTCGAGATGAGAGTTGAGATCCGGGAACCCGTCAAAACGGACGTCGCCGGCCACTGCTGGTGTTGCCAGAATCGCAAGCGATGCCACGCCTGCCACAATAAGTTTCTTCATTATTTCCTCCACTTGGTTGAGCGCTAGTCAGTTGAGATATCAGCGACCGAAGCGCGCTCGACGACTTCGGCTTCGAAAACTTTTTGGATCGAGTCTGCACGGCTCGATTTCGTCGCGATGGCATGGGCAAGAGTTCCTGCCGCCGCGCCGATTTCGGACAGCGGCTGGCGCACAGTTGTCAATTTAGGCGTCAACAGCCGTGCAACCTCCACGTCATCAAATCCGATCATCGAAATGTCGTCGGGGACGGAAATCCGTTCTCTCCGGCACACTTCGAGGCCGCCGGCGGCCATTTCATCGCTGTGGAAAAACACTGCGGTGAATTTCTTGCCGGATTTCAGCAATTGTTCCATGGCCACCTGTCCGCCCGCTTCGGTGAAACCGCCTTCAACGATGAGTGCCGGATCAACTTCAATGCCCGCTGCCCCAAGTGCTGACTCGAAACCCTCGAGAC
>CALIOE010000058.1 GCA_938044775.1 uncultured Rhizobiaceae group bacterium
CCAGACCCTGACCGGGGTTGCCTTCGGCAAGTTGGAAGGACACTCGAGCGATGCTGGATGAAATTACTGACCTTGGGCGATTGCGACGTATCAATCAGGCTTTGATGAACCGGGTTGAAAGCCAACTTGACCAGCAGGGCAATTCGTTTTCGTTGTTCCAGACTGCTCTCAGCCTGGAAGGACAGGTCAAACGCCGTACCGATGAACTGACCGGCGCCATGCACAGGTTGGAAAAAATCAATGACGAACTGGCCCTGGCAAAAGAAGCGGCGGAGATAGCCAATCAATCCAAAACGAGTTTTCTTGCCGCCGCCAGCCACGATGTACTTCAACCGCTGAATGCAGCACTTCTTTCTGTTTCGGTTCTTGCAGAGATTCAAACGACGGAAAAGGGAAGGGGCCTTGCCGCGCAGGTGGAGCGGTCTCTCGAGAACATGAGCACGCTGTTGGGCACTCTGCTCGACATTTCACGACTCGAGGCTGGTGTGATGCAACCGGTCCTTGAAGATGTCTCGTTGCAGAGTGTCTTTGAGAGCCTGAAGCTGGACTTTGCTCCGATTGCCAAGAGCAAAAATCTGTATCTCCGGTTTGATTGCGGGGGGCATGTCGTTTTCAGCGATCGCACAATGTTGAGGCGCATTCTTCAGAATCTTGTTTCCAACGCCCTAAGATACACAGATGCGGGCGGTGTCGTCGTGGAAGCACATCGCGAGGACGGGGAAGTCATTGCACGGATTCGCGATACAGGGCGCGGTATTTCTGAGGCTCAACAGACTGCCGTCTTCGAAGAATTCAACCGTGGGGATGCAACGGGGAATTCGATGGAAGGAAGCGAGGTGGGGTTTGGCCTCGGTCTGTCCATTGTCAAAAAAATGGTCCCTGCTCTCGACCACAAATTGAGTATGGAATCGAAAATCAACCAGGGAACAGAATTTATCTTGAATATGCGTGCCGTCGAGCCACCGCTCGAGCCGGCGGACAACTTCAAACGTCCCCCGAGGAAAGTGGCGCAGGCAGACCTGCGGGGTGTGAAAACACTGCTGCTTGAAAACGACCCGTCGGTCATCGAAGCCATGACAGGGTTGCTCGATTCATGGCACTGTGAAGTCGTATTCGCCACGACGACACAAGAAGCTCTCGAGCGTCTTGAGACGGTCAGCTGGACGCCCGACATTGTCATTGCTGATCAGCATCTCGATCATGGAGATTTGGGGACGACGGCGCTTCAAAAAATCTGGGAACGAACCGGAAGCCGAATTCCCTCAATTGTCGCAAGTGCGGATCCAACGGAGGCACTGGAGGCGAAGGCAGGCGAACTTGGTCTGGAACTGATGGTTAAGCCGATTAAGCCGGCGGCGCTGAGAGCCTTGATCACCCACATGGTTTCCAACTGAGCTATTTGTTGGTCAGCGCATCTGGCGTCTGGGGGATGTCGTCCGAAGTCAGCTTGTTGATCTCGATGACCACTTGCGTCCGGCTGTAGACACCCAGCTTTCGCAATATCTCCGAAACGTGGGCTTTAATCGTTGTTTCGCCGACATTCAGTTCGTAAGCGATTTGTTTATTCAGCAGGCCGTCGCGAAGCATCCGCAAGACCCGCAACTGCTGCGGCGTAAGCGTTGCCAGTTGCTTGCGCAGCCTTGAACGGTCGCCTTCGGATCTGTCCTCCTGCGGCTCAACGTAGGACTCGGGCAAGTAAATTTCGCCACTGAGCACCTGCTTGATGGCCTCCACCAGCGCGGGTTTGCGTGTCGACTTGGGAATGAACCCGAGTGCACCATGCGACATGACTTCCTTGATGACTCTCGGTTCCTCGTGTCCAGAGACCACGACGACCGGCAGTCTTGGATATCTTGCTCGCAAGTCAATCAGGCCAAAATAGCCTTCCGTGTCGGGAATGTTCAGGTCCAGAAGTATAAGGTCGGGCTTGTGGCTTTCGAGCAGCTGCATGCCTTCGTCCAGGCACTCGGCCTCCAGAACCTGCGGAGAATCATAAGCGGCGTCGATGGCACTGTGCATTGCTTCGCGAAACAAGGGGTGGTCATCAACGATGAGAATTTCGGTCATTTGTTCATCGGTTTGTGAGCGGCAGAATTTCGCGTTCAAGATCGGGATACAGATGGGCTACGGACCGCTGAAATTCTTGCGGCATGGCGCCCATTGCAAGAAATTCCTCCGGAATGCTGCTTTCGAGTGCCTCAACCATATCAAGGCCCTCTGTCACCGACGTCCGCAGGGACTGGTCGAGCCATTCAAGATAGGCAGTCGTCTGGTTCAGCGAATTGCCCGCCCGGTCGAAGATGCCGTGCCCGGGAACAATTCCAGCGGCGTCTACGGCCTTCAATTGCTGCAACGATTCTTTCCATTTTGCGATGTTTGCGTGGGGCGTCGTCGGCGCCCGGTCCAAAAAGGCCAGATCGCCGGCGATCAAAGTTCCGGTTTTCTTGTCAAGAATGGCCAGGTCTGAACTCGTATGGCCCTCAAGAGGGTAAATCAGAAACTCCCGTTCACCGATGCTTAGCGAGCTGGAAGCGATTGCTTTGTTTGGCGGTGTGACTTCCGTGCCGCGCATCCAGTCTCCCAGAAGGCGGTACATGTTGTCAGAAAACGCGTCGCCCTCGGTTTCTGCCAGCTTTCTGGTTTCCTCCAGCGCGTAGATTGGGATTTGATTAAAAACCTGGTTGCCGAAAAAATGGTCGGGATGATGGTGGGTATTGATGACCGCGGCCACACCCAGCGTAGACAACTGAGCGATGGCATTTCTCAATGCCACACCGTAGCGCAGCGAGGGGCCCGTATCGATGACCACCAGGCCCGCCGAGGTCTCAATGAGGGTGCAGTTCACGATTGCCCCGCCATTGTCCTGCGTAAAATATTCAGTCGCACCTTCGATCATCCAGATTCCATCCGCGACCTTGATCGGAACGAGATCGTAGATTTTTTTGGCCGCCGCGAACGCAGCCGGCTGAAATGCCATCGCTGCAGTCGTTGATGCCAGTCCTGCTACCGCGGTGCGACGCGAGATATTGCGCATTGGCTTCCTTCCCACCGTGTGCGTGGCAGCCTACTGCGTTACAGGGGCTCGGGCGATCGCGTCAATTTCGTTGCCGTTGTTGTCGCGGCCATGAATTCGAATCTGGTCTTTCAGTTTGCCCTTGGCGAAGTAGAGCGTGAAGGCCGGATCTTCATTCACCGGCTCATGCAACTCGATGCGTGCCAGTTTGGTTCCTGAACTGTCATCCAGCTGGAGATTTTCGATGATGAATACCGGAATGTCGCCGGCGAGGCCCGTGTCCATGGGATGGTCGACGACCATGCGAACGCGACCGCGGTCGGGCCAGATCGATGCGTGGACTTTTCCGAGTTCTTCTTCCCAATCGTCCGAGGCGTACGCGAGTGCTGGCGCTGTGCAACCCCCGCCCGCCGCGTCAATGATTGTATGGCCGACGTGCCAGGCGCCATCACGCGTCTCCACCGCCGCGCGAACCGGTGTCGCCTGATCAATTTTGAACCGGAAAGAGAGCTTTGCGTCGGCTTTTTCGGGGTAGAAGGTCAGGATCTTGGGAATCGGTCCGTAGTCAACGAACATCACAATTCTTTTGACATTTGGGATGGCTGTCGCGTCGACCAGCACTGGAACATTCAAACTGTCTTCAGCAGAGGCGGGGGCTTTTACCACCACGCGATCGTCAAAACGGATCCGCGCGGGATCTCCCAAAATCAGTTTCTGGTGGTAGGAAAAGATCCCGGTTTTTAGTGGGTCATCCAGAACGACGCGCGTGTCATCGCCGGCCAGCGCAATTGTTGAAAACAGACTTGCGGCGATGCCGATAATTAGCTTCTGCATGGTTTTCTCCTCACCACTTGGGCTCTGTATAGTCCAGTCCGTGCTTTGCAAAAATAGCCTTCAGCTTCCCATCAGAAACTGCATTACGGATGGCGTCCTCGACAGCATAGCCCAACGGACGCCAAGTATGCCTTACCGCAACACCCAATGTCCATTGGCTGGCACCAAGTCCGGGCAATGGTGGCGTATGGACAGTCACATTGCTCTGAAGACCATGTTGCAGTTGGCCCATGGGCCCCATGACAGCTTTTACCTCTCCTGCGGCAAGCCCCGCCATCGCCGCCTCATAGTTTTGATACCGCACCATATTGGGAATCAACTGACCTCCGCGAATGCCCGACAGGTAGAAGTCAGATATCGTGTCGTTCTCGACACCAACCTTGTCGAAACGAAAATAGGCGGGGGTCGGCCCTGTCTCGGGGTAATCGTCCTTGAGGTAGGCGATTGCGATCCGTTCGTTGAAATATTGCCCACCGAGAACAACTTGCTCGTTTCGGCACGCGAGCTCGCGGTTATAGGGGATGTGCATCATGACATTGGATATTTGGCCGCCGATCAGCCGGCCTTTCCAAATGTTGTTTCTCAGGTCTGCGTCGACGTTTTCGGCTGCCGCAGTCAGATAGAAACGCGCTTCAACACCGAGCTGCGAGGCGATCAGTCTGGCGATGTCTATGTCAACGCCCGCAGGTTCGCTGCCCTTGAGGTAGGAGTAGGGTGCAAAGTCCTCATAAACTGCAAACAGCATGTGTCCCTGATCTTGAATTTGATCGAGGCTCTGACCGACAATGTCGCGTCCGGTGTTCTGCGCCTTTCTGTTTGCACCAATGCCAGACTTAATGTTCTCACAGTTTTGAGCCCATGCCGCCGTATAAGTGCCCGTTGCCAAGGCAAGCAGAGCGCCAACAGCGGCTGCTTTGACGGCGATGCTCATTTGGCTGCGGACAAGCCCACGGTCAGCACTTCGGCGGCATTAGCGATGCTTTGCGGCGAACCATCCAGAAGGGCAACAGCATTGGCGGCCACCGAGTCGGCCTTGGGTGCACCTGAGGCGGTTTCAATCGAGCCGGAAATTTCCTGCATCTGTGTCTTCAAAGGTTCGATTTCCGAGCCGAGGTCACCGGCAGGCTTTCCGGATTCAGCCATCGAAACAAGCTTTTTCCGGATATCTTGCAGGGAACCAAGATATTCTTCCATTGAATCGGGGTCAGCCCGGGTTTCGACATACGTTCGGATCGCCCACGCGGCCTCCTGACTGAGCAACTCACCAAAAGCCGGCATTTTGGTGATGCCGCCCTGCGTGTATCCCTGAATGAACCGCTCAAGGTACCATTCGTCGCCGTCTATGTCTGCGCTCAACATGCGAAGATCAGGGGCGAGGCCGCCAGATACCGCGCCAAGTCCGTGGCAGCGGGCACAGTTTTGATTATAGCCGGATGCGCCGACCTCAATAGCCCGTCTCCAGTCTTTACCGTCCGGATCGCGCCAAGGGTTTTCTTCCAGCCAGTTTTCGCCGAGAGCCGGCAAGCCGGATGTGTCCACGGCTTGCGGCGTAACATCGCCGTGAGCGCGAACTTTGCTAGTGGATATTGTGCTTACTGCCGCGACGGCGGCGGTTAAGGAAATTGCAGCTAGCAGCCTTTTCACCAAACTGACTCCCAATGGCTGAATTTGTTGCGCCGATTATGCCAAGTTTCGTCTTGAGTTCCAGTGGACTAAAGACCAAATTCCCGGGCCGTTGATTTTTGGGTCGCCTTCCACGCAATGTTGAACGATGATCGCTGGATGTTTCCCAAGGGTAGAGTATTGAAACCCCACTGCGTAAAATGGTTGGGCTGTCTGTTCGCTTGTGTGAGCGTTGCATTCGTAACGTCAGCCTCGGCGGCCGAAAGGCTTGATGTGGTCATTGGCTATCTCGAGCGTTTGATTCCACCGCCTCCCACATTGTCAAATCTTGACCCGGTTCCGGATGACCTTGGCTGGGCGGGAGCAAAGTTAGGCGTTGCGGGAAATTCGACAACGGGAAAATTCCTCGACCATCATTACTCGTTATCCGAAAGGCGGGTCCCGGAAGCGGACGACTTTATGGCAGAGGCTCGCGATCTTCTGGCCGTGACGCCGTTCCTGATCGTTAACGCTCCGGCAGAGGATCTTCTGCGGCTGGCGGACCTGTCGGAAGCGAAACAGGCTCTGTTGTTCAACGTTTCAGCTCGCGAAATAACTCTTCGAGATACGGACTGCCGCGCCAATGTTCTTCACACCATGCCGTCTCGGCTAATGTTGAGTGACGCCTTGGCGCAGTTTGCGGTCAAGAAGAGGTGGACAAACTGGGTCATGATTGAGGGGAGTCGCGATGGCGACAAAGCTCTGGGGAACGCTTTCGAGCGGAGTGCGGCCAAATTCAGAATCGACTTGAAGTCCAGGAAAACCTGGGCGTTTGATGCCGATATGCGGCGCAATGCAGCCAGCGAAGTCCCTTTGTTCACGCAGGACTTCCCGGAGCACGATATGTTGCTTGTTGCCGATGAAGCCGCAGATTTTGCGCCCTATCTTCCCTACAACACATGGATTCCACGGCCTCTGGCCGGGTCTGTAGGTCTGATGCCGCTCACCTGGAGCTCAGTGGTCGAGCAGCATGGAGCCGCGCAACTTCAAAGTCGTTTTCGAGATCTTGCCGGTCGCACTATGCGCTCTGTTGACTATGCCGCCTGGGCGGCGGCACGGGTAATCGGAGAAGCGGTCACCAGGACCAATGCCCGGGAGCCGGATGTGGTCAAAAAGTACATTTTATCAGATGACTTCGAGCTCGGTGGATTTAAGGGTCGCAAATTGACCTTCAGGAGCTGGAACGGACAGTTGCGGCAACCGATTCCGCTGGCTCAGGCAAAAGCTGTAACCGCGCTTGCTCCTGTCGAGGGCTTTTTGCACCAACGCAATGAGTTGGATACTCTCGGTCTCGATCAGCCTGAATCCAGATGCAGAGCTTTCGGAGAAAAAAATGGTTAGAATTGCTCTTTGCTTCTGGCTGACAGCGACATCGGCATTGGCCGGTGAGATCTGGGTTTCGAATGAGAAAGATGACACCATAAGCGTTATAGATGAGGCGACGCTCGAAGTTGTGCGGACGATTGAAGTCGGAGAACGCCCGCGAGGAATCACTTTCTCAAAGGACTACAAGCGGCTTTATCTGTGCGCCTCTGACAGCGATACGGTGCAGGTCATTGATCCTGTCACCGGAAAGATACTGCACGATCTGCCCTCCGGCGAAGACCCCGAACAGTTCATTCTGCATCCTGACAACAAGCATTTGTACATTGCCAATGAAGATGATGCGATTGCCACGGTTGTTGACGTTGAAAGCCGCAAGGTCGTTGCACAGATCGATGTGGGAATTGAGCCCGAAGGAATGGCGGTATCGCCAGACGGCAGCTTTGCCGTTGTGACTTCCGAAACCACCAACATGGCACATTGGATAGACACCAAGAGTCAGAAGATTGTTGCAAACACGCTCGTTGATCAGCGGCCACGGCACGCAGAATTCACCAAAGACGGTGATGAATTGTGGGTCAGTGCTGAAATTGGCGGAACCATCACAGTATTTGACACAGACAAAAAGTCGGAAAAAGCCAAGATAAATTTTGAAATCAAGGGCATTCATCCCGACCGGGTTCAGCCGGTGGGTTTTGAAATGACGGCTGATGGCAAATATGTCTTTGTGGCACTCGGTCCGGCGAACCACGTTGCTGTGGTAGACCCCAAGACCTATCAGGTTCTGGACTACATTCTCGTGGGCCGTCGCGTCTGGCATATGGCATTCAACGGGGATCAGAGTCGTTTGTTTACCACCAATGGTGTCTCTGGAGATGTCACGGTGATTGATGTTTCCAATCTGAAGCCTCTCAAAACAATAAAGGTGGGTCGGTTTCCATGGGGAGCTGCATACCGTCCAACATAAGGGAACAAAATGCTGAGATCCTTGATAACCGCTCTGTTGCTGCTTGTTGGCGGTGCGGTCTTTGCGCAGGCCGAAAACAATTTTGGCCGCGCCGGTATTCTGTCAAAGACCAACCGGGGCGAAATCCCCAGGCTGATGTTGTCCGCCGGCGAAGCGCTCATGGATGGCGGCAAAATCACCCTAAAATCGGGAACCTATTATGAGCTTGAAATAGAGGCTGATGGCAGCCAGGAACTGTCGCTTTCAGGGTCCGGTTTTTTTCGAGCAATCTGGGTGGATGAAGTTGTTATCGAGGGCATTGAGATACGCCCGTTTGGTATCGAGAGCCTCGAGTTTGACGAGGCCGGTGAAGCTGAGATTTCTTTTGTCGCCATCAAACCCGGCACTTATTCACTTGGCGTTCCCGGGAGCTCTCTGCAGCGGGTCGAGATTGTCATCGAATGAACGACCAGCCCGGCGTTGTCGTTGATTCCCTCAGACACTCTTATGGAAGCAAACTGGCCCTGGATGATGTTGGCTTCACTATACCCCGCGGCACTTTTTGCGCGTTGCTGGGACCGAATGGTGCGGGGAAATCAACGCTCTTTTCGCTGTTGACGAGATTGTTTGTGCCAGAATCCGGCACGATTAACATTGCCGGCAGAGATCTTGCCACAGAACCGCGCAGCGCACTTGCCAGAATGGGAGTCGTGTTCCAACAACCGACGCTCGATCTTGATCTGACGGTTCGACAGAACATGCTCTATTTCGCGGCCCTACACGGCATTTCAAAGCGGGATTCTGCATTGCGAATGGAAGATGCGCTCGGACAGCTTGGCATGGCTGAGCGAGCCTCGGAGAAGGTGAGGGCGTTGAACGGGGGGCACCGCAGAAGAATGGAAATCGCCCGCGCATTGCTGCACAAGCCCGATGTTCTGCTGCTGGATGAGCCGACTGTTGGCCTTGATGCTGAAACGCGCAGGCACATTACCCATCACGTGCACGAACTGACCAAAACGACCGGTCTGACTGTTCTTTGGGCAACTCATCTGGTGGATGAGGTCTTACCGGATGACCAACTTGTTGTGCTGCACCAGGGGGCGGTTCTGGCTGGCGGTAAATGCCACATTCTGACCGGCAAAAGGACGCTGGCTGATACCTTTGCGTCCCTGACCAAAGAGGATGCGACGTGAGAGCGGCCCTGATAGCGCTGTGGGCAATCGTTCAACGGGAGACACTCCGGTTTGTATCGCAACGTGGCCGTCTCCTGGCGGCATTGGTGCGGCCGTTGGTTTGGTTGGTGGTTTTTGCCGCCGGCTTTCGTGCAGCGCTTGGACTGTCCATCACGCCGCCCTACCAGACTTACATAACCTATGAGATTTACATCGTTCCGGGTCTTTGCGGAATGGTGCAGCTCTTTAACGGGATGCAGTCTTCGCTTTCACTGGTCTACGACCGCGAGATGGGCTCAATGAGGCTGCTGCTTACCAGTCCGCTGCCGCGGTGGTGGCTTCTGTTCTGCAAGTTGCTCGCCGGCACCGCAATCTCCCTTGTCCAGGTTTATGCGTTTCTTTTGGTCGCGTTTTTCATGGGCATACAATTTCCGTTGGCCGGCTATCTCCTGGCGCTGCCCGCTCTGTTAGTTTCCGGACTTATGCTGGGCGCGCTGGGCTTGTTGCTCTCCTCGGCGATCAAACAGTTGGAGAACTTTGCCGGCGTGATGAATTTTGTGATCTTTCCGATGTTTTTCCTGTCGACGGCACTTTATCCGCTGTGGAAAATGGCCGACGCGTCGACTCTTTTAAGAGATATCTGCGCGGTCAACCCGTTTACGCAAGCCGTCGAACTCATCCGCTTCGCCCTCTATGCTGAGCCAAACTGGATCGCTCTGAGCTGGACCGTTTTGGCGCTTATCATGTTTCTGGGCGGGAGCATTTGGGGATACGATCCCTCAAAGTCGATGATTGCACGAAAGAGTGGATAGGGAGAAAACCGAACCTGTGCTAAACTGTCGATCACGAAAGGAAGCCTCATGAGAACCGCCATAGTCTTCGCCACGGCTCTGCTGTGTTCACCTGCAGTGGGAGAAGATCTGGGGGGTGAGCTGAATCCTGATGAAATGTCGCTGAGCCGATCATTTGATCTGGCGAAAAGAGGCAAGGTGGGAATGGTTGTTTGCTCGCAGGGATATCTGATGACCAAGAAGGGTGATCACCGTGAAGCCCGAGCCCTTTTTGAGGCCTGCGCAAAACAGGGATTTGTCGGAACGATGACCTGGATGTCCTACATGGACACCAATGGATTTGGAGCTGAGGTTGACGCCGAGCGTGCCGCGGAATGGGATCGAAAAGCGTCTCAGGCTGGTGATCCGATCGGGGATCTCAACCATGGATTGAATTTGCTTCGTGGCCACGGTGTCGAGCGCGACATTGAATTGGCCAAGAAATTTATCGACAGAGCTGCCGATTCCGGTGTTCAGGAAGCTGTCGAACTTCAAAAGTCAGGTTACGACTGGAATGTGGCAACTCCTGACGCCGACAATTGGCGCTACGAAAAACGCATTTACTAGGTCTGAACCAGAGTAGCTGGTTGACCGTCCAGGCGAACAATTTTGTCGGCCATTTCAGCAGCTTCCGATTCTGAATGGGTGACCATCAGTGTCGTTACCTTTGTATCGCCAATAAGTGCTTTGCACAGCGCTATCATGTCTTTAACGCGCGCCTCATCAAGCGAAGCAAACGGCTCATCCATGACCAAAAACTGAGGCTTTATCGAAAAGGCACGGGCCAGGGAAAGCCGACGTTGCTGGCCCAGGGAAAGTTGGCCTGGGAACAGTTCGGCCTTCCCGGCAAGTCCAACATCACTCAGAGCCGACTGCGCCTGATCGTCCGAGGTTCCGGCCACCTGTGTCACGTTTTCAAGCACCGTTCGCCAGGGCAATAATGTCGGAGACTGAAAGACCATTGCCATAGAGTCGGGGCGCTCGATCGTTCCGGTAAAATTTTGATCCAGCCCGGACACAATGCGCAACAATGTGGTCTTTCCAACTCCTGACGGTCCAAGCAGTGCAACAGTGCTCGCATCGACAAGCGACAGGTTGATGTCCCGAAGGATCTCGGTGGCCCCAAAAGCCTTGCGTTTTATGCAGATGCTAATCAAGCAACTCTCCAGCGGTTGGCCTTTTGTTCAAGCGGTTGAAGGACAAAAATTTCGACTGCCAGCATTACGAAGATGAAGGAAAATGCATAGGCAAGAACCATTCCGACGTCGAACAGTTGGAAGTAGAGGTGGATTTGAAAACCGACACCGTTTGAGCGGCCGAGAAACTCGACAACCAGAACGATTTTCCAGATCAGGGCGATTCCCGAGCGCGCAGAAGAAGCGATGTGTGGCATGAGCTGGGGAATCAGAATATGCCGCAACCGCTTGCCTCTGCTCATGCGGAAAACCTTACCCATGTCATCGAGATTTGGGTCCAGTGCTCTGGCGCCCTCACGAATCATAACGGTAACCATCGGTATTTTGTTGATGGCCACAGCGGCTATGGCCGCCACTTCGGTCAATCCAATCCAGATATAGCACAGGACAATGGCCACCAGCGCCGGCAGGTTGAGCAGAACTACCAGCCAGGGGTCGAACCATTTGTTCGCGGTCCGGCTGCGTCCCATCAAAAGACCCATTGCAAGTCCGATCGACATCGCCAGTACGAATGCCGCAAGCACGCGAAGCAGGGTGGCTGCGAGATGCCCCCACAGTTCGCCGCTCGTGGCCTCTGCCCATATGCGCGTCGAAACCGACAACGGCGACGGCAGTGTCTGCGGGTCACCCGCCCACAGTGCTATGGCTGCCCACAAGCCAAAAAGACCTGCCAGCGAAAGAACTCGAATTGCTAGATTGTTTGAACGATCAGTTGCCAAGATTTACGAAAACACCATCCGGCAGCTTTGTCGCCTTTCCAACCAGCTTCTCTCCGCCGAGCCTGGCCATGACTTCCAGTATTTTTGAGGCCGCGGTCGGATCCACCGGGCCGGGGCCTGGAATCCCATCGATAAAGCCGGCTTTGAGAGCGGCGAAGTCCGCATCCTTGTCTGCCCGCATTTTGGGCCGCAGCCTGTTCCATGCTTCATCATCTGTTCGCAGCTTTTCCTTGGCAGCGCGCGATGCTGTTGCAAGCCCGGCAACCAAAGTAGGGTTTTCGCGCGCCAGCTTTCCACTGACGACGTAGCCGAGTAGCGGCATGTCAGGGTCGAGACCAAGCTCCTTTGCCGCGGAGATTACAGAAATCAGCGGTTTCATACCGCGCGAACCCATCTTGGCGCTAAAGTGCCAGAAATTGATGGCCCCGTCTGTTTCGCCCTGCAGGGCAGTCTTGAAAATGAGCGGCGGGGCGCCGAACACCTGTTCGGTTTCAGCCTTCAGATCAAATCCATATTTCTGTTGGGCGTAAGCCCGCAGAATCAGCCAGCTCTTGTCGACAGGTCCACCGGCGATTCCGATTTTCTTCCCCTTCAGGTCTTCGAGCGTTGTGGCGCTGCTGTTTTTGCCCACCATCAAACTTCCAACGGACTTTGAGTAGGGAATGAAAACGACATCTCTGCCTTCTGCTCTTTGACGAGCCACCCAGATCCAATCCGCCACGGCGACATCGGCCTCTCCCGCCAGCAGCGCCACGCGGGTTGCCGCATTTCCCGCCATTCCGGTGACCTCCAGATTAAAACCGTTCGCTTTATCGAGACCGAAATGCTTGATCGTATCGAGTTCCCAATTGACCGTACCGACTTTCAATACTGCGGCTTTCAGCGTGGGTTGTTCTGCATTCGCCGCAACCAGGCCGGACGCAAACAACACAAGTGCTGACATCACCTTGAAGATCAGGCGCATATTTTCCTCCCAGAAAGTTGCGGATATTTGCTAAGGCTTCGACGTTAGGCTTAGCATTTTGTGGATGCAACCAATCGGGACGCTGAAATTCGTGCTTCGGCTTTGTACCTTCGTACTGGTGCTGCTTTGCCTGTTACCGTCGGCCAGGGCAGAAAGTTATATTGAGATAAGGGAGCGAAAGCCGAGCCTTTTTCATCCCGAAACCGGCTTGCGCATTGCTCGTCAACGGGCGCCGGTACCGGACGATATTCCATGGCCCATTACCAAGGTCAGTGCTCCGGAAGCGGCCGCACTGATTGAACTTGGAGCCGTTGCTCTGGACGTGTTCGGAGCCCTGCAATCACGTTACGATGAATTGGATGGAACCTGGCTTGTTGGCAAGAAACGCATGAGCATTCCGGGCGCGGTCTGGCTCCCGGAAGTCGGCCGCGGCACCCTGGCGCCGGATATGGCGCTGTATCTGAAATCAAACCTGGAACGATTGACCGGCGGAAAGCTTGATCATCCCATCGTTGCATTTTGCGTTTCAGATTGCTGGATGAGTTGGAACGCCGCACAGCATATCGTCGCACTTGGCTATACCAGAGTAAGTTGGTTCAACCTGGGAACCGACGGTTGGCTTGAAAGCGGTCGCAGCTTGAAGCAGGTCGATCCAGTTCCGGTAAAGGTGGATTGACTACTCAATTACAATTCTTGGCAGCCAGTGGCCTTCCGGTTCACCCGGTTCCAGGTCTTGTTCCTCGACCGGTCGAAAATTTCCCTTGTCCGGCGGCGCAGACAGTTTGTCCATATCCATTTCTTGAATGGTGCCCACCAGCTTTTCTCCATCAACGCTCAGCTTGTAGTAGACTCCGTTCCACATGTTGATGCCGTATTCGGCTGCGCCTTTCCAAATAAACAGTGTGTCGTATTCGAGATCGGTGAGATCATCAGCCGACACGATGCGCCGTATTGGATAGGGATAGGGAACGCGACACCAGTACTTTGTAGCCCCTTCAAGGCATCGAAACGGACGCATGGACAGAAAGTGTTCTGAGAACCGGTCGTCATTCCACTCGACCTGGTAGGCGACCGCGCCGTTAGAAGGAGTGAATTTGACTTTCGCCACTTCGTGCCTGGTTCCATCAATTTCAACCAGAGAAATGGTTTTTTCGCCATCCAGCGTTGCCGCGCTTGTGTGGCCACACATGCCCATCACGAAGGCAACCAGACCTGCCAGTCTTTGCATCAACAATCTCCCGAATTCAATTTTGATCGCGTCGGTGGTTCTTCGCCATAGGTACAATAGTACAATGTGGCCCACGTTTACCCACGTCAGGTTCTGCGTTAGCCTTTTTGTGTTCGGCCGCGTTCGGACGGTTCTCATGCGGCCTCAATGGGAGGAGAAAGCTATGCGCAAACTATTTATTGCGGCATTGGCCAGTGCTTTGGCTGGCGGTACTGCCTATGCGGAGGGAGTGAGTGAGCAAGATCTCGCGAACGACACCGCCAACACAAGCAGCGTTTTAACAAATGGCATGGGGCGGCACTTGCAGCGGTACTCTCCGCTGACGATGCTCAACAAAGACAATGTCAGCAAATTGACCCCTGTTTGGGCGTTTTCGCTTGGCGGCGAAAAACAGCGCGGCCAGGAGACACAGCCGCTGATTCATGACGGTGTCATGTATATTACCGGGTCGTATTCCCGGATGTATGCCATTGATGTGAAAACCGGAAAGGAATTGTGGCAGTACGACGCGCGCCTGCCGGAAGGTATTCTACCTTGTTGCGATGTCGTTAATCGGGGCGGAGCCATCTACGGCGACAAGATTTATTTCGGTACGCTGGATGCTCGTATTGTTGCACTGGACCTGAAGACAGGCAAAGTGGCGTGGCGCAAGAAAATTGCGGACTACAAGGCCGGCTATTCTTATACGGCTGCACCGATCATTGTGAACGGCCTCGTGATCACGGGCAATTCCGGTGGGGAATTCGGTATAATTGGTGAAGTGCAGGCTCGCGACGCAGAGACGGGTGAAACTGTCTGGACGCGTCCGGTGATCGAAGGCCACATGGGCACATTGAACGGCAAGCCCTCCACCATGACCGGCACTTTGAATGCCACTTGGCCCGGTGACATGTGGAAAACCGGTGGAGGTGCAACCTGGCTCGGCGGCTCCTATGATGCCGATACGGATACGATTGTGTTTGGCGCAGGCAATCCTGCACCCTGGAACTCCTGGCTGAGAGCTGCGGGCAAGCCCAAAGGCGCCGAGGGTGACAACCTCTATGCGGCGAGCCGAATTGGCATGGATCCGGCCACTGGCGAGATCAAGTGGCACTTCCAGACCACGCCTAGAGAAGGCTGGGACTACGATGGTGTCAACGAAGTCGTAGCCTACAGCAACCGCAACGGAGAGAAGCGTTGGGCGACCGCCGATCGCAACGGTTTCTTTTATGTCTTAAACAGAGAAGACGGTAAGTTTGTTCGTGCTGCCCCGTTTGTGAAAAACATTACCTGGGCCAAAGGTATCGATGAGAACGGTCGTCCGGAGTTCGTCGAAGAAAACCGTCCCGGCGATCCAGCCGCGGCGGCTGATGGCAAGAAAGGGGAAGTGATTTTTGCTGTCCCATCTTTCCTTGGCGGCAAAAACTGGATGCCGATGGCTCACTCACCCAAGACGGGCAACTTCTATGTACCGTCTAATGAGTGGGGTATGGACATCTGGAACGAGCCGGTAACCTATAAGAAGGGCGCTGCATATCTTGGTTCCGGCTTCACCATCAAACCGATCTTTGACAGTCACATTGGGTCTTTGAAAGCCATCGATCCTGATACCGGAGACATCAAGTGGGAGTATAAGAATAACGCACCGCTGTGGGCTGGCGTGATGACCACGGCCGGTGGTCTCGTGTTCACGGGAACACCCGAAGGCGAATTCATCGCTTTTGACGATGAAACCGGAGAAAAGCTCTGGTCGTTCCAGACCGGTTCCGGAATTGTTGGTCAGCCCATCACGTGGGAGCAGGATGGTGAACAGTTCGTATCAGTCATATCTGGCTGGGGCGGTGCCGTTCCCCTGTGGGGAGGAGAAGTTGCCAAAAAGGTGAATTACCTGAACCAGGGTGGTCTTCTGTGGACGTTCAAGCTGCCCAAAGAGCTGGCGTCAGCCAACTAGCAGCTCTCAATAATTCCATGAGCAGGGCGCCAGAAGATAATTCCGGCGCCCTTTTTCTTGTTGCCAACATCATTCAGCTGTGCGCAGCCATTGAAGGCAGGTGATTGCAGGCCCCTCAGGATGCCTGACAAGCGCGCGATCCACCGATGACTTTGATCGATAGGCCAGGGTTACGGATACGGGGGACAAGAGAGAGGCGTCTGAAAGCATCTTTCGAATACATGCATGGATTGTCTCGCGAACCCGCAGCTAATGGCGTTCGAATGTCTGGTAGGTGTGCCATGGCCAAATTCGGCTTCAGCTGTATAAGAAAACCCAACGGCTTCAAAAGAATCGACTGTGGATCTGACGGGAGGCCGCAATCAAAAAACGGACCATCATATTATTGAAAAAATTACGGAATTGGGATTAGTGGCTCCCCGGGCCGGATTCGAACCAGCGACCGATCGATTAACAGTCGATTGCTCTACCACTGAGCTACCGGGGAACAAGCAAACCAGCAAGCTGATTGCGATGCGTGCCCTTAGCAAAGGTGAGCAGCATCCCGCAAGGGGAATCTAGAGCAAAGATGCCCAAATTTTCAATGCCGTCGAGCCGATTGGGGCGCACTGCGCTTGGGGTCGTCCTGTTGCTCGGCGGGCTTGTCGGCTTTTTACCGGTTGTCGGTTTTTGGATGATTCCGTTGGGACTGGTCGTCTTGTCGCACGATTTTCCTAAAGTTCGCCGTTTCAGGCGGCGTTGGACCGTTAGCCTGATGCGGCATTGGCATCGGCGAAAGCCGGTATGGCTTTCACGCGATAGGCCTGGCCGACAGCCACGGCAGCCTTAACAGCCTATATCCAGCAATTTACTCTTGGGGACGCCATTCTTGGCTTGGCAAGGCATGGGTCATTTGTTAGGGGAGCGCGTCCAGACTTGGACGGATGGCCTCGTGGCGGAGTGGTTACGCAGAGGACTGCAAATCCTTGCACCCCGGTTCGATTCCGGGCGAGGCCTCCAATAAGTCGAGCCTGCAAACCAGACGGTGTCCCGAGCGCTCCATGATAGATTTTGAAGACGCACGCATTAAGATGGTCGACTGTCAGATACGTCCCAACGATGTAACAAACTACGACATCCTGGAAGCGTTTCTGGAAGTGCCTCGCGAGGAATTTGTGACGCAGGGGCACCGTGCTCTTGCTTACATTGATGAAGATCTCTTGCTGGTCGACGGTGATTCGCCACGCTACCTCATGGAAGCCATGACGCTGTCAAAGCTTATCCAACTCGCTGACATTGGCAAAGACGACATTGTTCTCGATATTGGTTGTGCAACCGGCTACTCAACCGCCCTTCTGTCGAAGCTGTGTTCATCGGTGGTGGCTGTGGAGAGTGAGCCCAGCCTTGCTGAACTCGCTACTCAAAAGCTCATTGCCCTGAACTATGACAATGCGGTTGTCGTCAATGGGCCTTTGGAACAGGGCTACGCATCCGAAGGACCTTATGATGCCATCGTTGTCGGCGGAGCGGTCGAACACCTGCCTGATCAACTGAAAGACCAACTAAAGGAAGCCGGTCGGCTGGTTGTGGTTGAGGGAACCGGCAATGCCGGCGTTGCGCGCATTTATGTCAAAGAAAGCGGCGTTGTAAGCGGCCGCACGGTTTTCAACAGTGCAGTGATGCCTCTTCCGGGGTTTCAAAAGGAATCCGGTTTCGTATTCTGAAAACCTGACCACCACACGCGTTCTGTCGCCATTGTGTAACAGGTAACGATTAAATTATTCGATTGTTAATCTTTAATTTGATGGTCCTATGATACCGACTACGGTAGGACACGAGAGCTATTCCCCCGGCTCTGTATTGGGTACGTGTAACATGATTATTCGCAAAGTCGCTTTGGGCATTCTGTTGTCCTCTGTCGCTATGTCATCGACACAGGCAGAGTCCATCAATGAGGCTCTGGCGGCGGCCTACAACCATAGCCCGGCTTTGAACGCGCAGCGTGCTGCCACGCGGGCCCAGGACGAGGCTTTGCCACAGGCCAAAGCCGGATACCGCCCCTTTGTCAGTGCCAATGCCGATATCGGCATCAGAAATGGCGGCATTAACAGTTTGGGTTCAAGTACAACTCGCCCCTACGGCTATGGCGTTTCCATCTCACAAAACCTGTTTTTGGGATTTCGAACGGTAAATTCCATTGAGGCAGCGGAAGCCCGGATCCGCGCGAGTCGGGAAAATCTGCGAAATGTCGAACAAAACGCGCTGTTTAACGCCGCTGCTTCTTATATCGATGTTGTATTCGCAAAAGACGTCGTTGACATCCGCCGCCGCAATATCCGCTTTCTGAAGGAGCAACTGCGCTCTTCCCAGGCGCGGCTCGATGTCGGAGAGGGGACACGGACCGATGTCGCCCAAAGCCAGGCGCGCCTGGCTCTTGGAGAGGCTCAGCTCGCTGCTGCGCTCGCAACACTCGAGGCAAACCGCGGAACCTACATACGCTTTATCGGGCGTGCGCCCAGCAGTCTGTCATGGCCCAAGGGGCCTGTCAGGCTCTATCCAAAGGGATTGCAGGAGGGGCTGGCACGGGGCGCAAATGAGAATCCCGCCCTTATCGCCTCCCAGCACCTTGTCGATGCGGCGTCGTTCCAGGTGAAAGTTGCGGAGGGCGCGTTGCTGCCGACGGTAACACTCGATGCCGGCGCGGCGCGCAGCTTCAATACCGACGCTTTGGGAACCCGGACCCGAGGTGTTCAAGCAACGGTCAACGTGACTGTCCCGATCTATCAACGCGGCGAAGTTACATCGCAGATCCGCGAGAACAAAGAGCTTCTCAGTCAAACCCGGATACAGGTCGACCAGACCCGCGATGAGGTGCGCAGTACAGTTGTGACCGCATGGGCTGCGCTGCAGTCAGCGCGCGCAAATCTCAATGCCAATACACAACAGGTGCGTGCCGCGCGGTTGGCTTTGTCGGGTGTTATCGAGGAACGCAATGTCGGGCAACGTACCCAACTGGATGTGTTGGATTCGCAAAGCGACGTCCTCAACGCCGAGGATTTGGTCGCCCAGTCACGTCGGAGCCTGGCGACCGCAGGCTACCAGCTGGTTGCCGCTACCGGAAGGCTGAACAGCCGCCGTCTGGGTTTGGCCGTAAAGCACTATTCTCCCAAGACCAACTACAATGTTGTGAAAGACAAGTGGTATGGCCTGCGGACCGTCACTGGCCGCTAGATAAAGCTCCCTTTGATACTGTATAGGTTGGGTTTAAGGGCCCGACTGATTCGCGGCCCTCTCATCCCGTGCCGTGGGGGCAATTTCAGGGGGACGCCATGCCAACTTCTTTTGGAAACCGCGCCAGACAAATTCCGAAGGCGGAAACGCCCGACGAACCGTCGATGGACGAGATACTGGCTTCGATCCGCGAAATAATTGCGGAAGATGAAGCTGCCGATGGCAAGCGCAACGAACGAGCGCTCTACACCCACCCGACCGATGCATCCAACGCCAACACGGCAAAGGCGGCTATGAGCGAAAGCCCGCCTACATCGGTGGCATTGGCCGATTCCACCCCGCAGGCTTCGGCAGCCAATCAGGAACTATCGGCGACGCTTCGGAACATCGAAGAACGTGCAGCCAGAATTCGAACGGATCTTGGCATGAGCAATCAAACAGCAGCGGCAGCAACCAGCGAAAAGACGGCGGCAGCAATGCCCGACACAAGGTTGAAAACCGAAAAGCTTGCGGACACGCATCGCTCGTCGTCGCGGTTTATCGACCCGGTACCAATTCCGCGCCAGCCCGAACCACCCCGTGAATCCGCTCCGCCAGCAGCATCGTTGGCCGCTCCTGCAGCGCCGGTTCAGCGCGCGCCGCAACCGGCTGCGCTTCCACGCGCACAGGCTGTGCCCCCCAAACCAGCCGAGGCACCAGCATACAAGGCGCCACCGGCACCCAAATTCACACCGAAACCGCAAAGCCCATCGCCTGCAGCAGCTGAGCTTGAGGTCGGATCGACATTTGACCAGATCGCGGCAAATCTGCTTGCAGAAAAATCGGACGACCTGGAAGCCATGCTGGGCGATATGATGCGACCCATTGTCCGAAAATGGCTGGGCGAAAATCTGCCGACATTGGTCGAGCGCCTTGTGCGCGAGGAAATTGAAAAAGTGTCCCGCGGCCGCAAGTAGCGGTACGGAAAGCCTTATCCGAGTTGACTTGCCGCGAGCCTTTGTCTTTAGACATATGCAGTAAAGCCCGCTGAAAAATCGGCCCTCTGATGCTCGACAAAAATTACGACTCTGCCAGCGTTGAACCCCGCATTGCAAAGCGCTGGGATGAGGCTGCCGCCTTCGCGGCTGGCGCAGGTGCAGAACCGGGCGCCGAGGCGTTCACAATCATGATTCCACCCCCCAATGTGACCGGCTCTCTTCACATGGGACACGCGCTCAACAATACGCTTCAGGATGTATTGGTTCGGTTTGAGCGTATGCGCGGCAAGAATGTGCTTTGGCAACCAGGCATGGATCACGCGGGAATAGCGACCCAGATGGTCGTAGAGCGGCAGCTTATGGAGCGACAGCAACCAGGGCGTCGCGAAATGGGTCGTGACAAGTTCATCGATAAGGTCTGGGAGTGGAAGGCCGAGTCGGGTGGGCTGATCTTCAATCAGCTGAAGCGGCTTGGAGCCTCCTGCGATTGGTCGCGCGAGCGTTTCACCATGGGTAAGGATGGTGCGCCGGACGATCAGATGATGCAGGCCGTGGTTGAGGTGTTTGTCCAGCTTTACAAAGAAGGTCTTATCTATCGGGACAAGCGGCTGGTGAACTGGGATCCGGTTTTCCAGACGGCAATCTCCGATATCGAGGTCGAACAGAAAGAAGTCGATGGCCATATGTGGTCATTTGCCTATCCGCTCGTCGAAGGCGCGGTAGACGGTATCGAAGAGATCGTGATTTCGACGACGCGCCCTGAAACCATGCTGGGTGATGGTGCGGTTGCGGTTCATCCATCGGATGATCGCTATAAGAACCTGATTGGCAAAATGGTGCGCTTGCCAATTGCTGAGCGTCACATTCCCATAATCGCAGACGAATATCCTGATCCGGAGTTTGGCACCGGCGCCGTAAAGATCACCGGGGCTCATGATTTCAATGACTATGAAGTCGCGCGGCGTAACGATATTCCGCTCATTCCGCTGATGGACGGCGAAGCCAGGATGATCTGCACACCGGAGAACAATGTTCCCGCGCATTATGCGGGGCTGGACCGCTACGAAGCTCGTAAACTGGTGCTCCAGGAAATTGAGGCCCTGGGCTTCTACCGTGGCGTCGAAGACAAGGTTATCGCGCAACCCTTTGGCGACCGCTCCGGCGTCGTCATTGAACCGATGTTGACGGATCAGTGGTATGTTGACGCCAAAACTCTTGCTGAACCGGCGATTGCGTCAGTCAGAGAAGGGCGCACACAATTCGTCCCGCAGATGTGGGAGAACACCTATTTCAACTGGATGGAGAACATCCAACCCTGGTGTATTTCCCGACAATTGTGGTGGGGTCACCGGGTTCCAGCCTGGTACGGGCCGGACGGAACCGTGTTTGTAGAAAAAGACCTTGCCGCGGCGCTGGATGCGGCCGTTCAGCACTACCTTGTCCAGGAAGGTCCATGGAAAGGCTGGGTTGAGGAAAAGATTGAAAATTTTAAGACCGAGGAAATTCTCACCCGTGACGAGGACGTTCTCGACACCTGGTTTTCATCGGCGTTGTGGCCGTTTTCCACGCTCGGCTGGCCGGAAAACACCGAGGAGCTGAAAACCTATTTCCCGACCTCTGTCCTGTCGACCGCTTTCGACATCATCTTTTTCTGGGTCGCTCGCATGATGATGATGTCGCTGCATTTCATGAAGGACGAAAACGGCAAGGGAATCGAGCCTTTTCACACCGTCTACATGCATCCGCTGGTGCGCGACAAAGACGGTGCCAAGATGTCTAAGTCCAAGGGCAACGGCATTGATCCACTGGACCTGATCGAAGAATACAGCGCCGACGCACTTAGGTTCACACTCTCAATCATGGCTGTCCAGGGCCGCGATGTGAAGCTCGATCCGACGCGTGTGGCCGGTTACAGAAACTTTGGAACCAAACTCTGGAATGCGACGCGTTTCGCAGAAATGAACCAGGCAAAGCACGGTGCAAACTATGATCCGGGGACTGCAAGCCTGCAGTTGAACCGGTGGATTCTGACCGAACTGTCCAAAGCGGCGGCTGAAATCACAGAGAATCTTGAGAAATATCGGTTCAATGACGCATCCGGAGCAGCCTACCGATTTGTCTGGAACACGTATTGCGACTGGTATCTGGAACTCTTGAAGCCAGTGTTCAACGGCTCGGACGAAGCTGCCAAGCGAGAGGCACAAGCAACAGCGGGCTATGTCCTCGATGAAATTTACAAACTGCTGCATCCGTTTATGCCCTTTATGACCGAAGAGCTTTGGAACGAAACCGCCGAACGCGATACGCTGCTTTGCCACGCCCGGTGGTCAAATCCTGGCGTTCAGGACAAGCAGGCTGCCGATGAAATCAACTGGTTGATCGGTCTTGTTTCGGAGGTCCGTTCAGTACGTTCGGAAATGAACATCAAGCCGGGGCTCAAACTGCCGCTGGTTGTGGTCAATGCCGGAGAGGCGACACAGGCGCGACTGGATACGCATGATGCGGCCATCAGACAGCTTGCCCGGGTCGAAACAGTCTCTTTGTCGCATGAAACTCCGGATGGCTCTGCCCAGATGGTGGTCGGCGAGGCGACCATTTGCCTGCCGCTCAAAGGATTTGTCGATTTTGAATCCGAAATCCAGCGCCTGGAGAAGGAGAAGGGCGCGTTAGACAAAGACATCAAATTGCTGTCTGGCAAATTAGCGAACGAGAAGTTTGTCGCCAACGCGCCGGAGGCGGTGGTGGCAGAAAACCGCGAACGGCTTGCTGAAGCTGAGGCCAAACAGGAGCTGGTCACGGAGGCGTTGGGACGCGTAAGAAGTTTCACCTGAACCGCCGGCGTGATTCGAAACGGCGATCGACCAGGGCAATCTTATTCACAGCGACAGACTGATTGACGATGAATTAGTGGCAAATTTGTCAAACGTGTCAATTTTATGATTTGCCTTAGGTTCCGGGTAGCCGAATTTACCAAAATCACGTGCAGAAGAATTTCATTTGAAGTAGGTCTCAGAACCTGAATTGCAGGGAAGGGGCATCCCATGAAAAACACAACTTCTTTGATGGTTGGCGCGGTTTTCGTCGTCGCGGCATCGACCATGGCAGACGCAGGTGGATTCGATCGCGGTGGGGTGAACCTTGACCAATTGTTTGACCCGGGAACGGGTGTAAAAACCGGGGTAACCTTCGTCAGCCCACAGCGTGATCTGAAAAACGTCACCCGCACCGCCAATGAAGCCAATCCGGCGGCTCCTGCTGCCACATCACCAAGCGTGTCTGTCGAAGGCGATTACGTGGTCCCATATGCGGGCTTCAAGATGGACTTAACCGAAGCGATCGCTTGCCTTGGAACCTATTCCGAACCGTTTGGAGCTGACGCCGATTACGGCACAGGCAATGCACACTCCGCAACTGCCGTAGAGTTTTCCGTGGATACCCGCGACTATGGGCTGACCTGCAGCTACAAGTTTGCTGCCGGCGAAACGCCGTTGGGCGAAGGTTTTGTCAGGATCATTGGTGGTGCCTCCTATCAGACGCTCGACGGATTTCAGTCGCGGCAACGGTTTCTCGATGTGGCTAATCTCGGCCTTGCTACCGCGGGCGGACTTGGCAACACATCCGGCATCGGATTTTTCGATGTTGACGGTGATGCTGTCGGTTGGCGCGCGGGAATCGCGTATGAGATCCCAGATATCGCTTTGCGCGCGGCGGTGATCTACAATTCCAAATATGACTACGACCTGTCCGGGGTCCAGGACAACACCGGATTTGCCCCGCTGATACCCGGCACCGCAATTGTTCCGGTCACATTGCAAACCCAAATTCCACAATCCATCGAAATCAAACTTCAGTCAGGCATTAACGAACGCACTTTGGCGTTTCTAAACCTCAAGTGGCAAGACTGGAGCCAGCTTGGCATCATCCCGATTATTGGCGGAGTGAGTCCGTTGGACGGCCTGCCGACACCGCTGTCCTTCGATCCGCTCTACCAGGATGGATTTACGATCAACGCGGGTGTTGGTCGTGTCATTTCTGAGGATGTTTCGGCAATTGCATCACTGGGCTGGGACCGCGGTACCTCGACTGGATTTGGTGCACAAACTGACACATGGACATTGGCTGCGGGCGTATCATACAAACCAACCGAGAACATCGACTTGCAATTTGGTGGTCTGGTAGGTTTGCTGACAAGTGGATCGTCAACACCGGCCCCGGGTGGTGATGCCGCTAATGCTGTCAGCTATAGTTTTGACAACGACTTCGTTGGTGCAATTAGCTTCAGCGGAAAGATCACGTTCTGAATGGTTTTCTCCGGGGTGTACCAGGGGCGGCGAAAATGCCGCCCCTTTTTTTAGCATCTTTGTGCGCCATCGACCCTTTAACCAATCGAACGGGTCACCTATTTTAGTTTCTTGAGAATCGGGGCACTAATCCCGACAAACCAAAGCGCCGTTAATGATGCATTAGTCTTCGGCGTATCACCTGATACAAAAGCGATTCTATTTACTGGAAAGGCATCCGATGAAGGATCCGATTGAAACTGCCATGAACCTTGTGCCCATGGTGGTTGAACAGACCAACCGCGGTGAGCGCTCTTACGACATTTTTTCCCGACTGTTGAAGGAGCGGATCATCTTCATAACCGGTCCGGTCGAAGACGGAATGTCGATGTTGGTTTGCGCGCAACTTTTGTTCCTCGAGGCTGAAAATCCGAAAAAAGAGATCTCGCTCTATATCAATTCGCCGGGTGGTGTCGTTACTTCCGGTCTGGCAATCTATGATACGATGCAATTCATAAAGCCCGCCGTGGCTACATTGTGCATGGGGCAGGCTGCGTCCATGGGGTCACTGCTTTTGACCGCAGGCGAAAAGGATATGCGCTTCGCGCTTCCCAACGCCCGGATTCTGCTGCATCAACCCTCCGGGGGCTTCCAGGGGCAGGCTTCCGACATTGAACGTCATGCTGCCGATATCATCAAGTTGAAGCGCCGCCTGAACGAAATCTATGTCAAGCACACCGGCCAGGACTATGACACGATTGAAAACACTCTGGATCGCGACCACATGATGACCGCCGAAGAGACCAAAGAATTTGGAATCATAGACAAGGTGATTAATTCCCGCGAAGAGATCGAAGGGAAAGACGAAAAAGACGCATAAAGGGTCATCTTTATGCGGTCGTGTTAAGGGAATTTGAAATCCCTCACGATAATGTCACACCCGCTCAATGCTTGACTTGCGGGCGGATCGGCAGGTTGAGTTTCCACAGGGCTTTAATATTGTGGAAACAACTGATTTAACGTCAGTTGCGCACAAGTATATTGTTCGCAAATGACACGGAGTTTCAGTCGTATTCGGCTTGGTCGATTGGTCTGAACGAAGAGGGCGGGTACCCCGCGCGAGACAAGAGAACGCGAAATCGTTCTTGAAAGGTATTGTATGAGCAAGGTTTCAAATACTGGCGGCGACTCCAAGAATACCCTGTATTGTTCGTTTTGCGGCAAGAGCCAGCACGAGGTTCGCAAGCTAATTGCCGGTCCGACGGTGTTCATTTGCGACGAATGCGTCGAATTGTGCATGGATATCATTCGCGAGGAGAATAAATCCAGCCTGGTTAAGTCCAAGGAAGGCACTCCGACCCCACAGGAAATTCTTGATGTCCTGAACGATTATGTAATTGGCCAGCCCCATGCCAAGCGCGTCTTGTCGGTTGCCGTTCACAACCACTACAAACGCCTGAATCATGCAGCCGAAAACGCCGATGTAGAACTGGCGAAGTCGAACATCATGCTTATAGGCCCAACCGGCTGCGGCAAAACCCTGCTGGCTCAGACGCTTGCTCGTATTCTCGATGTGCCGTTCACAATGGCGGATGCAACCACGCTGACCGAAGCGGGTTACGTTGGGGAAGATGTTGAGAATATCATTCTAAAACTGTTGCAGAGTGCGGATTACAATGTTGAACGGGCTCAGCGCGGAATTGTCTATATCGACGAGGTCGACAAAATTTCACGCAAGTCCGACAATCCGTCGATCACCCGTGACGTGTCGGGCGAAGGTGTGCAGCAGGCTCTGTTGAAGATTATGGAGGGAACCGTTGCATCGGTGCCACCGCAAGGCGGACGCAAGCATCCCCAGCAGGAATTCTTGCAGGTGGACACAACAAACATATTGTTTATTGCCGGTGGGGCCTTTGCCGGCCTCGATAAGATCATTTCAGACCGCGGTCGCAACACCGGCATCGGCTTTGGCGCGGATGTAGAAAGCCCGGAAGATCGGAAAACTGGTGAATTGTTTAAGGAGCTCGAACCCGAAGATCTTTTGAAATTCGGTCTTATACCCGAGTTTGTCGGTCGTATTCCGGTCCTGGCGACGTTGGAAGATCTGGATGAAGATGCGTTGGTCGAGATTTTGTCAGAGCCGAAGAATGCGCTGATCAAGCAATATCAGCGGCTCTTCGAGATGGAAGACACCCAATTGTCGTTCCAGGAAGATGCGCTGAGGGCGATCGCCAAGAAGGCCATCCTTCGCAAGACGGGTGCCCGCGGGCTGAGGTCGATCATCGAAAGCATATTGCTTGAAACAATGTTCGAGCTGCCCGGATTGGAAGGTGTTGAAGAAGTTGTGATCTCGGAGGAGGTCATTAATGGAAATACGCGTCCGCTCTATATCTATGGTGACAAGAAAGCCGAGGAAGAAACGGCAGAAAGCGCCTGACCTCGCGGCACCACCGACCACAACAGACACCACAATGCCGGGGTCTGCACGCAAAGCGTGCGGACCCCGTTTGATTCAGGCCTTGAACGGCCCGTTTTGGGCACCACATAATTGTGACAGAAAGCGCACGTCTGCGCATAACTTTAACCGTTCCACTAATGATTTGCCGCCCTCAGGCTTGAAGCTGTGTGCAGCGGGATAATTCCCCGTTAGTGTTGTTTGAAGATTCGCCGCTGCCGATATCGGGGCGGTGTCAGATTAAGGGTTCCTCTCCATGGCTGACGATAACAAGATAAATTTACCGGCCTCCGGCGGTGTCTTTCCGGTTCTCCCGCTACGAGATATCGTTGTGTTTCCCCATATGATCGTGCCGCTATTCGTTGGACGCGAAAAATCTATTGCCGCTCTCGAAGACGTGATGCAGAGCGACAAGCAGATATTGCTCGTCACCCAGAAGAATGCCGGCGATGATGATCCAGCACCAGGCGCGCTTTACGACATCGGTACTCTCGCAACCGTCCTGCAACTTTTGAAATTGCCGGATGGGACTGTGAAGGTGCTGGTCGAAGGATATGAACGCGCCGCTGTAACCCGCTTTACGGATCGCTCGGACTATCACGAGGCCTTTGCTCTGCCTGCGCCTGACACAGACGAGGACGAAGTTCAGATAGAGGCTCTCGCACGTTCAGTTGTCGCTGAGTTCGACAATTATGTGAAACTGAACAAGAAGGTCTCTCCGGAGGTTGTATCTGCCGTTACGCAGATCGAGGACTATGCAAAGCTTGCCGACACGATCGCCTCGCACCTGGCTGTCAAGATCGCCGACAAGCAGGACATCCTTTCTCTTCTTTCCGTCAAAGAACGGCTCGAGAAAGTTCTCGGCATGATGGAGAGTGAAATCTCCGTTTTGCAGGTTGAGAAACGCATTCGCGGGCGCGTGAAGCGTCAGATGGAAAAAACCCAGCGCGAATACTACCTCAACGAACAAATGAAGGCGATTCAAAAAGAGCTGGGCGAGATGGACGATGTGCCCAACGAAACTGAAGAGCTTGCACGTAAAATCGAAAAGGGCGGCTTATCTAAAGAAGCTCATAAAAAAGTCACTGCTGAATTCAATAAATTGAAAATGATGTCACCTATGTCGGCAGAAGCCACGGTGGTGCGTAATTATATTGATACTGTTGTCAGCTTGCCTTGGAAGAAAAAGTCCAAGCTGAAAAAGACATTGGCAGAAGCTGAGC
>CALIOE010000059.1 GCA_938044775.1 uncultured Rhizobiaceae group bacterium
CGCGGTTGTCGTCAGCTTAGCCTCATATAAGGCCAGATTGAAGCATCCTGTTTGGCATTCAACGGCCGATCCAGCAAGCTGCAATATGCGAGAATTACTCTGCCCTTCAAATCTCGTGGCATTGGCTTTTTGTCGAGTATCGCTAACACCGGCGGCGAACGGGGTTTCAACAGAACATCAAACAATCGATCCATACCTTACTGTTTCAGATGCTGGGTTCGGGCTGCTCTGATTGAGCGCTATCGCCATTGGCGGTATAAGCAGCACATGACCACTGCCGATATCAGGGCCGGGACAAGTGCAAACTCCAGTCAGGGGCTTGCTGCACGCTGGCGCATTTTGACCCTGGCGCAACAGTTTCTGGTGATGGGCGGCCTCGTTGTCATGGCCGGGATGCTGGTTATCGGACTTTGGGTATCCCGCCAGATTGAGGACGGTGTAACCCGCAATACGGCGATCGCCACGGCGCTCTATGTAGACAATTTTATCTCCCCACTCATTGGCGAACTCGAGCACGAAGATGTACTTTCATCCACATCAATCCGCGCACTGGACGCAGTGCTTAAAGACGGCCCGATAAGCACCCGGCTTGTCTCGGTGAAAATATGGAACACCGACGGCACAATCGTCTACGGAACGGATGGAGATCTCATCGGTCGAAAATTTCCACCGCGGGAAAAACTCGAGCTGGCGGCGAAAGGCCTGGTACAGGCAGGCCTTGATGATCTTCACGACGAGGAGGATGTAAGGGAAAGACAGTCCAACCTGCCCATTCTGGAAATATACAGCCCCATACATTCCATCCAGTCCGGCAGGACGATTGCAGTTGCCGAGTTCTACGAAGATGGCACCGACCTGAAGAAGACGTTGGCTGATGCGCGGCTCAGGAGCTGGCTTATGGTCGCTTTGACGATGACTGCAATGGCCGGATTGCTGATGATCATCGTGTATCGCGGCAGCAAAACCATCGATCAACAACAGGCAACCCTTCACTCGCAACTTGAGGAGGTCACCGCCACATCTGAACAAAACCAGACGCTGCGACGACGGGTGCAGCAAGCATCAGAACGATTGGCCGAACTCAACGAGAGATTTTTGAAACGAACAAGCGCCGAGCTGCACGACGGCCCGTCGCAACTATTGAGCTTCGCAGCGCTGCGGCTGGGAGAGGCCAGAAAGATTGCTGACGAAAAGGACCGGGAGGACGAATTTGACAAGATCGAGAAGGCGCTGGAAGACGCCGTGCTTGAAATTCGAAATGTCTGCAAGGGGCTGTCGCTGCCGGATATCGACAAGCTGTCGGTGCAGCAGATCATTGAACGGGTTGCGCATTCCCACACTGTCCGTACCAAGGCTGTTGTTGGACTGGAAACACCCGAATCCGAGATTGGTGCCCCTAAGGCCACGAAAATCTGCATTTATCGGTTCGTCCAGGAGGCCCTCAACAATTCCTGGAAACACGCCCATGGAAGCCAGAACCAGATCATGTGCGCGTTCGACGAGAAGGCCCATCTGCTCAGCGTTTCTATTTGCGATGACGGCCCCGGTTTCGACTTGTCGGCCGTAGAGTCGAAGATTGACAAACTTGGATTGCAAGGGCTCCGCGAGAGGGTCCGCAGCATTGGCGGAGAGCTGCACATCGACAGCGATCCGGGCAGTGGTACGACCCTGGTGCTGGAGGTCGATCTGTCGTCCAATGCAAGACTTTTGGAGGAACGCACGTGAGCAATCCGATTGGTGTTGTTGTTGCCGACGATCATCCACTGCTGCGTGACGGCGTCGTTCGTACACTGCTGAGCCAGCAGGGCATTGAAGTGCTCGGCGAAGCCGACAGTGCTGATGGCGCTGTCGAGCAGGTTATCAAGGCGCAGCCGGATATCGCGCTGCTCGACATATCGATGCCCGGCAGCGGCATTGAAGCAGCACGTCGCATCTCAGAAATGGGTACGTCGACGAGAATTGTCATGCTGACTGTTTCGGAGGAAGATGACGATGTCGCAGAGGCATTGAAAGCCGGAGCGCACGCCTATGTTCTAAAGGGTGTCAAAGCGCAGGAACTCGTCGACGTCATTCGCGACGTTGATGCAGGGGGCACCTACATCCACCCATTGCTGGCGACGCAGGCCCTCTTTGCGGCCGGCAAGCCGATGGAGAAATCCCCTGTAAACGATCCGCACATTAAATCCCTGACAGAGCGTGAAAGAGAGATTCTCAAACTGGTTTCCGTTGGAAAGAGCAACCGGGAGGTCGGGACGGAACTCGATCTACAGGAGAAAACCATCAAACACCACATGACCAGCATTCTTAAAAAACTTCAGGTCAAGAACCGTGTCGAGGCGGCCCTGAAGGCCCACGCGGTGTGGGGTGATAAAGCCGCCGAATAGGTGAATTGCCGACGGCGACATGGCAGATCTGTCGCCCTCTTGAAGCTCTTCTTGCACACCATTCAGGCGAGCCCGGCTACGGGTACTTGCCGTAGTGTGCATTTCTCCACATTCCCGAATGCGTTTCGCTGATAATGTTCAGGCATCAACGACACCTGCAACACCGGGGCATTAGGAGACTAAAATGAGCGTATGCATCATCGCCGTAATCGCCACACTTTTCCTGCTTGCCATCGGCAGTGCAGTCCAGCAGCAAAACAGACGCAGCATCGAGGAGCTTGACCTCATCGACAAGGCGAAACGCGAGCTTGCTCCCGAATTCGACTGAATCGAGCCACTTGCGCCGCTGACACGAACCATTAAGGGAGAAGCTGTCCGACTGACGGATTCCCAGACTGTGCCTGCTGTGGAAACAACGGTACCAAACGGTACGGCTACAGCTCCGCAACTTATCAGCTGTTCAGCTTTTCCAGGCATCTGATAGCCGCCCGCGCATTGCGTCTGGCGTCCAAGCTGTCAATTTCTCCGGATCGAACCATGCTGATCACTGTCGACTTTATGACTTCGCGCGCATCGACTCCGGGCTTCAACCTGGGAGCAACAGCCCGCAGGATCAGTTGGGCTTGATTCGGCAGACTTGCTTCACATGCCTTGACTTCTTCAACGCCTGCCAGAGATCGGGGAGCAAAAAGCACAGATGCTAAGACACCGAGAAGGATCATCTTTTTCATCGGGAGGGTTCTGCCTCGTAATCCTGAGAATGCTGGTCAGGTCAAATCTACCGGGCGGCGGCTTTTGCAATCAAGTTAACAAGCTTTAATGAAAACAGAGCCTGCTTCGCACCAAAAGCCGGCACTTTCAGAACCCAACCGAATAGTCGGATCGAGCCCCCAAATTTCATGTTCCCGGCGTCGTCGGCTGCCTGGAATGACGATCAATCGCCTATTGATGGTGGCTCGCGGCAGGCTTTGGCGATTTTGAAACAACTTCCGGATTGTGACAAAGCCGTTGGTTTCCCCGGCGTGAATTAGCCTCTATTGCAATTCAGGTTTTACAACGATCTTCGCGGCACCAAACGCCACGTTGACGCCCACAGCTAATTCGCCGCCCCAATTGTCCAAACCGCATGTTCCATCATGGGGTAGAGACGATCTGCTACTGGTCCCGAACAATCCGAATTTCGGA
Organism: uncultured Rhizobiaceae group bacterium; assembly: GCA_938044775.1. Lineage (GTDB taxonomy): Bacteria > Pseudomonadota > Alphaproteobacteria > Rhizobiales > Rhizobiaceae > Pseudahrensia. Next base: position 3,570 of record CALIOE010000059.1, read on the forward strand.
CGAGAAGCCCCAGTCGGGATCATATTTGTGGAGGTGATAGATGGGGCATGTCGTCAGCTCAGGCGGATATTCGCCTTTGCGCAAGGTCGTTGCAATGGATGGCACGACGAGAACGGGAATGTTTCCCACCACACCTGCCACCCCGCGGTGAACGTGACCACAGAATATGCCGACAATCGAAGCCGAACGCTGCAAGGCGCGGCGAAAACGTTGCATGATCTCATCAGTTTGAAAGTGCAAAGGATCTGGCCCCTCTGACACGTGAAACGGAGGATGATGTGCAAAAACTGCCGTCGGCCTTTCGGGGTGGGCACCGATCAGATCCACCAGATCCGAAATTCTGTCTTCGCAAAAGTCACCTTTGTTGCTGCCGGGGTGCAGCGTGTCCAGCATAAGCAGTCTGACCGAGAAATCCTCAATCGCATAAGAGACAAAATCAGGATTGGACGCCAGATATCCGGAAGATGAAAAGGTCTTTCGCAAGTTGAACCGATCGTCTTTGTTTCCAACCATCAAATGGATCGGCAACTTTGCTTTCGACATTATGGTTGCCGCCAGGACATATTCATCCAATGTTCCGTTGTGAACGATATCGCCTGTATGGATGATCACATCCGGAGCGGGATCGAGCGAATTAATGTCGTCAATTGTCCGTTCAAAATCTCGAATGCGGCGATCTGCGTCGGGTGTATCCAGAGCAATGTGAGTGTCTGATATCTGCGCGATGATCATTACTTCAAACTGGCGTAATACTTCTTTAGAATCGTCACGACTTCCGGCCTGCTAAACTCGGGCGGAATGTCCGCATCATTGGACAGCATCTCCCGCTGCTCAGTTCCTGAGATCGATATCTGATCTTCGCTGCCGTGTGGGCAGGTCTTACCGGTTGCCATGCCGTAGCACTTCTTGCAGTAGAACGTGATGTCAATCTTCAAGGGGCGTGTAACCAGGGCACCCTCCCACAATTCATCGAAAATATTGTGGGCATCGAATGGGCCATAATAGTCGCCGACCCCGGCATGATCGCGCCCGACAATCAGATGAGAACAGCCAAAATTCTGCCGGATCAGCGCGTGAAACAGCGCTTCCCGGGGGCCTGCATAGCGCATTTCGATGGGATAGCCTGCCTGAACCACGGTGTCCTTCACAAAATAATTGTCGATCATCGCCTGAATAGCTTCTGTACGCACTTCGGCGGGGATATCGCCTTTTTTCAGCTTTCCAAGAACCTGATGGATGAACACGCCATCTGTTACTTCAATCGCAATTTTCGCCAGATGCTCATGGCTGCGGTGCATGGGGTTTCGCGTCTGGAATGCGGCAACACGTGTCCAGCCCTTTTCTTCAAACAATGCCCTTGATTCCTGTGGCCGCAGATAAAGGTCAGGGTATTTTTCGGGATATTCACCCTCCGACAAAACCTGCACCGATCCGCCCAAATTCACCGGCCCCTGCTCCAGAACTTTTTGCACGCCGGGGTGAGCAGGATCTGTTGTCCGATAGACGCTTTCGCACTCCAGGTTCTTATCAATTTCATAAATATCTTCGACCGTCATGATTGCAAGAATTTCGGCGCTTTCGCCATCGCATAAGGCCACTTCATCGCCAATTGCCAGGGCTGATGAAATCTCATTGTCTGTCGAAAGGGTGACCGGAATGGGCCAGAAAACCCCGCTCGCCAACTTCATATCAAGGCAAACACCCTGCCAGTCATTCTTTCCCATAAATCCGGTCAGCGGCGTGTAAGCCCCCATGCCCAACATGAACACATCGGACACTTCACGGGTGGTCAACGGAACTCTGGGCAGATTCTCTGCGTGCTCAAGCAACCGGGCTCGATCAGCTTCCGGCACCAGTAAAGGTTGAACCGCGTCAGCCCCGTGTGGCGGTACTAGATTGGCCATGATTGCTCTCCCGAAAATGCAAGTTGCCCCGATATATTTCCTCTATCGTGTGTCTCAATAATCAAGTTCGGGCAAGTGGTTTCTGATCCGGCCCACGATCGGGCATTTTGCTTTCACTCGCGTCGCTCGACACGCATAAAGCCAGGAAAAGACTGCCTGGTGCCCCACACCGGAAAAAGCGACGAACGCACAATTGGCCTTCCCTACCTTTGCTCAATCTTGTAGGATTGAGCGACGGAAATAATCAGCTTCAACGAAGATCTGCTACGACTGCGGTTCTTGGTGGCTTCAACGAAAATCAGGTAAGACATGGCAAAAGAAAAATCGCCACCCAAAGTTCCCGAAGGCCAGGCACGTTTTTTCAAAACACGTCAGATGGAACCCAACGAGAAAGGTTTCGTGGGGTTTGAAACTGTCTGGGAACCGTTCCAAAAGGAAGTTGAATACGAGACGCCGAAGCGCCCGTAACCTGGACCGGCCGGAGCAGGTTCCACACGGATCGGCTCCGCAGATATCTGCAATGCACATTTCCTGGTGCTTTTCAAAAACTCAAGACGTGCTCGTTTGGCCGGACAAAAGTTGACGCGGGCCTCGGCAATATCGGCAACAGCGAAAATGCCAGTCATGATTCTGGCGTGATTCTGGCGCAATTCTGAATTGTCTTACTTTGCCCCTCAGACGGGCATCTTCTTCGCGCCGTCGACTTCAATGTCCGGTTGAACGGCTCCCCCTGCCGCAAATTCTTCTTCAGTCGGTTCACGGACTGTCAGCACCTCGAGGGTAAAGGTGACTTCTCTTCCGCACAGCGGATTGTTGCCGTCGACAGTGAGGGTACGGTCATCCATATGCGTCACGATGAAGTTGCGGCTCTTCCCCTTTTCGTTCTCCATAGTGATCGAAGTACCAATTTCCCGGTATTCTTCAGGGACGTTCTCAATGCGGTCCGTGAAAACCAGGGATTCATCCCTTGGCCCGAAAAGAGTGTTACAATCGATCGGCACTTCGAGAACATCGCCCGCTGACCGGCCCTCAAGGTCTTTGAGAACCTGCGGCAACAGGACGTCATTGTGGCCGTGGACATAGCCCAACGGAAACTCGACGGCGCTCAGAACTTCTCCCGATTTATTGTCGGTCACCTTATAGGTGAGTTCGACATACATATCGGCTTGGATGGATTCACTCATAGCAAGGTCAAACCACAAAAATTAAAAAATTGAAGCGCCAAAGATTCTGATTTCACCCTCTTCGTATCCAAGAACAAGCCGCCCGAGCCACTCGCCCGGCCTCTTTGTACTTCTTTGACGATAGAGCACAGTGACATGCTCGCCACGTCGGATTAAGCCAAGGCAATCAATGTCATTAGACAGGCTCTGCGTCAGTTCGCTGTTCGTGAATTGGTGCCCCGCCTCAATCTCATTGAGCGCGAGCGCCAGCGATTTCGAGAACTTGTTGGTGAACTCCTGATACCTGCCTTCATTTGAGAATTTCACAAGGTCGAGCCACATCGGGTCGGCTACCGACAGGATCTCTTCGTCGGTTTGTTCAATGATGTTCATATGCAATTTCTTGGTTTCGTTCAGAATAAGTCAGGCCAAGCCTCAAAGATCACCATACCGGATGGTGATCTTTGTTGATTTTACCGGCGGCTGCATTGCTATTCGGCAGCTACAGCCTTCTCTTCCTCGTCATCCACCAGGTGATAACATGGCGCTTTTTCCATGGTATATTCACCGGTCTCAGGGTCTCGGCGGGATACGGTCAGGACATGCCAGTTTTCGTCGTCCAGCTTCATGGCATCGCCACGATAATAATAGCCCGGCCAACGGGTTTCCTTTCGGAAAAGCGTGTGCTGGGTCACACATTCTGAAGTCCGGTGACGGTGCTTCAATTCCCAGGCACGCAACAACTCATGAAGATCTTTAGCAGCAAGCTTCTCAAGGTCTTCTTCCATGACTTTGAGCTTCTTGAGGCAGATGTTCAGAAGTTTTTCGTTGGTCATGTAACCGACTGTCACGCCACCACAATACTCGTCCATCAGTTTTTGAAGACGATCCAATCCCTGCTTGGGATGGTGATAACTGGGACTGACGGTTCCGGCAACGATTTCGTTGCGGTAGACCTTATAACGCTCCAACGGCGCGAAAATCTCTTCCTTGCGACCCTCGATCTGTTTGTCCGAGACGACAATGCCCTCGGCTTTCCCATCATCGATATACTTGCAGGCGGCCTTTGCAGCCAGACGACCTTCGGTAAACGAACCCGAAGAGAAGGCATGCGGTGTTCCACCCACAGCATCTCCGGCTCCGAAGAGACCTTCTATCGTCATCATGCGGTTGTAACCCCAGAAGTATTCCGGCGGCGATACATCCTCCGGTCCGCTGGCCCAACCACCACAGCCCGTCGCATGGGAACCCATGACGTAAGGCTCGGATGTGGTCAGTTCAGGGTTTTCGTTCTTTGGATCAACATCCGTAGCAGCCCACAACACGGCTTGACCGATGGTCATACCAAGGAAGTTTTCCCAACCAACCTCTTCAAGATGTGGATCCTGGAATGCCTTCATGGTCACCATGTGGATGGGCCCGCGTCCGGCATTCACTTCGCTGATCATGGCGTGATTACGAAGGCAGGTAGGAATTGGCCTGTGCGTTCTGTGTGATACTTCGGGGTCCAGATATTCCTTGCCAACCATTTTTTGCAGGCTGGGGAACCACTTGGACTCGTATTCTTCACCCATACCGTTTTGCGTGTAGGTTTTCAGATGGAGGAAATAGGCACCAACCGGGCCATAACCGTCTTTAAAACGCGCGAGCACGATGCGGTTTTCCATCTGCGTCATCTTGGCGCCGGCATCGATCATGAGCCCATATGCGGAGCCAGATGACCACGGAGCGTACCAGACACGTCCTGCACCTTCACCGACCGAACGCGGTTTGAAGATATTAGATGCTCCGCCCGCCCCGCAGATCACGGTTTTTGACTTGAACACATGGTAGTCTCCGGTGCGCACGTTGAAGCCAACGGCGCCGGCAATGCGGTTTTCCTTGGCATCGTCGAGCAGCAGGTGCGTCACGCAAATCCGGTTGAATACCTTATCGGCGGATTTCTTGGCAGCTTCCGCCACGATCGGCTTGTAGGACTCGCCGTGAATCATAATCTGCCAGCGCCCTTCACGAAGGTATTGCCCCGTTTTCGGGTCCTTCATGATTGGCAGGCCCCAGTCTTCGAACTGGTGTACCGTCGAGTCCACGTGCCGCGCCATGTCGAACAACAGGTCCTCTCGAACCATGCCCATCAGGTCGATGCGGGCGTAGCGCACATGGTCTTCCGGATTGTTCTCGCCCCAGCGCGTACCCATGTAACAGTTGATGGCGTACAGCCCCTGCGCAACAGCACCAGAACGGTCGATGTTGGCTTTCTCTGCAATGATGATCTTCTTGTCCTGGCCCCAGAACCTGGCTTCCCAGGCGGCTCCGGTGCCCCCAAGACCGGCACCGACGACCAGAATATCAATATCGTCTTCTACAACGGTTTTGTGAGCCATCAGTAATAAACTCCCTGCTTCATCTTCAGCCCGTTGGATTCGAGAGTATGCACTTCGCCCTCATCCATGCGGATATATTTGGGCTCACTATACAAATGCTGGCTGTCACGCATCTCATCTGTTGGACCGGGGACGTCCTTCAATTGTGGCGTGCCAGAACCCCAGGGCTTGGTTGTGATCGGCGAGAGGAAATTCTTTTCGGTGCCGTCCCGAAACTTGATGCGCCAGGAGATCGTGCCCTTTTCCTCTTCTCTGCGAACACGCACGCTATGGCCAAGAGGGGCAAAGTCCGCATAACCACGAGCGTCGATTGCATTTTGCGGGCAGGCTTTCACGCAAGAATAACACTCCCAGCACATGTCCGGCTCAATATTGTAAGCGCGGCGGTGCGTCGGGTCGATGTGCATGATGTCTGACGGACAGATATCGACACAATGGCCGCAGCCATCACAACTCGTCATATATACAAAGGTTGGCATTCTTATTCCCCAATCAGTTCGATGAATTCTTTGGTGTTCGCCACTTAGTAATGACGCGGTTTTTCTCGCTTAATGCCGAGTCCCATATTCAACGGGGCATCTTTCAACAGCTCCATAGAGTGACGGTCCCGATCCGCGGCGTTCGTTCGGTCGGCAAACCCTGGCAAGTTGGCCATTGAGCCATTCGCCATACCAACCTTCTTTTGAAACGCGGCTGCCGGCTTAAAGAACATGTGCGCGAATTTCGACCATGGAACCCCGGCAAAAAGCACGACAGTGGCGATCAGATACAAACCGAGAAAAATGTTTGACCAGACACCAATGCCGCCTGACTGCAACAGGGCCCATATCAGACCGAACGTCGAGCTTGCCAGAAGCGAAAGAATGAACAGGTCGGCCCGAACTATCCGGAAGGGGGAGCTGCCTTCAGCAGCCACATCAACCCGAATAAAGAACCAGAACCAATAGCCGCCGACACACACCATCAACGCGCCCAGATACCACAGGAACGGCCAGATCGCTGGTGTTTCGGCAGCAGGCGACGCGTAACCGAACACCATGGCAATGGTGGCGATCAGATAGAATACAAAACCATACATGCCGAGCAGATGAGCAATCCGCCGGTGTGGATTGCAGAATTCGGATGACGTCAGCACATCGGAGGCGACAGTCTTCACGGCCAATCCAACTTTTTCTCCGCCCGTAACCTCGCGGGCACCCTCTTCCTTCGCCTTTCGTGCCGCATTGAAAAAGTACTCTGCACTCCTTTTGTGCAGGATATCAAAAAGGGTTCCTCCGACGACCAAAACGATCATCACAATGACAAACCACTGCATGATAGATGCGGGTATAAACGCCGAGAGATCGGCGAATGGATTGTAGGCAAACATTTTCTCTAATTCTCCCAGAGCTTCAGCTCGCTTCAGGACCTAGACCATTTGACATTATGGGGCAATGTGGTCCTTCCGCATCCTCCAAATACAAATGCTACATTCACAAGTCAGGGAAAACTGGTTCCAAAATGTCGTGAATAGTGGCACCAGCCGCTCAACGCCTTGATTGTAGATTGGCATCCAACGTAGGTGTACACGGCATTGGAACAGGACGTTCAGGCAACCGGACCGGGCGACTTCCAATCGGGCTTGACCGGAGAAAGTTTTTTATGAGCGCACCTGACCCCAAACTCGATCTTTCCGCCCCTATCGGCGATGAGATGCACCAAACAACGTGTTACATGTGCGCCTGCCGCTGCGGCATCAATGTGCACCTGAAGAAGGGCGAGGATGGCACACCGAAGGTCCGCTATATTGAGGGCAATCGTGATCATCCGGTCAACAAAGGTGTTTTGTGTGCAAAGGGTTCAGCCGGCATCATGCAGCATTACTCGCCGGCGCGACTTGAACAACCATTGCTGCGTACCGGCCCGCGGGGATCTGGAGAATTCAAGAAGATCTCGTGGGAAGAAGCCCTTACGATTGCGTCTGAATGGCTTGGACCGCTGCGCAAAGATCCCAAAAAGCTCGCCTTCTTTACAGGCCGTGACCAGTCACAATCGCTTACCAACTTTTGGGCTCAGCAATTCGGCACTCCAAACTATGCTGCTCACGGTGGTTTCTGCTCCGTCAATATGGCGGCAGCGGGGATCTACACGATCGGCGGAGCATTTTGGGAGTTTGGATCACCCGACTGGGAGCGAACAAAACTGTTCCTGATGTTTGGTGTGGCTGAAGACCACGATTCAAATCCACTGAAAGTGGGGATCGGCAAGCTCAAGAAAAATGGCGGCCGTTTCGTCTCAGTTAATCCGGTTCGAACCGGCTATTCAGCGGTCGCAGACAATTGGCTCGGCATCACGCCAGGCACCGACGGACTTCTCGTGCTCGCACTCATCCACGAATTGTTCCGTACCCGAAAAATCGATATCGATTTCCTCGTCCGCTACTCCAACGCTCCATGGCTGGTCATTGATAATCCGGGGGAAGCCGACGATGGCTTATTTGCGCGCGATCGCAATGGAACAGAGCTGATCTGGGACAGCAAAAAGAACAAGGCTGTCGCTCACACCTCCAAATCTGTGGTGCCTAACCTCACCCAGGAAGTTAAGCTGGCAAATGGCAAAAAAGCCAAACCGGTTTTGCGGCTCATGGCGGATATGTACAGCGATGAAGCCTATTCACCGGAATCCGTTTCGGAACGAACCGGAATATCAGCCAAAACAATTCGGGGACTGGCAGCCGAGATAGCCAAGGTTGCTTTTGAAGAAGAGATCATCGTCGAGCAACCGTGGACTGACATGAAGGGTGAACGCCACGAGCACTTCATCGGACGGCCCGTTTCGATGCACGCAATGCGCGGAATTTCGGCCCATTCCAACGGCTTTCAGACCTGTCGGGCATTGCATGTATTGCAGGTGCTGATCGGCTCCATCGACTGCCCGGGCGGCTTCCGTTCAAAACCGCCATATCCCAAACCGGTGAAAGCGCACCCCAAGCCGCATGCAAGGCGTCCAAGCGACGATCCGACTGCGCCTTTGAATGGACCGCATCTCGGTTATCCACTGGGGCCGGAAGATCTTTTGATTGGCGAAGACGGCCAGCCACTGCGCATCGACAAAGCCTTTTCCTGGGACGCCCCACTCGCTGCTCACGGCATGATGCACATGGTCATCGCAAACGCACATTCAGGCGATCCCTACAAGATCGATACCCTGTTCATGTATATGGCCAACATGGCGTGGAACTCGTCGATGAACACCAAGGGTGTCATCGAGATGTTGGAAGACAAGGACCCGGAGACCGGTGAATATGTTATCCCACGCATCATCTATTCAGACGCCTATTCCAGCGAAACCGTTGCCTATGCAGACCTGGTCTTGCCTGACACCACATATCTTGAGCGGCACGACTGCATTTCTCTTCTGGACAGGCCGATTTCCGAACCTGACGCAATCAACGACGCGATCAGATGGCCGGTTGTTGAGCCGGATCGCGACGTTCGTGGCTTCCAGTCGGTGCTGATCGACCTTGGCGGTCGTCTGGGGTTGAATGGCTTTGTCGATGAGAACGGCAAGGCGCTCTACAAGGATTATGCAGACTATATTGTCAATCACGAGCGCAGGCCGAATATCGGCCCGCTTGCCGGGTTCCGCGGAGAGGATGGCACTGCCGAAGGCAGAGGTGCGGTTAACCGGGAGCAGATTGAAAAGTACAAGGCCAACGGGTCGTTCTGGTCAAAACACATTCCATTGGAAGCTCAGTTTTTCAAACATGCCAACGCGGCCTATCAGGATCTGGCCGTGTCGATGGGGTTTTTCGACACACCCCAACCCGTGACCTTTCAACTCTATTGCGAAGAATTGCAGAGGTTCCGTCTGGCCGCTCAGGGGCACGGCGAGCATCAACCGCCCGAACATCTGCGCGCACAGGTCGAAGCCAGCTTTGATCCGCTACCCATTTGGTATGAGCCATTCGAAAGTGCCGGACTTGCAAGTCGCGCAACCGATGAATTTCCATTACATGCGATCACTCAACGGCCAATGTCCATGTATCATTCCTGGGGATCGCAGAACGCGTGGCTAAGACAAATTCACACCGCCAATCGACTCTATGTGCCGGCCGATATTTGCGACAGGGAGGGGCTTAACGATGATGACTGGGCGTGGGTCACGTCCTGGCATGGCCGCATCAAAGTCCAGGTAAAGAGCACCAGTGCAGTCAATGGCAACACGCTGTGGACCTGGAATGCGATTGGAAAAAAAGGAGGGGCCTGGGCACTTGATCCGAATGCGCCGGAAGTGAAGAAGGGCTTTCTCCTCAATCACCTGATCAGCGAGTTGCTGCCATCGAAAGGCGATGGTCTGCGCTGGGCAAATTCAGATCCGATCACCGGCCAGGCGGCATGGTACGATCTGAGGGTGAACATTGAGAAGGCGGAAACTGGCGCCTCAACAAGCGAACCCGTATTTGAGGCTCAGTCGCAGGTTGGTGTCGGCGGCAATGTTAAACAACTCCGCTACGGCCAGGAGTGGAACAAATAGGCCCTATTCCCAATACAGGAACCTGAAGACCGGCTTTCTCGCCGACCAGGACTACAAAGTAAAACTGGCCTCGCCGAGCCAGAGTTGCTCTGCCAGCATGACTGTCGTTGTTCCCCGCAAGCCCGATTTCCGCTGGATGTGAGCAGCGGAGATCAAGGATTGCCCTGGATGGTTCGCGATGCACAAGAAGCCAACGCAAGCACACACCGAGACCGGTGGCAGCCAGATAAACGAAATCTCTCGATCTCAACCGGAACATCCGCAAAGAACCAGTTTGCAGGTCGCCGGA
>CALIOE010000060.1 GCA_938044775.1 uncultured Rhizobiaceae group bacterium
CCAGCTTGACCCGAAATTCGGTGATCTGAGGAGTGTTGATCAGGCCGCTCGCATCCCGATTTGGCAGCAGAAAGTCATCCAGGCGCCTTTGAGCCAACGCATCCTTGAATCTGAGTTTTCCATTCTCAACCTCGACCCCAATGGCTGAATCTATCAGTTCCTGGCCATTGTCATTTCTGGAGACGACGTGCCCGATCGCGTCCAGAATGAAACCGCATCTGCCGTGCTTCTGCTGTGCCTTGAGGATTTCGCGATCATTCTGTTCGGCCTGTTCGATGACCTGGGAAATCAGCGAAGCTTTTTTGAAGTGAGGCAGCATCGCAAGAATGGTCCGCTGTTCGACATCAGAAAATACAGGCGCCGCCGCCTCCTTACAAAGGGCTATCCCGATGGACGAAGCTGTGCCCAACGGAAGGTTTGCCCTGAAGTAACCACCCAATTTACTGGGTTTCTCGAATTCGTTGTAAAACTCCGTATCGATGATCTTCTGGCCATACAGAACGCTTTGAAGGTTTAGAAAACCAGTTGAACCGTGCTCGAAGGCGAATTTGCGAAATGGATCTATGGAATAATAGTAGGTGGCATAGTCCAGCAGCGCTTTGTCGATCACCTCTGCATCATCGGTCGTCGTCACCGACATTGAAACGTCGTCTGGGCTGGGCGATGCCCGCACGCCTGCGGCAAGATCGGGAGAAAAGCTGCTTGCTCCGTTCAACCGCGCAACCGAGCAGACACTCAATGACAATAGAATCCTGAGATCTTCCAACAGGTCTTCAGAACCGGAATTGTCGAATGAATCGGTGTACAATCGGTCAATTATGTCCAGAAGCGCTGTCAGATCGGGGGGCAACCGTTTCATACTTGCATGTTCCGGTGGGGCCAGCAGAGTGAAGGTGGTCAACGGTCCTGTGCACCACAAACCGGATCGACCAGGAGTGTCCCAAAATCTACACTTTCAATTCTGATCGGAGGTCACCCCAACGGGGTGAGTTTCGCATATTTGTGCCGACGGTCCGTTTTCCAGGCAGCAGTGTGTTGCTGTTGAAGCGGCCCGAACGAGAGCCTAAGTAGTAACAGCGCAGCAAAGAGGAAAATGTCATGACCCAGGGCCCCAATCGCTTGATGGACGAGTTCGCAAAGCTCATGACGGATGCCGCCGGGGTGGCCCAGGGCGCCCGGCGTGAGGTCGAGGGCGTGTTTCAGGCTCAGGCCGAGCGCTTCATGTCGAGCATGGATCTGGTGCAGCGTGATGAGTTTGAAGCCGTCAAGGAAATGGCATCCAAGGCACGTCTGGAAAACGAAAAACTGCGTGGCGAGCTCGATGCGTTGAAGGCAACTATGGCGTCGTCCGCCAAGCCAGCGGCCAGGAAAACGGCGCCAAAGAAAAAAGCTACGTAGCCGAATATTTTTATCCACTGGAAATAAGTCGGTGGATAATTCGGGAAATCGAGAGTCGTTTGAATCACTTGGCCGCTCTTGCGGCCATTTTGATTCAGCGCCACACCGCTGATTCTGTGGGCGAATCTCTCAACCGGGCTTTGCGTGATTTTTGGTCAGTCTATTGTGACCGAAAGATTGATTCGTAGTCGCGGTTCCCAGAAGGACCGTATGGAGCAGACCAATATGGGCATGGAAACATCCGCCTTTACACGCAACGGCAATCCGGTTGATGCCGTCGAGCATGTGGCGTTTTCCAAGAAGCTGTCGTTTGAGCGTGCGGGCGAGGATGAGATTGCCATCCTCGTTTCAGGCATATGGACAGACTACAATGTTTCATTCTCATGGATGGAGGATTTTGAAGCGCTGCACATTGGCTGTTCCTTCGATATGCGTGTTCCACAGAAACGCATTGTCGAGACAATGCGGCTTTTGTCGCTGGTTAATGAGCAAATGTTGTTCGGGCATTTTGATCTGTGGCTGGAAGACGGGTCGGTCATGTTCCGCCATGCAGTGCCGCTGGCCGGTGGCGCCGACGCCAATGACAGCCAGATTGAATGTCTGCTGGCCGCCGCGCTGAATTCCAGCGAGCGCTACTACCAGGCCTTTCAGTTTGTCGTTTGGGCCGGGAAATCCGCTGCCGAGGCGTTGGACAGTGTGCTGTTTGATACTGTTGGTGAGGCCTGAGAAAATGGCGTCCGTGAACATCTGCCTGGTCGGGGCGGGTAATATGGGCGGCGCATTGCTGGGTGGCTGGCTGGCCAGCGGACACGATGCGTCAAACATCACCGTTATTGATCCGGCTCCTCCGGAGAGCATGCAACAATTGCTTGCTGATCGGGGAGTGGTTCATTCAACCTCTGCCGAAGGTGTTGCGGCGCCGGATGTGGTCATCGTTGCGGTCAAACCGCAGATCATCGTCGACGTTCTGGCCGGACTTGGCTCGCTTGTGAATGGCTCTAATGTGCTTGTCTCTGTGGCGGCGGGCACAACGATCGACACGCTTTCGGCTCCGTTCCTGGCCGGCGAAGGATTGTCGGTTCGTGTTGTCAGAACCATACCAAATACGCCTTGCCTGGTCGGACGCGGAATTACAGCCTGTTTTGCGGGCGAAGGCGTCAGCCTCGAGCAGCAACAATCGATCACCAGCCTCTTGCGCGCCGTTGGAGAAGTCGTGTGGGTGGATGATGAAGCACTGATAGATGTTGCGACTGGGGTTTCTGGCAGCGGTCCTGCCTATGTATTTCATCTGGCCGAGGCGCTGGCGCGCGCGGGGGAAACAGCCGGGCTACCCGGCGATCTGGCTGCACGGCTTGCCGAGGCGACGGTGAGCGGGGCAGGGGAATTGTTGCGACAGGCGGACAGTTCACCGGCAACGCTGCGCGAAAACGTGACTTCGCCCAATGGTACGACAGCAGCGGCGCTGGAAATTCTGATGGGCAACGGCGGATTTCCTGATCTGCTGGAAAGAGCAGTGGCGGCGGCCACAAAACGATCACGGGAACTGGCAGGTTGAAATGAACGCTGAAATCACTTTTGACGACTTTATGAAGGTCGACATCCGGATCGGAACGATCATCAGCGCTGAACCGTTTCCGGAAGCGCGCAAACCTGCGATCAAGATGCGCATCGATTTTGGCGGTGAGATCGGAGAGAAGAAATCCTCAGCACAGATTACGGCGCACTACACGCCGGAAGAACTGGTCGGACGACAGGTCATGGCAGTGGTCAATTTTCCCCCGCGCCAGATCGGCCCTGTCATGTCCGAGGTTTTGACCCTTGGTTATGAAGACGAAAGCGGAGCGATTGTCCTGGCGGCCGTCGACAAACCTGTCTCCAACGGTGCTCGGCTGATGTGAATGTTATCGCGCAAAGGCTTCTCATCTGACAACAGATTTGCAAACCTTGCGACCCGATCCATTCACTCAAGGTCCGGTCAATGTCATCCGCCATCAAAGCTCTGCGCACCCCTGACAATCGCTTTTCTGATCTGGCAGACTGGCCTTACCCGCCCCGCTATATGGACGATTTGTCCGGCTATGAGGGCCTGCGTGTGCACTATGTTGACGAAGGTCCTGGCGACGCGGAGCACGTGTTTTTGTGTCTGCATGGACAACCGACCTGGTCTTATCTCTATCGACATATGATCCCGAAATTCACTTCAAGCGGCGGCCGCGTTGTTGCACCGGACTGGCTGGGATTTGGTCGCTCCGACAAGCCGGTGGACGATGCGGTGTACACATTTCACTTTCATCGCAACATGATACTGGAATTCATTGAGAAACTGAATCTGAGCAACATAACGCTTGTGGTGCAGGACTGGGGAGGCGTACTCGGCCTGACCGTGCCGCATGAGATGCCGGAACGATTTTCCCGTCTGATCATCATGAACACGGCGCTGGCTACAGGTCAGAAACCCAGCGACGGATTCTTGCAGTGGAAAGCCTATGCTGCCACTCAGCCTGACATGGATGTGGGCGGTCTGATGAAACGTTCGACGCCGCATCTTACAGGGGCTGAAGCGGCCGCTTATGCGGCGCCGTTTCCTGATCAGTCATACAAGGCCGGCGTTCGACGTTTCCCGGAGATGGTGATGATCGAACCGGACATGGAAGGCGTTGATACCAGCAAGCGTGCGGCCCAGTTCTGGCGTGACGAGTGGCAAGGCGCTAGCTTTATGGCGGTTGGTGAGCAGGACCCGGTCCTCGGTCCTGAAGTCATGGAGCGCATGCGCGGGCTCATTCGCAATTGCCCGCCGCCCTTCATGCTTTCACAGGCGGGCCATTTCGTTCAGGAATGGGGCGCCGAAGTCGCGGACGAGGCTTTGGTGCATTTTGCACGGGCCTGAAAGTCACGTCATCAGCAGTGTAGGCCGGTTCGGGTGCCTCGCCGTGGCGGGTGTCTCAGGCAGTGGAGAGATCGATTGCCTTGGGGCCTTTGCCCTTTCGGTCCGGCTCGACCTCGAAAGTAACCTGCTGACCCTCATTCAGGGTGGTCAGGCCGGATTGTTCAACGGCTGAAATATGAACGAATATGTCTTTCGAACCGTCTTCTGGTGTGATGAACCCGTAGCCTTTGGCTGCGTTGAAGAATTTTACGGTGCCCTGCATGGCGCGCGTTTCCTTTTTCCCGGTTATGCCAGGCGCTTACGCGCCGGCGTTTTTTCAGGCTCGTGAACGGGGAAAGGAATTCCGACATTTCTCTTTCGATGACACTGGCCACGGACCTTGCTTCCGTGTTCAGCGCCTGCGTGGTTTGGACTTGGCCGCCGCAGCTTTTTCCAGTCTCCGGGTTACTGACCCGAACCCGGTAAATGTGCTCTCGCTCAAAACTGTTTTCAAGGGGTTTGCGATCACAATGCTGCTCGCTGTTCCTCTCTTGCCGACGCCACGCTGATTGTAGCAATTGCCAGGAACATCAGACCGCAACCGGCATAGCCCAGTAAATCGAGGCGTTCCCCCAGAAGCAGAGCGCCACCAAGTGCTGCAAAAACTGATTCAGAAGAGAGCAAAATTGCTGCGTCGGCGGCGCTGGTGAATTGCTGACACACTGCCATGATCGTAAAGGCCAGCGCGCCGGCAACAAAAGCAGCGTAGAGAATTTCCGGTGCCGCCCCGATCAGTGTGTGCGCAGCGATAGCAGGCTCAAAGGACAAGTCCATAAAGCGGGCAACAGCGAATCCGCAAATTGCCAGAAAGCCGGTGAGGGCGAACTGCGCAACCGCAACTGCCATCGGCCGGGCGGTGCTGGTCACCACCTTGCCGAGTGCGATAACGTGAATTGCGGAACAGGCTGCGCCCGCAACCATAAACCAATCTCCCCAGGTCAATCGCTCGAGGCCGCCTCCGCCGAGCAGCCAGATCCCGACAAAGGCCACCATTGCTCCAGGCCAAACGATGGTTGGTTGAGCCTCGCGGAGGAAAAAGAATGCGATAATCGGTACAAGAACCACATAGAGGCCTGTCAAAACACCCGCATTGGTAACCGAAGTGGCCAGCAATCCGACTTGCTGCAATATCATGGCGAGGAAGAAAAAGCAGGCTACGGTGAAAACCGAAATGTAGTTGTCTGTTCTCAGGGGCTTTGTTCGACCCTTTTTGCGAAATTCCCAAATAGCAAAGGGCAGAATGGCCAGAGAAGCCAGAATGAAGCGGCTGCCGACGAAGAAAAGCGGGCCGATATCCTGCATTGCCGTGGCCTGCGCAATAAATCCTCCGCCCCAGAGAAGGCCGGCAAAGAGCATGAGCAAATTGGCAGTGTTGCGGTGCATGGAATTTCTCGCGATGAACGTTGTGCTGATTAGCGATGACGGGGTTGATGCACAACTGCTGGCGGAGTTTTGATGTAACGTGCGGATGAAACCATGTGACCAGGTCGAACGTTCTTGCTATAAGTTTTCAAGCCCCTGAAGCGTGGAGTCTGACCATGACACTGAAATTGACACTGGCAGCCGCAACATTTGCGGCATTTGCATTCGCCACCGCTGCGCCGGCACATGCCGCAGCAGATGGCGGTTCATCGACTGTTCCGACCTGCAAAAAGGGTAAGATCTGGGACAAAAAGACCAAAAAATGCGTGAAAGCCAAGAAAAGCTCCGGTCTCAGTGATGACAACCTCTACGAAGCGGCGCGCGACCTGGCTTATAATCGACGTTACGAAGAGGCGATTGTCGTGCTGAGGCTTGCCAGCGATCAGCAAAATCCGCGGATACTCAACTATCTGGGATATTCAAACCGCAAACTTGGCAATGTGGAAGCAGGATTGGCCTACTACACGGCCGCGCTGAAAGCCGACCCTGACTACACGCTGGTTCGCGAATACATGGGAGAGGCGTTCCTTGAACTTGGCAAAGTTGACGAGGCGAAAGAGCAACTCGCCGAGATCGAAAAGCGTTGCGGTCGGGGATGCCGGGAATATGCCATGCTGGATGAACGAATCAGTGACTACCTGAATCGCTAGAGCAGAAACGGGTTGCTGCCTCGCTCCTGACCGATGGAACTGGCAGGCCCGTGGCCGCAGATGAACTGAACTTCATCGGGCCATGCCATGAGTTTGTTTTTGATTGATGCAATCAGTGTTTCATGGTCGCCACCCGGCAGGTCGGTTCGCCCGATCGAACCGGCAAAAAGAACGTCACCTACATGGGCGAACCCAGCTGCTTCATTGTAAAAAACAACGTGGCCAGGTGCATGGCCGGGACAGTGATACACGTCAAACCGGTGTCCATCGATTGAGAGGGTTTCGCCCTCTTCAAGCCATCGGTCGGGCACTGTATTTCGAACCTGTCCATCCAATCCGAACATAGCGGCCTGTCGTTCAAGATTGCTGAGCAACTGATCGTCAGCCTTGTGAGGCCCTATGATGTCCACTCCCAGCTGATCTTTCAGGTCCATGGCACCAGCGGCATGATCGATGTGACCGTGAGTGAGCCAAATGGCTTGCACCTTGATTCCGGTTTCCGCGATAGCGGATTGAATTCGTTCGATATCTCCACCGGGGTCGACCACGACGCCGTTCTTGCTTTCGCTGTCCCAGATTAAGGTGCAGTTCTGCTGAAATGCGGTTACAGGGACGATGGCGATTTGCAGTTCGGGCACTGGTGTTTCCTTCCAGACAAAAACGGGCGGTCCTCGAGACCGCCCGCGTTAACCAGTAAATTGGCATATGCTACGACTTGGAGCCGCCCATCAGGGAGCCAATAATTCCGGTGAGGGCTGCGCCGCCGACGCCGCCGCCTACAGCAGAACCGATCAGGTTGCCGATGTCGAGACCGGCAGCCGGCTCCCCGGTTGCGGCTCCGCCCAAAAGTCCCGTAAGACTGGCAAGCTGGCCACCGCCTACCCCTCCGATTGCGCCGAGCAGGGTCTTGCCCATGCCGCCCATTGCAATACCCTTGATTACATT
>CALIOE010000061.1 GCA_938044775.1 uncultured Rhizobiaceae group bacterium
CGGCATCCCACTCCCTTTGCAGACGAGAGAAGGTGTCCGGATCGCTGTCAACGGTAACATCGCCGAAATGGGACTTTTGAGCCACCGTGAACGCCTTCTTCAGATCCGTTGTATTGACGAACGCCGACTTCGGAGTCGCCAGACCGATTTTGTCCATGGCTGTGCGGAACAGGTCGCGGTCTTCGGCTTTGTCGATGGCTTCAGCATCGGCGCCGATCATCTCAACATCGTGCTTCTCCAGCACACCCATGCGTTGAAGGGACAGGGCTGTGTTGAGGGCCGTCTGTCCTCCCATGGTCGGCAATACCACGAGTTTCTCGTTTGGATTTTCGGCTCGTTCCTTGTCTATGATCTTGGCGACGATCTCTGGTGTAATGGGCTCGATATAGGTCGCATCAGCGAGTTCCGGATCGGTCATGATGGTGGCCGGGTTGGAGTTCACCAGAATGATACGATAGCCCTCCGCTCTCAGTGCTTTGCAGGCCTGGGTGCCTGAATAGTCAAACTCGCATGCCTGACCAATAACTATCGGGCCTGCCCCAATAATGAGAATGGCATCAATATCGTCTCTTTTTGGCATGGGCCGGGCCTTAGCTCTTCTTGCGCTCCAGTGCTTGTCCTTCTCGATGTTTCGAGCCGGGCGCCGGAGTATTTATCTTGTGGCTAAGGCGTCTCTATAGGGGATAGGTTTGGGGTGCGTAACCCCCTGCGACAATGATTTCCCCATGGCTTTTTTGATGCTGTCCCGTCGGCCGCTGAACCGGAGTGCGCTACGAATTGAGAGCCTCGCGAACGCTCTTTTGGTAGGTCCTGCTCACCGGAACGGATTGACCGTTGGAGAGTTGCAGCACGAGCCGGTCGTTTTGGCGACCAATTTCTGTGATATGGGCGCGGGATACCCACCAGGACCGGTGCACCCGAAGACCGTCAAACCCGGCCAGCTCTTGCTCGGCGTCGTTCAATCGCATGAGAACCATGGCGGTTCCGTTTTCGGTGGTTGCTTTGACGTAATGATCCTGTGCCTGCAGCGAAATCAACCCTCGGTCGAGATGCTTTGGCAATCTTTGCAAAAAGGAATTGTCAGACTCGATGTCCATTTCCGGCTTCGCGTCAGCATTGTCCTCGAACAGGTAGAACAGAAATACAGTGGCGGCGGCGATGCCTGTACAATAGAAGAACAGACGCATGAACTCATCCGATCCGCCCATGTCGAAACCGAAAAGCCCAATGTTCGAAACCCACACAATCAGGGTGATCGGAACGCCAGAGAGCAGCGCGCCGGCGGTTCTGCACACGAGTTCGTTGGTGCCCAGTCGCCTGGCCGTAAAGGACACGTAGTAGGAAACGAAGAGACCGGTGAACAGCGTGGTCAGCGAGATCAACGTCCAATAGGTCAGCCGCGCCGGAAACTCCAACAGGTCCTGAGTGTCGAACGGACCACTGATTGCCAGAACCACAACGACCGCCGCAAAACCGGCCCAGAATTTTCCCGATCGGGAAAGCTCGCGTATTTCACGAAGCGTGGTCTTCAGGGGCGGGTCACTGGCGAAGTTCTCTTGGGTGTTCACGTATCAGTCGTTGAGCGGTTGTTTTCCTGTTTCTATCCCTAAACCACCGGATTTCAAATGCCGCGCTGCGGAGCGCGTGATCAGGTCGTAGGGACGAAACCAAAACAGGGATTGCAAACATCATGGACATAAAACCCTTTCTTGAAGCCGATCCGGCGATTCAATTGCACATGGTGTTTGCAGTCTTTGCGCTCGTTCTTGGAGGCTTGATTCTGTGGCGGCGAAAGGGAACCCCGCGACACAAGTTCGCAGGCCGTGTCTGGGTCGTGAGCATGATGGTTGTTTCTTTCAGTGGATTCTTCATTCACGAAATCCGGCTCTGGGGAGATTTCAGCCCGATTCACATCTTCTCAATTGTTGTTCCCGTTTTCCTGACCTACGCAATCCGGGCGGCCCGCAAGGGAAACATCGATGAGCACAGACGTACGATGCAGGCAACCTATCTGGGAGGTATGCTGATCGCCGGTGGCTTCACATTTCTGCCAGGACGCATGAACAACGATATCTTTTTCGGAGAGAGTAACGTCGACGTATTCGAATCGGCCGGCTTCCTGCTTTTTCCGCTGGTCGCAGTCCTGTTGATTGCCCTTGTGTTTTCAAGGACTTCCACGAAGGTGTAGCCAAAGTGATTCCGGGTTGCTTCAGATTGCCCGAATCAGGAAGAGTAGGCCGGTTGCGAAGAAATGCCGGATTGTTGCTTCGCAGGATCTCCGAACATCGCACGAACCAGGTGCTCTGATGAACGGGCCACCGGGACAGCGCGTCCGTTTCGCAATATGATCTGCATGTTTCTGCCCGTCTTTTCGACGCGATCCACACCCTGCATTGTCACCCAGGCGGACCTGTGAACACGAAGGCAGTCTTCCTTGTCGCAGGTGTCAATTGCGTCGCTGAGGCGAGACAAAACCAGGGTGGCACCGTTCTCCGTTATGACTTCAACATAGTGATCCTGAGCCACCATGGCATACAGCATGCCCTGCTTCTCCCGTGGCAGTTTTTTCTGCAGCAAGCACTTCGTGGGATAGGCATGACAAGGCCCCGAATCCCCGCTGGCTGTGGCCTCGTTTGCGCGGGAGGGCGGAACCGATGTGTCTGTCTTGCCGGGACGAGAATTCTCCGGAACTGACCGGGTAGGGGAATCTTCGGCGCCTGCGATGCTCTCCGTTGTTACGGTCAGAAAACCGAAGGTGAGGAAGGTGACGAGGAACCACACCAGGGCCAATCCCTCGATAATGCGAGCCAGCGGAATTTCAACGCCCAGCTCAAGTTGCAACATCTGAATGAAGATCGGGAACAGCAAGGCGTTCGCAAAGCTGCTTCCAATGATGATTGCCAGCCCTCTTGGCACACCTCTTTGTTCGAGGAAGGTGCGTACAGGGACAGTAATCGCGATACCGATGGTCCAGCAAACCGTGTTGGTAATCACCGAAAATCCCACACGCTGGCTGAGGGAAAGAGCCTCAAACGTGCCGAAAGGACCCAGAATTGCTCCGCCAAACACGAAGGCAGCGAAAATCATATACAAACGAGGCATTGAAAGCACCGCTGCCCATCGACGCTTCGTGAGTTGGTATGTCGTCAAGTTCACGAATTTGCCTGTCTTTTGGCGAAAACCCAGTTGCAAAACTTTCACCAAATCATTTGCATGCCGTCAAGCCAACCACCCCCGGTTGGTCGCGGGCCCGAGATCCCTCTACGCCACACGGCACGGTCCCGCAGCGCCGGATTGTCCGGCCTTGAGTGCCGGTTTCGTGCGACCTTCGGATTCCTCAATCCGCAAGGAGCAGTAGCTCGGAACCGGCACCACTTCTACAGCCTTGGCGATGGCGTGCCTAGGTTGCGCCAAACTGTGGGGCCCCCTATTGTTTTTGGAAAATACCATTCTGCGGGAGGGGTGCGGATGCGCTGGCGCGGTCGACGGGAAAGTTCCAATATTGAGGACGTGCGCGGTCAAAGCGGCGGTGGTGGCGGGTTTCGTATCCCAGGTGGTCTCGGCCGAACTCGCAGGGGAGCTCCAAGGGGGCCGATACGGCGCGCTTCCGGTGGTGGCCTAAAAACAATCATTTTTGTCGTCATCGCATTTTTCATTCTGCGGTCGTGCGGGATCGATCCGATCGATATGATTTCCGGTGGAGGAAATCCCGGCGGCTCTGTGGTTCGGCAAACTGATCAGACTGTTGGCTCGCAGGAACCCTTCGGTGGAGGTTCTGTATCGAGTAACGATGAGATCAAGCAGTTTATCGGCGTTGTACTGGCTGAAACCGAAAGCACCTGGAGCGGAATTTTTCAGCAACAGGGGCAACGATACCCCGAGCCCAAGCTTGTATTGTTCTCAGACTCAATTCGCTCCGCTTGTGGTTCAGCCAGCGCAGCCACCGGCCCGTTCTATTGCCCTGGCGATAGCAAGGTATACCTGGATACATCCTTCTTCCAGACGCTGGAACGTCAGCTTCAGGCCCAGGGAGATTTTGCCAAGGCTTATGTGATTGCCCATGAGGTTGGTCATCATGTGCAAAATGTCATCGGGATTTTGCCGAAATTTAACAAGCTCCGCCGTCAAATGAGCAAAACGGAAGCCAATCAGATGTCGGTTCGCGTAGAATTGCAGGCTGATTGTTTCGCCGGCATATGGGCGCACTACACCGAACAAAAGGGGCTTCTCGAAAAAGGTGACTTACAAGAGGCGCTCAACGCTGCTGTACAGATTGGCGATGATACCATTCAAAAGCGCAGCCAGGGCTACGTTGTGCCGGAAAGTTTCAGCCACGGTACATCAGAGCAGCGCAAAGCCTGGTTTTCCCGCGGATATGAAACCGGCAAGCTTCGCGAATGCGATACCAAAGTGTTCGGCGGATAGCGCAGGTTGCAGACTACACCCGTTCTTCAATCAGGTCCTGGCCTTTCCGCGCACGGATCAAATTGACAAAGCGGTGAAAGAGATAGTGGCTGTCTTGAGGGCCGGGTGAGGCTTCAGGATGGTGCTGGACCGAAAACACGGGTTTGCCTGATAACTGCAGACCGCAATTGCTGCCATCAAACAAACTGACATGTGTCTCTTCCACACCGGCTGGAAGCGATTGAGTGTCAACTGCGAATCCGTGGTTCATGGAAACGATTTCAACTTTTCCGGTTGTATGATCCTTGACGGGATGGTTTGCACCGTGGTGCCCCTGATGCATTTTCATCGTCTTGGCACCCAGCGCCAGGGCCAGCATTTGATGTCCCAGGCAAATACCAAAGACCGGCAAGCCGCTGTCTACCAGCTTTCTGATTTCCGTCACAGAATACTTGCCTGTTGCAGCCGGATCGCCGGGGCCGTTTGACAGAAATATGCCATCAGGTTTGAGAGCCATGATGTCTTCAGCGGTTGTTGTTGCGGGAACAATTGTCACCTTGCAATCGAGGCCGGCGAAGAGTCGCAATATGTTACGCTTCACGCCGAAATCCATTGCGACAATGTGGTGACTTTCACCGGTCCGGCTGCTGTATCCTTCGTTCCAGACCCAGATGCTTTCTTTCCATTGCGCCTGTTTTTTCGATGTGACGTCGGGAACCAGATCGCGTCCTTCCAAACCACTCCAGGCGGCGGCTTGTGCCTTCAGTGCATCGATGTCGAAAGCACCATTTGGGTCATGAGCGATGACAGCATTGGCGAACCCGGATCTGCGAATGTGCGCGGTGAGGGCGCGGGTGTCGATATCGCAAAGCGCGATGATGTTGCGATCCTTCAACCACTGGTCGAAATGCTTACCGGCACGGTAGTTGGATGGGTTTGTGACCGGCAGTTTGAAGATTGCTCCCACTGCGCCAGCCGAGAACTCCATATCCAGCGTCTCTACGTCTTCGTCGTTAGCCCCTACGTTGCCGATGTGAGGGAATGTGAAGGTCACAATCTGACCGGCATAGGACGGATCGGTCAGGATCTCCTGATAGCCGGTTATCGCAGTATTGAAGCAAACCTCTGCCTCGCTCGTGCCGCAGGCTCCGGCGCCCTTGCCTTCAATAACCGTTCCGTCAGCCAGAACAAGCAACGCAGTGGGACGTGATGTTGTCCAGGGCTGCGGACTATTGCTGGAGGTATTGCTGCTCATGTTGGTCACCTGATCTCTGGCCGGTGATCCTGCAACCTGCGTTGACGCATGGCAGGCATGCGTTCCAGGTGCTTGATCCGCCGCTGTATAGCATCCAATTCAGTGGGCGAAAGGGCCGATACCAAATTGTGTGTTGAAAGATGGCCTGTTTTGAAACCTCGAAGCTGGTCGGTACCGCCGGTTGTGCGTTTGCGGAAAATCAGCAAACGGGCCTAATCCTTCTGCAATCTTGAATTGCCTTGGGAATCACGGCGGTATATTGTTGCTGTTGAAGTTTGCAACGGCGGCGCCATTTCGAGGTCATGTGACAAAGGAGTTCGAACAGTGCGACAGCGTCTGAGCGATGGCATGAAAGAAGCCATGAAGGCTGGTGAAAAGCGTAAGCTGGGCACGCTTCGGCTTATTCTCGCCGCCATCAAGGACCGCGATATCAATGCCCGCGGTGCGGGCAAGGAACGCGTTTCCGACGATGAGATACTCCAAATTCTCGCGAAAATGATTAAGCAGCGGGAAGAATCTGCCAAAATCTATGAAGAAAGCAGCCGTCTGGAGCTTGCAGCCCAGGAGCGCCAGGAAATGGATATTATTCGAGCGTTCCTGCCGCAGCAGATGAACGAGGGCGAAGTGAGAGAGGCTTGCGTAGCCGTTGTTGCCGACGTCAACGGTGAGGGTCTTCGGGATATGGGCAAGTGCATGAATGCGCTGAAAGAACGCTATCCGGGCAAGCTTGATGTCGGAGCTGCCAGCAAAGTGGTTAAAGAGCTGCTCGGCTAGTCCTTTTCACCGGTCGCATTAGCAATCCGGTTGCTCGTCGATAATTGGCGGTCGCGGTGGTCACGACTGATGTGACTGGACTTTTTCCAGCGCTGTTCTTTTTGCTTTACCGATCATTCACGCTCAAAGCCGGATTTCGGCCTCAGAGCGGTTTTTGCTGATAGATTCAAGGGGCTACGCACTCCCTCGGTGCGGAGCGGGCGGAATCGGATTTGGCGCGGTTTATCCGTGTTCAATTCCGGTTCCGCTTCACATTCAACGATGCGGTGTCGACTTTGGGCAACTTAGCGGAGAAGGGAGGCGGATGACGCGAAACGCAGTTCCCATGCAGAAAGGGGCGTTCAAGGCATGTTTCCCCAGCCCGCGTCATCCGCCGTCAATCTGCCAGCAATTTGCGCCCATCGCGTAAAAACAATCGCTAGAGTTTAACCGCGTCCATTAACCAGTTTGTGCTCTTGGCATTGGACTAAGGCGTGTCGGAGAAGCCCTGTTCTTGCTGACGCTCAGCGAGTTTCAATCCCATTCCCAGAAACAGTCGCGTGACAACCGCACAAACGGCGACTGCCACGGCCACAGTGAGCGCAATGACAAAAAGAGGGATTGGCCCAAGTTGTGACGGCAGGACGCCCGTCACAACTGCCGCAACCAGCACTGCGACGCCGGCGGTTGAGGAAATCAAGGTGAGCAGCCCGACAATCTTCCAGGCTGCAGGTCCGTCCGGACGGTGGCCAAGTTTGCGGTGCAGGGCCATGCCGGCGTCCACGGCCGGGACCATAATCGTCACGACATTGGCACCTGGAGGCAATGGACCTCCCAGATAACGGCAAAATACATAGTCGATGGCGTGCATGCCGGCGATCGTCGTAAGCAACACCAATGTGTAGCGGACCATGAGGTATCGCAGGGGCAATTCTTGTGTGGGGGGCGCAATACTGATTGCGTTTTCAGGTTTTTTGGATGGAGGCATGTCGGCTTCGCTCTTGGTTCTGGCTTCTTGGTTTTGGCCAGTCGGTTTTTGGCCAGTCAGCCTTTGGCCTGTCGGTTTCTGGCCCGTCGGGATTTGGCCTGTCGAGTCTGGCCTGTCTTTGCCGGGTTTTCGCGCCCGAGCAGCTGCAGGCCCCGCATTTTGGCGTGTCTTCTGGATTTGATCTTCACCCTCACAGGGGTATGAACTGCTTATATCTGGCCAGGATACTGAGATTGCGCCACTTCGGCGCACCGTCTCCCCCCCCTTTGACAGAAGCACCCAAAGGTCCTATGGCCACCTTCGGTTGAAGACACCTGCCGCTCGCGGGCGAAAGCCACGGTGAAGTCTTCAGGAATTGATCATCTAACCATCTCCGAATCCGGATGCGGTTGAATGGCAATGCGAGCCCCATTGAAACAATCGAGCATCCCTTTTGCGAGGTTTGATCAACATCATGAATATTACATCACAGCTGCCCGACGCGGCGTCACTAAAGCAACAGGCGAAACGCCTGCGGTCCCATCTTGCAGCGCAGGGGCGCGACATTTCACACTCCGCTGCTCTTGAAACACTTGCGCATCAGCACGGCTACCGGGACTGGAATACCCTTTCTGCCGCTGCGGCCGAAGTGGAACGGGGGCGAAACGAACGAGCAGATATGTCGGCACAATTCCAGGTCGGAGGCTGGGTGCGCGGAGCCTATCTCGGGCAGCCCTTTACCGGCGAGATTCTGGGAGTTCAGGCACTTTCCAATGGTCAGTACAGGCTCACACTCCACTTTGATGATCCGGTCGATGTGGTTGAGTTCGATTCGTTTTCGGCGTTCCGTCAAAGAGTGACTGCCATTGTGAGGCCGGACGGCGTTTCGCCCAAAAAACGCTCTGACGGCACTCCCCATCTGTCCCTGGAGGGATGAGAGCGATAATTGCTGCAAGCCGGATGCCTCGTTGTGGCATCCGGTGTTGCGGCTTTGATCAAATCTCAATCGGTGGTGACTGCCAGGGTGGGCGCCGACAATCACTGCGAAGGAGACTCAGGAGCCCTTCAAATCGGCGAATTTGTTCTGCCTGTGAATCACGGGCACTTGTCGCCACTGCTCTCGCCACATCCAGCGGCGTCGCCTATATCAAGTGGAAGAACCGGAGCACGCCATGCGTTTCACGCCATCCTTCCTGCAGGACATACGAGACCGTATTCCCATTGCGGATATTGTCGGTCGGCGCGTAACTTTTGACCGCAAGAAGTCGAACCAGGCGAAGGGCGACTTCTGGGCGTGCTGCCCCTTTCACGGAGAAAAATCGCCCTCGTTTCACTGTGAAAATCAAAAGGGTCGCTACCACTGTTTCGGATGTGGCGCATCTGGAGATCATTTCCGGTTTCTGACCGAACTGGACGGTTTGTCCTTTCCTGAGGCCGTCGAACGGTTGGCGGATGAAGCAGGTCTCGCCCTTCCGGCCGTCGACCCCCAGTCGATGGAGCGCGAGCAAAAGAAAGCTTCGCTGTATGATGTTATGGACCTTGCTGCCCGGTTCTTTATCGACCAGTTGCAAACTGCTGACGGAGCCAAGGCGCGATCCTACCTTCGGGACAGGGGGCTCTCATCGTCGGTTCAGAATGTTTTTGGCCTGGGTTATGCACCGTCGAACCGATCGGCGCTGAAGGAGTTTCTGGGCGCCAAGGGCATCGCAAAGGAAAGAATAGAAGCCTGTGGCCTGGTTGTGTTTGGCCCTGATATTCCAGTCTCCTATGACCGCTTTCGAGACCGGATCATGTTTCCCATTCTGGATGCCCGTGAGAGGGTGATTGCCTTTGGAGGACGGGCGCTTTCGTCTGACGTCCCTGCCAAATACCTCAATTCACCCGAAACGGATCTGTTTTCGAAATCCCATGTGCTCTACAATTATGCCAGGGCCCGCAAGGCGGTAGAGCGCGGTGGCAGCCTGATCGTGGCCGAGGGTTACATGGATGTGATTGCTCTCGCCGCGGTGGGGTTTGAGAACGCTGTGGCCCCGCTGGGCACCGCACTGACAGAGCCGCAAATGGAGCTTGCCTGGCGTGTAGGCGGTGAACCGACGCTCTGCTTTGATGGAGATGAAGCAGGACTGCGTGCGGCTTATCGTTCTATCGATACAGCCCTGACGGGGTTGAAGCCGGGCCGTTCGCTCCGTTTTGCGCTGCTGCCAGATGGAGAAGACCCCGATGATTTGATCGGACGTGCCGGGCCTGAAGCCTTCCAGACGGTGCTGGATGAAGCCCGGCCGCTGGCCGACATGCTGTGGACCCGCGAAACCAATGGCAAAGTGTTTGACACGCCTGAGCGACGTGCCGAGCTGGAGCGGACATTTGGCGGTGTTGTCGCTCAGATCACCGACGACAGCGTCAAACGTCATTACCAGCAGGACGTTAAGGACAGGCTGGCTGGATTTTTTGGCACCGAACAGAAGGACAGCCGCCAGGGCTCGTACAGCAAAGAAAGCCGCGATCGGGGCTACGGCGCTGGGCGGGGAGGGGCGCAAAAGCGTTTTGCCGTCTCCGACAGC
Source organism: uncultured Rhizobiaceae group bacterium (assembly GCA_938044775.1). Taxonomy (GTDB): domain Bacteria; phylum Pseudomonadota; class Alphaproteobacteria; order Rhizobiales; family Rhizobiaceae; genus Pseudahrensia. The sequence continues at coordinate 9,941 of CALIOE010000061.1, forward strand.
CTTATGAACTCGTCTCTGGTGAAGTCCCGTCCCAACCTGCCCCCCCTGAGAGATTCGACCCTTGTCGTGACCGCAATCAACCATCCGGCTCTTGGTCTGGCCCTGTTTGACGAACTTGCGGAACTAGAGACCGATCACCCGGTTCTGCGCAAAGTACACAGTGCGCTGCTCAATGTGTTTGCGGTGGCGGGAGAAACCGGAAACCAGCCGACCCTGGAAAGCGTTCACCAGAGCCTTGCTGCTCAAGGCGTCGAAGCCGAGCATGAAATGCTGCAGGCCCAAATTCGCCACAGCCGGCTCTGGCAGGCGCTTGAGGACGCCGCCATCGAAGATGCCCGCGACGGATGGCAGCAAGCGTTTTCCCTACACGTTCGAGCCCGTACTCTTAACCGCGAACTGAAGGCCGCCGAACGCGCTTTCGAAGAAATCGGGGATGAAGCCAGCTTCGAACGCCTCAACGCCATCCGCTCTGAAAAGCAGAAAGAGGAGGGTACCGAAGCCCTGATAGAGGGATTTGGGGTTTCATCAGGTCGTCCCTCACGCAGTTTTTAGTGCAGATAGGGGCGAAATAGCTGATTTTACGTCAATTTGAGTCGTTTCAGCGCTTGCAGATCGTTGCAAAAATGCTCATATGACGCGCAAGCCACTGTCACTCAGAGCGGGCAAAGCCACGCCGGTTGCACAAACCAGACAGGGTTAATCGGGAATTAACGCTGCCTGGATAGCATCCGGGCTAACAATAGTATTCGCTTTTTCGGCCGGTTGTTGCGTAAAAAATACCTGCACCGTTAGAAATTCAAGCGATTGCAACGCGTGCCGTCTCCGTGGACGGCCGCTGCCGTTGGAGATGAAAATTTATGGCAACTGCCGCAGCCAAAAAACAGACGACTGAAGAAAAACCCGAAACAGAAAACGTTACCGACCGGCCCCTGCTGGATCTGAACAACGACTCCGTCAAAAAGATGATCAAGGCCGCCAAGAAACGCGGCTATGTAACTGTCGACGAGTTGAACTCGGTCATGCCGTCCGATGAAGTGAGCCCCGACCAAATCGAGGACACTATGTCGATGCTGTCTGAAATGGGCATCAACGTGGTCGAAGAAGACGAGGCCGAAGAAGCGCCGGAAGAAGTGTCGACCGATATTGTCGAAGCCGGTAAGAAAGCCGTCGCTACCGTTGCCAAGAAAGAGCCTGCCGACCGCACGGACGACCCTGTGCGCATGTATCTTCGTGAAATGGGCTCGGTCGAACTGCTTTCCCGCGAGGGCGAGATAGCGATTGCCAAACGCATTGAGGCTGGCCGCGAAACTATGATTGCGGGTCTTTGCGAAAGCCCGCTCACCTTCCAGGCCATCATTATCTGGCGCGATGAACTGCTGGAAGAAAACATCTTGCTTCGCGATATCATCGACCTTGAGGCAACCTATGCAGGCCCTGATGCCAAACAAAATGTACCGGTGAATCCGAATGCTCCCGCGTCTGTCGCGGAAGCTGTGCGTCAGGGATCTGGCGGTGAGCATTCTCCGGAAGCCCTGGCCCGAAAGAAAGCGCTCGCTGAAGGCAAAGATCCAGAGGCGGCCGTCGAGGCGCTGAAGGGACCGGCGGCAGGTGAAGATACTTCGGATTCCAACGAGCACGATGAAGACGATGATGATGATGAAGACGACGAAGCCGCACTCTCGCTTGCCGCGATGGAAGCTGAGCTGAAGCCAAAAGTTCTGGAAATTTTTGATGCCATTGCCGGGAACTACAAGAAGCTTCGACGTTTGCAGGATCAATACGTTGAAAAACGCATGGTCAACGAAAAACTTTCACCCAGCCAGGAACGGCGACTGAAACAGCTGAAAGAGGAAATCATCGAATCGGTGAAGTCTCTCGAGCTGAACACAAACCGCATCGAAGCGCTGGTGGAGCAGATTTACGACATCAACAAACGTCTCGTTCAGTCTGAAGGCCGGCTGATGCGGCTGGCCGAAAAGTACGGCGTTTCGCGGGAGAATTTTCTGGAAGAGTACCGCGGTGCAGAGCTCGATCCAAACTGGATTCGTCGCATTGCCAACCTGGCCGCAAAGGGCTGGAAGGAATACTGCAAGAACGAGAAGGGCGAGATCAAGGAACTGCGCGCTGATATTCAGATGCTTAGCCATGAGACCGGTCTGGATACAGCGGAGTTCCGCCGCATTGTGCAACAGGTGCAAAAAGGCGAGCGCGAAAGCCGCGTTGCCAAAAAGGAAATGGTCGAAGCAAATCTTCGCCTGGTGATTTCCATCGCCAAGAAATACACCAACCGTGGTCTGCAGTTCCTGGACCTGATCCAGGAAGGCAATATCGGCCTCATGAAGGCGGTCGATAAGTTCGAGTACCGACGCGGCTACAAATTCTCGACCTATGCCACCTGGTGGATTCGCCAGGCGATTACCCGTTCGATTGCCGACCAGGCGCGCACAATTCGTATACCGGTGCACATGATCGAGACAATCAACAAGATTGTTCGTACCAGCCGCCAGATGCTGCACGAAATAGGTCGCGAACCGACGCCGGAAGAATTGTCGGAGAAATTGGCCATGCCGCTTGAGAAAGTGCGCAAGGTATTGAAAATTGCCAAAGAGCCGATCTCGCTGGAAACACCCATCGGTGATGAGGAAGATTCGCATCTCGGTGACTTCATCGAAGACAAGAATGCAATTCTGCCGATCGACGCGGCTATTCAGTCAAACCTGCGCGAAACGACGACCCGCGTGTTGGCAAGCCTGACGCCGCGCGAAGAGCGCGTTCTTCGCATGCGTTTCGGTATCGGCATGAACACGGACCATACTCTTGAGGAGGTTGGCCAGCAGTTCAGCGTAACCCGTGAGCGTATTCGCCAGATTGAGGCGAAGGCGTTGCGCAAGTTGAAACATCCAAGCCGCAGTCGCAAACTTCGGAGCTTCCTCGACAGCTAGAAGAGGTGCTTGGTTCTGCTCTCTCCTGCGGCACAAACCGGCGTGGGTTGGGTTTGTCTGTTGTGGTATGACGCAGCTGAGCGACCTTGCCTGCGGTGGGGATTGTTCAAAAATGACGCACCGAGCGCTAAATTGAACTCGTCTGTATACGTGCTATATTCCTGATAGTAGCGCACCGTCATTGCGTGTCGCGAAAGAATGCGGTGCGCCGCCGATACAACACAGACCCATGCGCTGATCGACGAATTTTCCGACTTTTTGAAAGATTGCAAACAGACATGTCCTTTCTGAAACGCATATTTGGGGGTGGAGATGGTTCATCCTCCCCGGAAAAACCCATCGCCGAGCACCAGCATGAAGGCTATTCAATCGCAGTCACGCCGATGAAAGATGGTGGCCAGTTTCGGGTCTGCGGCATCATTTCCAAGGAGATTGAGGGCGCGCGTGTGGAACACACCCTTATTCGTGCGGACCTGTTTCCCTCCAAGGATGAATGCGCGGACGCCACATTGCGCAAGGCGAAACAGGTCATACGTGAGCAGGGCGACGGTATTTTCCGCTGACCGGTCCTTTTCATGCCGCATCTGCCGCAGGCAACTCGAATCAATTCTCCTATATGAACTTCGCCGGCCGAGTTATCCTGCGGGATGAAACATGACTCTTCTTGAACAGGCTTTGTCCGATATTCAGTTGCACGATGTCATCGTTTTTGACGGCGAATGTGTCCTGTGTTCCTCCTTCATGCGCTTTGTGATCCGGCATGACCGGGACGGTCATTTCCATTTCATCATTGCACAGTCGCAAAAAGGGGAGGCGCTTTACCAGCATCTTGGATTGAAACCCCAGGACTATGAAACCAATTTGGTTTTTGTTGATGGACAATTGCATGAAAGACTCGCCGCATTTGCTGCCGTCATGGCAAAACTTGGTCTGCCCTGGCGACTGATGAAGGTTGCCCGCCTCATTCCGCAGCCGATTTCTGATTGGCTCTATAATAGAATTGCGCGTAACCGCTATTCGATATTCGGGAAATACGACACCTGCATTGTGCCGGATGCAGGATTGAAAGCGCGATTGCTTTGAGCAAACATCCCTCAACCCGCGCCCAGACCAGCTCGCTCTTCGCGGATGCACTGGGTGCAGACTTCGATGGGTTGCCACTGTCGGTGCGGGATCTTCACTCCGGGGTCGGTACATCAGTTTTTGCCGGCGAAGCTGAAAGCTTTGGTCCCGGTGGCGTTCTGGGCTTCATCGCGGCGTGGATCGGTGGCTTCCCGCTGTCACCTTCGTCGACCCCGGTGCGGGTGACTATTGACGCCGAAAACGGACGCGAAACCTGGGTTCGGGAATTCGGCAACAGCCGTTTCTCCTCGGTTTTGTCGGCGCACCACATGGGCGGAATTACCGAACGCTTCGGAGTTTTGTCGTTTCGCATCGGACTCGGCGTTGATGAAGAGCGTTTGTGCTTCCCGGTTGTCGGTGGGCGATTGTTCGGCGTAATTCCGTTTCCGGCGGCTTTGTTGCCCCGGAGCGTGGCGACAGAGTTTGAAGACAAACAGGGTCGTTTCAACTTTGACGTTCTGCTGATATTCGGGAGTGCACGCATTGCCCACTACCGGGGGTGGCTCAAGAAGGTGGAAAAGTGAGCGACACAAAGCAGGAAATCCTGACAATTGAGACCAGTGGACCCGGGCTGACTGAGTTTACCCGGCAAGCAGAATCGTTCGTGCGGCGAACGGGCAAGAAAAACACTTTGCTCACGGTTTTTGTTCGTCACACCTCCTGCTCTCTGCTGATCCAGGAGAATGCCGATCCGGACGTTCAAGCCGACCTGCGGGAGTTCTTTGCCCGTTTGGTACCGCCATCTGACGATTCAACCATGAAATGGATGGTTCACACGACGGAGGGACCCGATGACATGCCAGCGCATGTCAAGGCGGCGCTGACCCAGACCAGTGTTGGAATTCCGGTGATGGATGGACGGCTTGCTCTGGGGACCTGGCAGGGACTGTATCTGTTCGAGCATCGAACGCGGCCACACCGGCGTCAGGTCGTGCTGCATCTGGCTTGAGTCGCTGCCGGTTCCCCGGTTCGGATTCACTCTCGTCTTCCCAGCAGGCCTTCGATCTCTTTCATCTGCTCCGGAAGAAGCGGCCCGAAATCCATTGCTCCCAGGTTTTCTTTCGCCTGTGCGACCGTTCTTATACCGGGGATAGGGATCGTCCGGTTGCTGCGCGCCCAGATCCAGGCCAATGCGCCCTGTGCCTGGGTGCGGCCCTTGCTTGTCAGGACCTCGCGAATTGCTTCCAAACTGTTTTCTAAACTGGCGGCCGCTTTGCCTCCCGTATCGAAATAGACAAGCCATTCTGGAGGGTTACAGCGAATGTCATCTGCTGCCAGTTGGCTGTCTTGCGAGTATTTTCCGCTGAGAAGGCCCATCGCGAGAGGGCCACGGTTCAGACCGGCAAATTCGCAGTCCGTGCAGACTTCCAGCATGTCGGGCGCGTCGTTGAGGACGTTGAGCTGGAATTGAACGGCGGAAGCGTTTTTGCGGTTTCCAAACTTTCTGGCCCGGTCCGGGTCATCCGTGCTCCACCCGTAGGAGCGGATTTTGCCTTCTGCGCAGAGTGCGTCGAGCGTGTTTGCCACGCCATCAGCCTGCTCAACCGGCAAATCTCCCAGATGCAATTGATAGAGATCTATCCATTCGGTCTGCAACCGCCGAAGCGAGGATTCACAGGCCTGCCTGATGTAGCCGGGCGACACATCGGCGCCGGTGAGTTGACGTGTTGCGCGATCGTGAACATTGCCGAATTTGGTTGCGATGACCACTTCATCGCGCCTGCCCTTGATCGCTTCACCCAGGACTTCCTCGCCCTGGCCAGTTCCATAGGCGTCGGACGTGTCGAAGAGCGAGGCCCCGCAATCCATAGCACAGTGAATGGCGCGTATTGATTCAGCGTCGTCGGTCTGCCCGTAGCCAAGAGCAGTTCCTTCCGGCAGCACCCAGCCGGGGCCGGCATAAAACGGGCCGCCCATGGCCCATGTGCCGACGCCCATGGGGCCAACGACCGGACCGCCATTTCCCAACCGGCGTTCATGGAACGGTGTGGTCACAGGTTTCTCCTTTCAATAATGAAATCTATTTCATCCATGTTTCCATTAAGAGGAGGGAAGTGTACTTTCTCAACACTCAAATTTGGAGTTGTCGTTTCATGAATGAAAGGTGGAACTGGGAAGATTTGCGCCTGTTTCTGGGCGTTGCCCGGGGCGGTGGTTTGGCGAAAGCCGTTGGCGCGACGCAAGTCAGTGCACCGACTCTCAGCAGGCGCATGTATAGCCTCGAGCGAACCCTCAGCGTGACACTCTTTGACCGCAGCCGAGACGGCTACGAACTGACATCGGATGGTGTCGAACTGCTGCGTCTTGCCGAAGCCGTGGAGCGTGACGCCTTTCAGATCGACCGCTGGACATCGAATGTGGACCGGGCACCACGGGTCAAGATAGCCGCTGGCGCATGGACGAGTCTGTTCATTGCTCGCCACATCAAGGACCTTCTGGGTGGCGATGATGACATCGCAATTGACATCATCGCGGGAACCTCACAGGCCGATCTTTTGCGGCGGGAAGCCAATTTGGGGATCCGCAACAGGCGGCCCGAGATAACCGGGCTCGCCGGCCAACGTCTGGTGCAGGTGGAGTTTGCTGTCTACGGCAGCGACGCCTTTTGCAAGACGTTCCCGCAGGCCGGTGATGACCGCCGCTTTTCTGAATGCGACTGGATTGCGTTTGCCCCGCGCGGTCCTGTCCTGCCCTCAGCTGCCTGGTTGAGTGACGTTTTGCTGCAGCGGCCCAGATTTGTCTGCTCGTCACCCAACGCGGTTCTTGAGGCTGCACTGGCCGGGGCCGGCCTGTGCATCTTGCCGTGTTTCATCGGTGATGCGGAAGCGAGGCTGCGGCGCCAATCTGGTGTTCTGGATTCATTGCGCCACGACCAGTGGCTGGTCAGTCACGATGATGACCGGCGCGACAGGCATGTTTCAACGGTGTCGAAGAAGATTGCAAAACTCATGCGCGGTAACCGGGATTTGTTCGCAGGCAAGCTGATGAACTGATGCGAACGCGGCAGATTGCAGTCGCTGATTGTCAGATTTTCGTGTTTCCCCGCCATCGAAACAGCGAGGAAACGAGTTTTCTTGTTGTCCTACTCAGCCGGTACAGGGTCCGGCGTGCCGGCCTTTTCCCGCCTGCTGTCATTGTAGATCGCCTTGATGAGGGCAATACACATCAACATCATGACGAGCGAGAACGGTAAGGCCCCGATCACCATGGCCGTTTGAATGGCCTTGAGCCCGCCGACCAGCAGCAGGGCCGCGACGACAGATCCGAGGGCGACACCCCAGAAGATGATGTGGGGACGTGCCTTTGGACCTTCGTCGCCCGCTGCGTTGATCGTGTTGACGATCAGCACGGCCGAGTCAGCTGATGTTACGAGATAGGTCATCAGAAGAACCACAATCATCGCAGCCATCAGCCAGGACAGGAATTGCGAGATGGGTGCCAGCATGAAGTCGGTCATGGCGAAGATCTTGTCGCCATCGGGTGCGCTTGTGATCACGCCACCGGCGCCACCGTTGAGTTCAAGATCGATGGCTGTGCCGCCTGCCCATGTGAACCAGACAAAACACATCAGTGAAGGCACGATCATTGCGCCGAGAACAAATTCCCGGATTGTACGTCCCTTCGAGATGCGGGCCAGGAACAGACCGACAAAGGGAGCAAATGCAACCCACCATGCCCAGTAGAACACTGACCAGGCGCCCTGCCAGCCTGCCAGTTTGGTGGCTACACTGGCTTCGTCTCCATCGGCTTTCCAGACCCGGAACATCATGTCCGGCATGGCGATGAGATAGTCCCAGATACCCAGGATAAGCGCCTGCAGGCCGAAGAATGTTGATCCAAACAACAGGAAGAAACTGAGCAGCGCAATGCTCAGCACCATGTTGATGTTGGAAAGCCACTTGATGCCTTTGCCGACGCCCGAAAGAGCAGAAACTGTCGACGCTCCCATAATGATGACAATCGCGACAATGATACCGGTGGAGTTGGCCTTGCCTTCGGCGTCAGCCAGCCCACCGATACCGATGCGGGTCAAGCCCGAGACGAATTGCTCAACGCCAAAGCCGAGCGTCTGTGCGACGCCCAATATGGTTGCAACAACCGCGACAACGTCAATCAGGTGACCCCAGGGGCCCGAGAGCGACTTGCCGAACAGAGGTGTCAGCGATGACCGTATCGTCAGCGGCAGCCCTCGCCGATAGCTGAAAAATGCCAGTGCCAGACCGGCAATTGCATAACAGGCCCAGGCGCCAAGACCCCAATGCAGGAACGACCATTTGTACGCCATGCGTATATTGTCTGCCGCAGCCGCATTGGTAATGCCCTGAATAACTTCAGGATTATTGTTGAAATGATAGACCGGTTCGGCAACGGCCCATGTCAGCATACCAACGCCGATACCGGCGCCAAACATCATGGAGAACCAGGAGAAGTTTGAGAATTCAGGCTTGTCGTCTGCCTGTCCAAGGTTGAGCCTGCCTGCCGCCGGCCACAGTGCCAGCAGGATGCACACCAGAACAAACAGAGCAACGACCCAGATGTACCAGGTGGCGAAATTGCCGAGGATGAACGCATTGAATTTGTTGAGGACGGAGCCCGCCTGCTCGGGGAAGGCGACAGCCCAAATGACCAGCCCCCCGATCAGGATTTTGGCCGATACCGTAACATCGACACTAAAGCCTTTGTAAAACCCCTTTTCCGCTGTGCGGATCGGTAGGTCGGTAAGTGGTGGGTTGATAGACATGGGCGCTCCCTTCTCCGTTGAGAAGTCGAGCGTACATCATACCCGTTTGCTAACAAGGCGTTGCCCATGTCTTGCGCCAGAATTGTGACAATGCGGTGTTAGTCGCTGAAATATCAATGTGTTATTTCACCGATGTAAAAATCCTTGCCCAAATTTCAGGTTCACGGGTCGATTCTGTGCCCGGCAAGTCATTGCCGTTCGATTCGGGGCTCTGAATTGTGATTCAGCGCAGAATGTGCACCGGGCATTTGGCATGCCTGACGACGCGCGATGCTGTTGAACCGATCAGATAGTCCTCCAGTCCGGGTTGATGGGATGCAATGACAATGCAGTCGGCTTTCATTTTTTCTGCATGATCCATAATACTGCGATTGGCATGCCCTTCAACGACGTGACATTTGACATTCGGGTCAAAGCTGTCGGCCAGTTTCTCCAGTTTTTCCTTCGCACCCGCCATCGTGTCTTTCCAGATATCCTGCGTTAACTGGGACGCGATGTAGGTCGGGATCTGCTCAATCACGTGGAGGAGGGTAAGAGATCCTCCATCGGCTTTGAGGCTGTTCGCAACCTCAAGTGCGTGTTCCGCCTTCTCCTGATGATCGAGGACGACGGGAACCAGAATGTTTTTGTATAGGCCCATGAGTTTCTCCTGCATCTGTATCGCTGTTTTTTTCACACCAGAACTCGCCGGTCCATGATGTGGATCAACAGGATATCGACTGCCATGTCGAAGCCGGTCGCCTGCGCTTCGGATTGGAACCGCCCGGTTTCGCTGCTAGGCTTGCGCCTGAACGTCTCGCGGAACGATAGCAGAAAGTTAGCATCATGACTTCCAAACCAGCCAGTGAAAAGGCCCGCAGCACGATGGGACGGGGTAAGCTTTACGACAGCATTCTGGAGACAATTGGCGACACGCCGTGCATCCGCATAAATACGCTCAGCCCGGATCATGTGACCCTTTATGTGAAAGCGGAAGCCTTCAATCCGGCGGCGTCTGTCAAGGACAGGCTGGCCGTCAGCATCATTGAGGAGGCGGAGCGCAGCGGCGAATTGAAGCCCGGCCAGACCGTTGTTGAAGCGACAAGCGGCAATACCGGCATTGGCCTCGCCATGGTCTGCGCTGCCAAAGGCTATCCTCTGGTGATCACCATGGCCGAGAGTTTTTCGATCGAGCGGCGCAGGCTGATGCGTTTTCTTGGGGCGAAGGTGGTGTTGACGCCCAAGGGTGAGAAAGCTGTTGGCATGTACCGCAAGGCGGTTGAACTGGCCGAGGCCAACGGGTGGTTTCTGGCCCGGCAATTTGAGACCGAGGCCAATGCCAGGATTCATGAAAACACGACGGCGCGCGAAATTCTGGCAGATTTTGACGGTGGGCGTCTCGACTACTGGGTCTCCGGTTACGGCACCGGCGGAACCGTTTCCGGGGTATCACGGGTCCTGAAGAAGGAACGCCCCGAAACCAGGATTATCCTGTCCGAACCGGACAATGCCCAGCTGATCGGCAGCGGTGAGGCCCAGAAACGCGATGGCGACGGATCACCTGCATCGGGTCATCCGGCCTGGCAGCCACATCCGATTCAGGGTTGGACCCCGGATTTCGTTCCGCTGGTGCTGCAGGAGGCCATCGATGGCAACTACTATGACGAACTCATCCCTGTTTCCGGTGCGGCCGGCATCAAATGGTCGCGCGAACTGGCTCAGAAGGAAGGAATCTTTACGGGTGTTTCCGGCGGTGCCACATTTGCGGTGGCCATGCAGATCGCCGAGAGGGCCGAAGCCGGTTCGGTTATTTTGTGCATGCTGCCTGATACCGGCGAGCGCTACCTTTCATCGCCGTTGTTCGAGGGCATAGCCGAAGACATGAGCGATGAAGAAGTCGCGTTGTCCAAATCGACGCCCGGATACCAGATGGGATAAGCGCAGCACAAACGGCCCGCCGGTTCATCCAAGCGGGGGCAGCCCCTTTACCTCACCCGGCATTAGCACCGCCGGGTCATGAGCCTTGCGCGCGAATACTTCGCGCAGCAGCGGCTCAAAAAATTCCAGATCCTCACTCGCATAGTCCGGATCGAACGAAGACTGGTCCCAACGTTCGCAAAAATCCGAGCAAACTTCGAAGCAGGGATGATCCTTGAAACGGTCGCGGGCGTTGCGGTCCCACCCATAGTGATGACCATAGTACAGCATTTGGAAAATGCCGTGGTGTTCAACCACCCACGACACCTCTTCACGGACAAAGGGCCGGATCACTTCGGCTGACATTTTGTCGTGGTTTTGTGGAGCAAGTCCGTCGCCGATATCATGCAGCAATGCGCCGACAATCCAGTCAATGTCGGCTCCGTCACGGTGGGCCCGCGTGGCCGATTGCAGGCCGTGGTCCAGCCGGGTGATTTTGTACCCTTCAAGCGATGCATCGCCCTGTCGACGCAATTCGTCGAGCACCCGATCAGCTGTCAGTGCGAGAAACGGCTTTTCGAGCTCATGCAGGAGCATGTACTCGTCCTGGGTCCCGTCTTTCATTGCGGTGAAGCTGACGGTCGTATTGTGGCTCATTTTTCAAGTCCCATATTCATCCATCATCATGTCGCGCAGAACTGCGACAGGCAAGCCAGGTCAAATGTTGAGCATCTATCGCTCGTCTATCAACAGGTCGAATATCGGATATAGTTTTTTGAACTCCTTAAGGCACAACGACATCATTTCGGGTTTCGTAACCCAGCTTCTGTTTTCGTGGTCCAGCCAGCTTGCCAGCCCTTTATGTCTGAGAAGATCGGATCGAGGGTGGTCCTTTGGATAGCCATGGGGGACTCTTTTCAGCTGAGGCTCACTCATGCGAGCGCCCGCCTTCTCCAATCCGCCCAGGGTTTCAGCGATCTCGCCCCCTGTCGGCGCGGTCACGCGGGAGCGAAACAAATCAAGCTCCGCCTTATCAAAGCCGAACACTCCGCATCCCAGTGAGAGCTTTTCAGTCCCGAGGCCAAAGAACCACATGGGCGGCGATTGCAGATTGCTTTCCGGTTCAAAGGAAATATGGAGATGTGCATTGTAGGGCGTTTTGTCTTTGGAAAAGCGCACGTCCCGGTGAATCCGGTAGACCTTTGCCTTGTGGTCGCGGCCTGTCAGCTTCGTCAATTGGCCGCTCATGGTCTCGCAGAAAGAAGCTGCAGGTCGTTTGATCTCGGTCTCGTAGGTTGTCTTGTTGGCCGCAAACCAGTCGCGAGTGTTGTTGACCTTGAGATCGTCCAGAAAGCCCAGTGCAGCCGGCGAAAAACCGGCAAATTTCAGGTCGGTCAATTTGAGTTCCTCCGGTTCATTTTTCTTTTGGTGGCAGGGTATCAACGAAGCTCACGCACTGATCGATCCAACGCGCCAGAATCTCATCATCGCAATCGGCTTCGTCAACGTGAACGAAGCCTCCCAGACGTCTGGCGCCGAACTGAACGGGCAGGGCGGTCGGATTTTCAAGCGCTCTGTGCATGTTGGGTTTGCCAACACGGAAGGTAAAGCGCCCCTCGCCTGATTTCTCACGCTTCACGCCGCCCAACATGTGGCCGCGCAACATGAAACACACACCGCCCATCATCCGCTTCTCCTCCACCCCATCAAGCTTGCGGAGCACGTAGCGCATCCTGGAAGTGAGTTCTTCGTCGTAGGCCATCACAGGAACCCGAACGGTTTGGACGGGATATTTGGCCGGGCGCAAAAGATATCGAAGCTTACACTGGTTGGGAAAAGTATGATGGTGGTTGAAAGAGCTGATTGCATGGATGTTTCCTGTCGATGGGGGAGGCCGTGGTCTGGAAGCGAGCCGACCGGACCACGGGCGATGATCAGGACTGCATGCTCTCATACGTGATCACAGCGAAGCGCGCGCCCTGCGGATCAAGAAGTGTAGCCATGCGTCCCACTCCCGGCATGTCCATTGGCGGTGTAAGCACTGTTGCTCCCGCTTTCTCAGCTTTACCAGCGCATGCATCCACATCTTCGACGGTTACGAAGACCGTCCACGATCCGCTGTCTTCAGGCATCGGCGAAAAACCACCTATAGGTGCCTCGTTGACCATGATGGCGGAATGGCTTGACCCGTCCTGCATCGGCAATTCGGCAATCTTCCAACCCAAAACATCAGCATAAAATGCTTTTGCCTGTTCCATATCTGGCCCCGAATGGCCGATCCATCCCGCATTGCCCGGTGTCGTCATTGTTGTATCAGTCATGATGACCTCCTCTGTTGAGTAGTGGCTCAGTGAGCCGGTACTTCAAGGACGATGGGAGGCCTGTGATTCCGACAGGGAGTGGAATTTTTTTTCGCACTCAATGATTTTTTCTTTCAGGATTCGCAATTCGGGAAGCGTCGGCTGCAGATTAGCGGCGGTTCTGTAGGCCGCAGCAGCGCCGGCGTAGTCGCCGAAATCTGAGAGAAAGGACGCCCGGGCAGTGTGAAACCATCGATAGGTCGCTAATTCGCCGGCCAGGGGTTCGATCATCTCAAGCGCGGCCACCGGGCCCAGCGTTCTGGATACTGCCGCCGCCTGATTCAGACGAATGACCGGAGTTGGGTGGATGCGGTAGAGCGAACCATAAAGAGACTCGATCCTGGCCCAGTCAGTCTCCCGGTCTGACGGGGCAATCGCATGGGTGCCTGCAATGGCAGCCTGGAGTTGGTAAGGCCCGGCAGTCCCGTGTCTTGCCGCCTTTTCCAACAGCACATTTGCTTCGGCAATCATCGAATGATCCCACTTTTCACGGGCCTGATTTTCCAGAGAGACAAGTTCTCCATCGACGTTCATGCGGGTTTGTCTTCGGGAGTGTTGAAAGAGCAGCAGCGCCAACAGCCCCATTTGCTCGCTCATGCCGGGAAACAGATCGAGCAGCAACCGGGCAAGCCGAATAGCCTCCTCGCAAAGCGCAAGCTTGAATTGTGTCTCGCTTCCGCTGGTTGACCATCCTTCATTGAACAGCAGATAGACCATCAACGAGACTTCGTTCAAACGTCTTGCACGCTCGGCCAGACTGGGTACTTCAAAGGGGATCGGGTTTTCAGATATGGTGCATTTGGCCCGGGTAATGCGCCGCTCCATTGTCTTGGGCTTGATCAAAAAGGCTCGCGCGATTTCGGCGACGCTCATGCCGGCCACAATTTTCAACGCCACGGCCAACTGGTCCTGGCGTTTAAGTGCGGGATGGCAGCAAATGAAAAGCAACCTCAACACGTCGTCACGCAAACCGTCTTCGTCAATTATGCCGATTTGGGTGTCCTCTACCGGCGGCAAATCGGCATCCGGGGGGCTTTCTGCCCATGCGGCCTGGCGTTTCATTTTTCTCAGTCTGTCGATACCGGCATTGCGTGACGCGACCAAAAGCCAGGCAAACGGATTTTTTGGTGACCCCGATTTCGGCCACACCGACAGCGCTTTTAAACAAGCATCACCGAAGGCTTCTTCAGCGATGTCCATGTCCCGAAACTGACGTGTCAGCGCGGCAATTGCCCGCGGTCTGCACTCGGCAAAACTGGCTTCAAGCCATGTCACGATCTTTGCTCTCGTCTGCCAGAACCCCGCCAGCCCACTGAACGGGTCTCACTTCGATGCGAACGTAGGGTGTGGACAGATATTCCGCATGCTCGATTGCTTCCTCCAGGCTTGCAAATTCGGCCGCGTAGAAGCCCAAAAAGCGTTCTTTAGTTTCGGCAAATGGTCCGTCAACCACAAGGGGGGCTTGTCCAATCTCTGTTGGCGGACTGAGCGTGACGGCCGATGACACTGGCATGAGCTTGATCGTTGCAAACTTGCCCCGCTCGGCAAGAACAGCCTGCAGTTTTTGGTGACCCTCCATGACACCAGCCCGAATTTCTTCCGGCAGCCGTTCAAATGCACCGTCTTCGCCATACAGAATTATTGAATAAAGCACGCAGGTCTCTCCCGATTCAGATCAGCACGATCCTAGGACGCTTGAGACTACCCAAATCCGACAGCCGCGAGAAGTTTTTCAGCATCGTACGAGACCCGGCCCGGCCTCGAGCGGGGCGCGGGCAGGGTTTGCTTCATGTCGGTTGCGGATCTCCCGCAGTGAATTGTTTGCCTATAGTGCAATTCTGTAGCGGGCAAATCCTTCCGGGCCGTCGCCCGCCGGCTCGATTGAGACGCCTCCAACGCCTTTGATGTGGTCGATAGCCTTGGGGCCTGTGTCGAACAGAACTGAAGTTTCGGGCAGTGGGTTGAAGCTCCAATTAGCGTCCGCAGAGGGGCTGATCGTGCCTTGTTCGACGATGTAACGGACAATCACATCGCGGTTGGTGTCAGGACCTTCAAATATGATTGTGTCACCAAGCGCACCGGGAAACTTGCCGCCACCGGAAGCGCGGTAATTGTTTGTGGCAATGACGAATTTCGCTTCGGGATCAATGGGCGCACCATTGAACTTCAGATCCACAATGCGGTTAGCATCGGCATTGGCCGGTTCGCCTTTCGGGTCAAATTTCGAAGGCTGTGACAGGTCAATTTTGTATGTGACCCCGTCGATCACATCGAAATTATAGGATGGAAACTCAGGGTTCAGCAGAATTTGATCGGGTTTGCCGGCTTCAACCTGATTGAACATGCCGGCCGAACGTTCAAGCCAGTCCTTTACCTGAGCGCCCGTCACCAGCACAGCGCGCACTGTATTTGGATAAAGATAAAGGTCTGAGACGTTCTTTATTGCCACGTCGCCCTTGGGAACATCGGTGTAGTAATCCGGCCCGCCGCGACCCCCCGCTTTGAAGGGTGCAGCAGCTGACAATATGGGCAAATTCTCCCATTCCGTGCCCTTCATCATTTCCGAAATGTACCAGATCTGCGCCTGGCTGACGATCTGAACCGACGGGTCGTCAGCCACCAGCGCAAAGTAGGAATGCAGGGGAGCATCCGTTTTGCCAACCGACCGGCGCACATAGGCCAGTGTTTCCTCGTGCTCGGTCTTTACGCTGTCCAATACGGCCTGTTCACTTTCGACCAAAGGAACGTTTTTGCGATCCTCGCCGCGCTTGTAGATTGGGCGGGCCTCGGTGGTGGAAGTTACCACCTGCCATTCGTTGCCTGATTTTTCCAGCATCAGGTCAATAACGCCAAGATGCGAACCCCAAAAGCCGCCCATCGCGGCGGGCTTTCCATGGATGGTGCCTTTCTCTGCGTCGACCCCGTCAAATCCGGCGAATTTCTCGCCCGGGAAGACAAGATGACTGTGGCCCGTCATGAGTGCATCGATACCGTCGACCTGCGCGAGAGGGACCGATGCATTCTCCATGCCGTCGGCATGCTTGGCAGAGCCGATCCCCGAGTGAGAAAGCGCAAGTACAATATCGGCGCCGGCTTCTTTCATTTCTGGCAGCCAGGCTTTAGCGGCCTCAATGATGTCGCGGGTTGTTACGTTGCCCTCAAGGTGGCGGCGATCCCAGTTCATGATCTGTGGCGGAACAAAGCCGATCAAACCGATCTTGATATCGTGTGAATTGCCATCGCCGTCTTTCAGCTGCTTTTCGAGCAGCACGTAGGGCTTCACCAGGGTCTTGTCGTCGGTTGGCTTGCCGCCGGCTTCGGTGGCAACGTTGGAAGAAACAACAGGGAAGTCGGCACCCGCCAGTGATTTCATCAAGAAGTCGAGCCCGTAATTAAACTCATGGTTGCCGAGAGTCGAAGCTTCGAAACCCAGTGTATTCATTGCAGTGATAACGGGATGCTTATCCCCTTCCTTCATGCCGCGTTCATAGGCGATGTAATCGCCCATCGGGTTGCCTTGCAGAAAATCACCATTGTCGACCAGCATTGAGTTGGTGGCTTCGGCGCGAATGTCCTTGATGATGGCGGCTGTGCGCGCGAGCCCAACAGTGTCGGTCGGCCGGTCGCCGTAATAGTCGTATGGATAGACGTGCACATGCAGGTCAGTCGTCTCCATGATGCGAAGATGAACCTGATTGCCCGCCGCCTGAACCGAAAACGGGTGGAGCGCGATGGCCGCTGACGTGGCGGCGCTGGCGGCAAGGAATGAGCGTCGTGTAAGGCTTTGATTGGCATAGAGTTTGGGGTTTTTCATGGTTGAATTCTCCTGGGCCCGCAGTGCTGCGTGTCAATTGTTCAACCCCCCGGTCACAATGATTAACGCGCATTGTTGTTGCGACGTAAAGGGTCATTGTGACATCGGCACTACAGTTTTGATCGCTCCTGGATGTGAATTCGGCAAGAAACGGCGTGGTCAATGGTTCGTTAACAAGCGGGGCCCATAGTTGTCATTCCGCTGGCAATTTTTCTCATCATGTCTTTTTCTCTGCCCAAACACTCTCTCGGCGTTCTTACTGCGAGCCTGATTCTTTCAGCCTGTGCGACGACGATCGTCGTGGGAACAGCCGCGAAAGTGGGCAAAGTTGCGGTCAAGACGACCGTTGGTGCCGGCAAGCTGGCCTATAGGGGCACTAAGGCAGTGGCAAAGGGCACGTCCCGATTGCTCACCGATGATGAAGAAGCCACTCCGTCACAAGATCAGTGATTTTTAGTCATCTGAAAAGACTGCCCTTTTTTATTAACCTCAGATGAATGGCCCGTTCCGGTTTGGTTCACGCGCCACAAGGCATCCTGTTTTCATCGCTGCACAAAGCACAGACCAAACAGGAGAGTCCCATGTCCATGAACAAGCAAATTTCGACAGGTATCAAATCCGCCCTGGTTGCGAGCATACTGGCTATTGGCGGTATGGCAGCAACGGCAGGCACCGCAAGCGCCGACAGACTGCACTATGACAGCCGAGGCGGCTTTTCATTCCACATCGGTGGCCCGCGCTATCGCGGCGAAAGATATTACGGTAGCCGCCGTTATCGGCGCGCGCAGCGCTGCCATCCGCGTCGCGCCCTGCGCAAAGCACGCCACCGCGGCATACGCAGAGCTCACATCCTTCGTGTCAGCCGCCGGGGTGTTCTGGTAGGCGGCCGTAAGTGGGGCGATCGTGTGGTAATCGGATTTGCCAATCGTCACCGCTGCCCAGTTCGTTTCATCGACCACCGCTAATTGGCGTTCCCCACCGGTTGATGAACGATTGCCCGGCCTTCTCCAGCGAGGGGCCGGGCTTTTCTGCGATGTAAAACCGACGGGAAGTGCAACCTACTGGGCCAGCTCCCACGTCATGTTGACAGTTATGGAATAAGAACTTTCGCCACTGGCAATGGGTACGGCCGCATCCTCTTTGAACGCCGCGGTCCTTTGCAAAGCGCGGGGCCGGGGCGCACGTGCGCCATTTTCATTGATGGACAAAATGCGACCCAGTCCGACATTGGCGGCCTCGGTCAGCGTTTTCGCTTTTGCGACAGCCTGGGTCACGGCTTTCTTGCGTGCTTGCTCGAGAACCACTTCGGGCGTGCTTGAGGCAAAGGATATATTGCCGTCGCTGTTTACCCCCAACGTTACGGCCTCATCGAGTATGGTCCCCAGTCTTGACAAATCCCGGACCCGGATGGTGAGCGCGTTGCTGACCATATAACCCACGATCGTCGGCTGTTTCTGTTCTCCGGACTTCTGCGGACGCGGATAGATGTAGCGGGGTTGAATGTTGAAGCTGGATGTTTGCAAGTCCTTGTCTTCCACTCCGGCATCTTTCATGGACGCCAGTACGGCAGTCATCGCCTGCGAATTGGCATCAAGGGCCTGGCGTGCCGTTTTGGCTTCCCGCACCACGCCGAGCCTTACCGTCGCCATATCCGGCACAACCGCCATGGTACCGGTCGCTGAAACGGAGATTGTCGCCGGCTTCGCCTCTTCGGCAAAGGCGTAGCTTTGAGTCAGCCCCAGAGCGATCAGGCAAATGAGAGCGGGTTTGGGTAATGCGATCATTGAGAAGATGGCTCCTGTAAAAGGATAATCGGAATGGTATGACAACCAAGCGCAGCAATAGAGCAAAATGGTGGCTTGTTGAACGCCCCAATTTGCGGTAGCGAGAGCTCTGGTGCGGGTCTGTAGCTCAACGGTTAGAGCCAGCGGCTCATAACCGCTTGGTTGGGGGTTCGAATCCCTCCAGACCCACCACACCAGTTTTCTAAATGATTGAATTTGGATGACCAGGAAGTTCAACCTGGTGTCTTGCTTGCTGCAGTTCTTACAACCGTTGTTCGTTGAGTATTTTGATTGGGGGTACTCCAAATTCTCGACCCATGTGACCGTCAGTTTCCCATCAGCAAAACCTGGGCGCCGTTTTTTTCTCTGTGGCTTGCCCGCTCCCAACGCGTCGCTGCTAAAGGGGGAGCAGTCGTCTGACGGTGACGCAAACGGTTGCCAATCTTCAATGCTGAAGTTTGTTGTCCGGGGTGTTCACATGATCGGACTATTGTCGCTCTTCTTTCGCCATTTCGAGTAGCCATCTTCGCAGCACGGCACAATCTGCGTGTTCGTAATCGCCGGTCATGGAAACCAAATGGAATGCTTCCTCGATCGAAACCGTCAGATCAAACGGAGTGACCAGATGCCCTGCTTTAATCAACCGATCTGCTAAACATGATCGGGCAAGTGCTATTCCGCAGCCCCGCGCGGCCAGCTCAAACGCCAGCAGCGAGTTGTCGACCTGCATCCCCTGGCCGGCATCGATGACGTCTGCCATCCCGGCAGCGCGGAGCCACTTAGCCCAGCCTTCCTCATATCCCAGCACATGAATCAGCGTGCTCTGCGCCAGATCATCATAATGAGCGAGGCGTGCATTTCTGGCTAAAGATGGATCACAGACCGGTGTGATCGTGTCCCAGGTCAGACGATCGGCGCGCATGCCTGGCCATTTTCCGGTTCCATATCGAATGTCCAGATCGAAGTCGGGATTCCCGACTTCCTCGTTCCAGACACTTGAGACAATGCGCAAGGGAATTTCAGGATAGCGGGTGTAGAAATCGGGCAACCGCGGCGCCAGCCAGTTGACGGAGAAGCCAACTGCAGCGCGAAGAGTAAGAACCTTGGAACGCCGACTTCCAAAAACTTCGCGGGTTCCGTCCGACAGTCTTTCGAAGGCATCGCGTACCTTTGGCAAATAGGCCTCGGCCGCCGTTGTGATCTCCAGACTTCGCGCGCGGCGGACAAACATTGGTTCGCGCAAGTGGAGTTCCAGCTGTTTTACCTGTTTGGAAACAGCGACCTGACTGAGACCCAGCTCGGCTGCGGCATGGGTAAAGCTGAGATGACGCGCCGATGCTTCGAAGGCGCGCAGCCAGTTCAGAGGAGGCATTTGATGCATGGTGACAAAACGACCTATAACTTTTTTTGGGTCTCAGGACGAAGCATTGTCATTTGTCACACGCATCCACAAGCCCGAAAGTGGTAAAGTCAGCCTGCGGAAAGATGGCTGGTCGGCCTTTGGGAGGTTAAGGCGAAATGGTTGCAATTTATCCTTCGGCGCGGCTGCATGCGTCGCCGTTTTATGAATCCGCTCTGGCCGAAGGAATGGTGTCGGCTACGGTCTACAACAGTATGATATTGCCGACCGGTTATGGTGATCCGGACGCCGAATACTGGCGCATTGTGGAAGGTGTTTCCCAATGGGACGTTGGCGTTGAACGGCAGGTCCAATTGAAAGGCCCTGATGCCGGCACTCTGGCGCAGATTCTTTCACCGCGTGAACTATCGAAATCTAAGGTCGGTCAAGGCAAATACATCCCGATGTGCAACCACAAGGGGACGCTCATCAATGATCCGATCCTGCTGAAACTGGCAGAAGATCTGTACTGGTTCTCTATTGCAGACAGTGACATTCAGCTCTGGGCACGTTCGATTGCGGCTGAACGGGGTCTGAATGTGGAGGTTTCCGAACCGGACGTATCGCCCATGGCACTGCAAGGCCCGAAAGCCGAAGATGTGGTCGCCCATGTCTTTGGCGACTGGGTCCGGGACATTAAGTATTTCTGGTTCCGGGAAACCGAGATCGCCGGCATACCGGTTGCGGTTCAACGTTCCGGCTGGTCGAAACAGGGAGGTTTTGAGATCTACTTGCGGGATGGATCGAAGGGCACTCAACTCTGGAACATTTTTAAGGAAGCCGGGCAACCCTGGGGAATTGGTCCGGGCGCGCCGGCAACAGCAGAACGGACCGAAAGCGGCCTACTTTCAGTAGGCGGCGATACAGACGACGAAACAAACCCATTCGAGGTCCGGTTGGGGAACTATGTCGACCTGGACGTGCACGATGGCGTTGTCGGCATAGCAGCGCTGCGTGAGATCAAAGCCGCCGGACCAAAGCGCCGACAACTGGGCATCTTGCTGGAAGGCGAAAAGCCGGACCGGCTGCACTACCATTGGGAAGAAATCCGCAAGGATGGTCGCAAGGTCGGTGACATGACCAACACAAACTGGTCACCTCGAATGAAAAGCAATATCGGCTTTGCACTTGTCGAGTCAGGCTGTCAGCCGGGTGACGATGTCCAGGTGATAAGACCTGACAAAACAGTCGGCGCAAGACTCGTTGACCTGCCCTTTCTCTAATCTATCCTTTTTCCCGGCACGCAGGAGGCGTCGATGAAACTTCCAAGCCTTGAACTGAACAATCTCACGCTCGACAGCGACGGAGAAATCGCAATCGTTAGCCTCGATCGGGCCGCCAAACGCAACGCGCTGAATGTCGAGACAATCGAGGAACTGATCTCAGTATTCTCTGCCATGCCCCGAAGCGGTGCCCGAGCTGTCGTCTTGCGTGCGGAAGGTGATCACTTCTCGGCTGGCCTGGATCTTGTCGAACACCACAGACAGGAACGGAGTGCTGCGGATTTCATGCATGTTTGTCTTCGCTGGCACGAAGCTTTTAATAAGATGGAATATGGCGGAGTGCCGATCGTTGCAGCCTTGAAAGGTGCAACTGTAGGTGGCGGTCTTGAACTGGCATCAGCAGCTCACATCCGTGTTGCCGATCAGACGACCTATTTCGCTCTGCCGGAAGGCCAGCGCGGATTGTTCACTGGCGGAGGGGCAACCATTCGGGTTGCTGAACTTGTTGGCCGTGCACGTATGACAGATATGATGCTGACCGGACGCATTTACAAAGCGCAGGAAGCCTTGTCTGTTGGACTGTGTCAGTATTTGGTAGAAGAAGACAGTGAAGCAAAGGCGCTGGAAATGGCCAGGGCGACAGCCAATGTGCCCCCACTTTCCAATTTTGCCATCTGTTCAGCCATTTCGCACACGAGAAACATGTCCGCCCTCGATGCATCCTATATGGAGGCTTTTGTCGCGGGCGTGGTGAATACTCAGCCGGCATCGAATGAGCGTCTCGCTGCCTTCGCCGATAAATCTGCTGCCCGAGTGAAACCTACAGCATGAGGCAAAGCCGCTGATCAGCACATTGCGGGAACGGAAAAACCAATCAACAAACTCTTCAGACAGCGAGGTAATGTCCAGAAAATAACGCGCCTACAATCTCTAAAATGACTTTGGGTAAACCATCCCAGCCGACGAGGATTTGCAGTAGCCGGCGAGCAAGCGAGGCTCTTTCACAACTCGCCAGCTTGTCGCCTGGGGAAGTTATCTGTGATGTCGTCACGGGAACAGCCGGAGGTTCGGGCACGCTGGAAGTCCCGAGCGGATCGGTCCGACTACCAATGAGTTCAACAGGAGGAAATCAACATGAACATGCGCCCTGATCCAACATTCCATGCCACAGCCAAACTGGCCATGGCCGCCCCGGTCGAGAATCTGGCATTTACATTGATGCTGAGTCCGGACGGTTCAAAGCCTGACGGTGTCGCCGTGGTGGACGTCAACCCAAAATCCGAATCCTTCGGCAAGATCGTCAGCAGTCTCTTCATGCCCAACAAGGGTGACGAGTTCCATCACTTCGGCTGGAATGCCTGTTCGTCGGCCCTTTCACCGCTGACTGGTCACGCATTTCTCGAACGGCGCTATCTCATCATTCCCGGCATCCGGTCATCGCGAATCTATGTCATCGATGTGAAAGATCCGATGAACATGAAGATTCACCGGACCATAGAGGCTGAAGAAATCATGCAAAAGACGGGGTATTCTCGTCCGCACACCATCCATTGCGGCCCTGAAGGGATTTACGTTTCGACCCTTGGTGGCGGTGGCGAGGATGGAACCGATGGTCCTCCGGGCATCTTTATTATGGATTGCGAAACATTTGACGTGTTGGGTCGCTACGAAATGGACCGAGGTGCGCAGGATAAGCATTATGATTTCTGGTGGAATCTGCCGCGCGATTACATGGTCAGTTCTGAGTGGGGCCTGCCGCCTCAGTATGAAAATGGAATAGTTCCAGAGGACTTGTTGAGCAACAAGTACGGGCATTCGATACATTTTTGGGATTTGCGGGCCCGCAAGAATATCCAGACGATTGATCTGGGGGCGAACCATCAGATGGCGCTCGAAATTCGCCCTGCCCACGATCCGGCAAAGGAACATGGGTTCTGCGGGGTGGTCGTCGATACTTCCAATCTGGAAGGCGCGATCTTCACATGGTGGCGTGACGACAAAGGCACATTTCACGCCAGGAAAACAATCACCATTCCACCCGTCGCAGCCGATCCCGACGATTTGCCGGAGCTGTTAAAAGGCTTTTCAGCAGTTCCTCCGCTCGTTACCGACATCGATCTCAGTCTGGATGACAAGTATCTCTACGTCGCTTGCTGGGGCACGGGGGAGTTGCATCAATACGACGTCTCCGATCCCATGAAGCCCACATTGGCAGGGAAGGTGGAGATCGGCGGGATTGTCACAAAGACCAAACATCCCAATGGCAAGGAATTTGGTTATGGACCCCAAATGCTCGAGGTCAGTCGTGACGGCAAACGCGTTTACTGGACCAACTCACTCTATTCCACCTGGGACGATCAATTCTACCCGGGCGAACGGGGAGGCGCGATGGTAATGGCCGATGCGGACGCCAATGGTGGACTAACCCTGAACAAGGATTTCTGGGTCGAGTTCCCCGAAGGTTATCGCAGCCATCAAATTCGACTCGAGGGCGGTGACTGCTCCACCGACAGTTTCTGCTATCCATCCGTCTAGCCTTTGACGGATGAATCAATAATTTCGGCCCTTTGGTGGGCCGTCATCGGCTCCGGTGTTTATCATGGATTGAACCCGGGTATGGGCTGGCCGCTGGTTGTTTCATCAGCGTTGATGGAACAGCAGCGCTCGGCCCTTATTCCTGCGCTCTTCGCATTAGCCGCCGGACACTTTGCGGCGATGACGGCCATCCTGCTGCCGTTCTCTGTGATGACCGCTCTGGTCGTCTGGGAAAGCGAGATCAGAGTAGGTGCGGGGATCATTGTTATCGCAGCCGGATGCTACCTGCTGATCAATCGCCGTCACCCGCGATTTCTGGCGCGCGTGCCGCCGTCGAAGCTGGCACTTTGGTCTTTTCTGGCTGCCATGGCACATGGGGCCGGATTGATGCTGGTGCCAATCTTTCTGGGCATATGCGCACCCGGTCAGCAGGACGCTGGGCACATGGCGGCGGGTCAGCTGATGGCAGGGAACATCGGCACTGCCTTTATTGTAGCCAGCGTCCATACTCTGGCCATGACGCTTGCCGGAGGCACACTTGCGGGGTTCACCTATTTCTGGCTGGGCCTGAAATTTCTATCCAGAACCTGGTTCAACCTTGATCTCGTGTGGGCGGCGAGCCTTGTGCTGGTGGGAGTTGTCGCGGTGCTGTCCGCGATGATGTCCCATTGAGAACCCAACTGATGCGGACCGGGCACCGGTTCATCCTTGTAGCCATTGACAGGTTCGCTTTTGCAATTGAGCGCGGTAATCACTCGTCATTGCATGTATCAATGGTCCGTTGGTGGGGTTAAGCGCCACTGCGGCCTGACCGAATGCAACGAACGATCAGACCCCATTGTGCTGACTGTTCTGACCGGCCGCCGCCGCCCGATCGGTATCATTCTGATACATCTGTGAATCGGCTTATTGGCTCCCGACAAATGTTCCGATGCCTGATGTGGTCTCTCCACCAATCGCGAACTGACCGACGACGCCCTTGGCAATCGTTCCGTCACCATTCACAAAGGCGCCGCTTGCTCCACCAAATTCTCCCTGGGGGCCTTGCAGGGTTCCCGAAAACAGAGCCTCCGGCGAGCCGGTGTTCTGGCTGACCAGGCCGGAGGCATTGAGTCCGCCAAAATTGCTGATCGAAAGCTGGCCTTCACGGCTGCGAAAATCGAAATCCATGCTCATATCTCCGCGTGCGATGAACACGCCCGAAACCGAACTGTTTTCAACGACTGTGCCAAGAGCGGTGCCGGTGAAAGATGCCGACCCCATAAGGGGCAGATCGGCTGCTCTGGTGATGTCACCGGCAACCCATGTGCCGAGATGGACACCGTCATTGCGGTTCTCAACGCCTGTAGCACCAGCATTTCCTGCTGTGTTGTCAACCTGCACTTGCGTGCCCCACCATCCCCAATCAATGAACGAGCATGCTGTGCAGTGCTGAAACCCCTGAACAGGAGAGGCTCGGCCGGACACGAGGTAAGTTCCAGGATTGTGCTGCGACCTGTTGGCGAGGTCCTCGCCGTTGTCAGTTCTGACCCGCGTCAGCTCATTGTCTCGAGGATGCCGTGCGCCAAAGGTGTTGTCATCGACAAAGGTATTGCCACCATCGACGTTCCCGTTAAATCCGAAACTGATCAGATAGCTGGACACATATGGGTTGTTGTTAAACAGATCGGCCAGCTCAGCTTGCCCACTCACATCATGCCCAGCCGCACCCAGGGCAAGGTCGAAATTTGGAGCATTCGCCACACCGAGTGCCCCCTGCGCCCCGCCACCGATGAAAAAGGAACTCTGAAACCCCTCACTACCCGGCTCCAGCAAGCCGGTCATGAAGCCTGAGACCTCACGCGAGGTTCTGCCAAAAAGGGACTGGTCGGTTTCCGAGACAAGCGAAGCGACATGCTGGGTGCCGAAAACCGGAGTTCCCAGATAGCCATCCTGTTCGTTTAGCGTGTAGCCGGAGGCGGCGGGGTCCAGAGCCGCGTCAAAAAATGCATCGGGAGAAAATTCGCCGCCTATCGTTGTTGAAGTGCCAATGACAAAATGGTCAGCATTGGGTCCAAAAAAATGTAGACCGTCAGCCCCTGGCTGGGTTTCTATTCCTCCGCGCAAATTAATCAGCGGAGTGTTGGAAGCGACGCGCATGCTGCCGCGTCGGCCACTTCCAATCGATAACGCACCAGAACTGTTGGTAGAGATCGAAGTTGGCATCACGAGAACGGCGCTCTTTTGCGCCGTTCCGGAACCTGAAATATCCAACCAAGTCTGGAAAACTTCGACTTCGCCGCTCGGCGAGTCATTTGGCTCGACCACGAACAGATTGGTCGAGCTGAAATTGTCTAATGTGCCGTAGAGATCCGGCGCAAAAAAAGAAGCTGCACCCGGTCGGACGGGGTCGGGGGTGAGTGAATACTGGCGAATGTCCGCGCCGGTATCGATAGCGACAAGCGCGTTGGTGTCCGTTGGCGTACCATGAATAATATAGAACGGCTCATTTGGGTTGCCGTCGGTGTGAAGCATGTAAGCGGCGAAGTCGCCCGTGCCGGCATAGGCTGTCCCACTCAGGGTGGTGGTAGAATTCACTGTGCCATCGGTAACGTTGATCGCCTCCAGCCCGCTGTCGCCGGTGGTACCGGTCAGATCCGGAACATCAATAATTGCCCCGGTCGATCCGATGTTAAGGCGCGCCTGGAGTATAGAACCTGGTAAAACCCGGTCCGTCTCGGCCGTCGAACCGACCAGACCGCGCGATCCCGCCACTGGTGTCTGGCTGCCGAAATAGGTCACATACTGGTCGGGAGCGCTTAGAACTCTCGCTTGGGTTGGTCTGGGCGTCGGCGTCGGCGGGGTGACTGGCGGGTCAACAGGATTTGTCACGGGAGGTGAAACCGGCGGTGTGACCGGAGGCGTAACAGGAGGATTTACTGGAGGCGTAACAGGATTTACCGGAGGCGTAACGGGAGGAGTGACTGGAGGCGTAACGGGAGGCGTTGTTGGTGGGTTTGTGCTTGCCACCACATCTTCACGGACCTGTTGCTGCGCCGCGATCTCGATTTGGGCCACTTGATCCTCGGCGTCTTCGATGGCCGTTGAACGAACAGGTCGCGGTCTTGGTGTCGGTGTCGTTACGTTCGAAGGCGCTCCGGAATTGACTTCCGTGACGGGGCTGTTTGATACCGCTGAATTGGTCGGAATACGGTTTGCACCTCCCGATTTGCCCGGCGAGCCGGCAAGCCCGACCTGAAATGTTCGGGCATCCGACTTGGTGCGTCTGCGGACTTTGGTTTTGCGACCTCCCTCTGTGATCTCCATCGTATAGCCCGACTCGTAGATCCGGGTTCGCTTGCCACCGTTTGACGTGAACACCACCTCGTCGCCAAAAATCATTGAGACGACACCGTTTGATCCGGCAGCATCCATTGCGCCTTCCACCATTGCTCCCCGAATTCCAAGAGTGCCCGCCGGTGTGTTGATGGTCGACGTCCCCTTTCTCCGGCTGGCAAGCCCTCCTACAAAGCGAAATGCCCCTCTGGAAAAGGTCGCGGTTACTTCAGCCGTGCTGGCGTCAGGGTCATAGACAAACCGGTCAATGATCAGGGTCGAATTCGGCCCAACCGTGAAAGTCGATCCGTCAAGCAGCAGGATTTGTACAAGCCCGTCGGAATCGGTGTTGATCCGTTCGTTCGAAACCACCGTTTTTCCTATTGAAATCACCCGCAATTTGGTTCCTGGAGCAGCACTTTTCGCCGCCGGATTTACGGCGGAAGTCACGCCGACTTTTGCCAGAGCTGGTGCATGCACGGAGGCAATGACAATACCGCTCAGCAGAGTTCCCGTCAGGAAACTCCGGCAGCTGTTCAGCCTTTGTCTTGTGGTCATGGGTATCACCATTTCTTGACGATGGAGAGCGTGACAGAGAAATTGTCGTGCTCGCGGGTGCTGTAGTTTGAATCGACGGCCCTGTACTCTGTTTCGGACAATACAGACCAGCCATTGTTTACCGGGATCGAAAGCGAGGCTTTTCCAAAAAACTCATTGTCATGCTGGGCGTTGTTCAGGTTGATGATCGGGTCGGGCGAATCATAATTTCTGAAGGTTCCGCCGGCGGTCAACGAAGCCGTCCAGATCTTGTTGCTGTCCGCGACCGGGGATCTGAAGGCAATTGTCGGGCCTGCCCATACACTCACCTCCGAATATTGCAGATAGTCTCTTTCAGCGAGCGTGCGTTGCCCCTGCAGCCCGAAATTCATCAGGAGGTTCGGATTGACGACACGCGATCCGTAGAGACCTGCTCGAAATTCGTGACCGTTGCGGTCGGTCGCTCGAGGGGCATCACTTGTGTTGTTGTAGATCCGTCTGCGGTACTCGGTCTTGAACAGCACAGATGTTTTTGGGTTTGGCTGAGCCGCCAGCCGTGAGCCCGCACCGAACGCACCGTTGTAGAATTCGCCGCCGAGGACAACACCGGAGACGATACCGTAGAGACCGAGCTTCGCGTTGTCGATTTCGAACCGGCCAAGGTCAAATGCCGGCCCAAAAGTGATCTCGCTCTGCAGCAGGTCGAGCTCGTTTCTCTCAAACTGCTTGGAACCATAGCCAAGCACATCGATTTCGAATGTGTCTCCCTGTGACTCAAGGTCCATCGCATAATGTAGGGAGCCACCGACATAAACATTGGTGTCTTCCTGACCCACTGCATTGGGGTTCAACAGAAACGGTAATCCGTTCAACAAGATACCGCGTGTCTCGGGTGCCCTGTTGGCATTGGTCTGAAATCGAATGCCGGCCCGGACTTCTGCAGACAGCACATCTCTGTCCTGTGCATTGGCAATTTCGGCCAACAGGTTTTGCACACGCGCCAATACCGGTTCTGGAACATTGCTGCCGCTGATAGCCGCTTCGAGATATGTTGAAGCGGTGTCGTGTGCGCCCAGCCTGTAGTACAGCAGCCCCAGTTCGAGTTGTAACCGCGGAAGACCGGGAGCAAATATCAGCATGCGCTCCAGTGTGCTCACCGCCGCTTCCAGATCTCCGGCACGCACCGACAATGCTGCATATTCGAAGGCGGTGTCGAGGTCATCCGGCCGGTTCAGCATCTGGCGGAAAAGCACTTCACGGCGTGCCTGGATTTGTTGCAGACTGAGGTCGCCGGTGTTTGCGGTTCCGCTTTGTTTGGGGTTTTTAACCTGCTGGGCAAGAGCGGCATCTGAGGCCGCATTTGCGGCTATGACAAATGCGCACAACAGCGAATAGAAAAACGAAACAAGAATACGCAATGCGCGTCCCCCAACAATTCTTGCCCCAATCAATCCTAACTGCCATAGGCGCGGATGGTCAAATTGCCAATCTAAGGTTCACACACCTCGAATTGACCGACGCTCCACGGGCTTCAAGACTCGGCATTGTGAAAACAGTCGCCGGCGCAGCTGAGCACGATCGCTTGGTGGAGCCGGACCGGGAGCGGTGAGCAAATTCTGACGATGGGAGCCAAGTGCTGTCAATTGCATCGCGGAGTGGCAGCTCAGTGAGATTGGTGTTGTAGGAGAGGCTACTTTGCCGTCGCTGAATAAACGCCGTCCCAGTTTCGACCAGGCGGGTTCGCACGGAATTCGGAAATGCGGGTTTCATACATAAACAGATAGTCATCCAGGTTCAGACCAAGTCTCAAATCCAGGTCGCGGAGGAGTTCGAGGGCCTCAAAGGCGCCATCCCAGTTCTGAGCGCGATAGCAGGACAGCATTGTGGCATTCAGTGCTTTTGCCGCAATGAAATCAGGCGTTTGGGCGAGCTCTTCAGCACCAAACAGTCCAAATATTCGTTCAGCGTCGTTTTTCCCCTTAACGCGGATCTGGTCAATTTCAAACAACGCGAATTTGGCCTTCAGCAGTTCAACCGTCGTGCTGCCCAACACAATTCGGATGCCATAAGGCTTTGACTGACCTTCCAGACGTGAAGCCAGGTTCACGGCGTCGCCGAGCGCTGTGTAGTCAAATCGGCGATCGCTTCCCATGTTTCCAACAACGCATCTTCCGCTGTTAATTCCGATGCCCACATTGATTGTGTGATGGATAAGCCCTGACTCTCCCCGTGCTTCCCTTGTCGCTACCTTCTTCTTCATTTCGACGTTAAGCGCCTCGACATCGGAGATCATGTCAATCGCAGAGCGGGCTGCGGCATCGGCGTGTTCGGGCTGGTCGATTGGTGCATTCCAAAATGCCATGACGGCATCACCCATGAATTTGTCGATTGTCCCGTTTTGCCGCAGGATCGCGTCTGACAACACGGTCAGAAATCTGTTCATCAGATCAGTCAGTCCCTGAGGGTTATCTTTGAAGCTCTCGGATATGGTGGTGAATCCACGCACATCCGTAAACAAAACGGACAGCTCTCTGGTTTCGCCACCAAGTTTGAGGCTTTCCGGTTTTTCCGCGAGTTGTTTGACCAGCGATGGCGATATGTACTGCCCAAACGCTGTCCGCACAAAACGGCTGTCTTTTTGCGTTGCCAGCAGATCGGCGCTCACACCTGCTGATGCCGCCATCAATATTGAAAGCGCAGGGATTACCGGACTGAACAGGAAGTTGTGGATCGAGAACGCAAACCAGCATCCCAGCACACAGATGCAGAGCAGCAGGACCGTGGCAGTCGCATCGCCATAGGGATTGAGAATCGGCAGCAATGACAGCAGGATGAGGACCGCTACAAATGCCGCCACCAGTTCAACGCCGCGGGCATAGTCCGGCCGTTTCAAATATGTTCCTGTGATGATCTGGTCGATGATCTCGGCGTGAATGGTGACGCCGGGGACAATTGGCTCCAATGGTGTTGCTCGCAGGTCGAGCAAGCCGGCCGCAGATGTTCCAATAAGCACAATGCGGTTGGCGATCTCGCGCTCCAAATCAGCTCTTGTGAGTTGCGAAATGCCTGCATCGAGCACGGCATGAACAGGAAGGATGGTCTTCGACAAGAATGGCGAGTGGTAGACTTCTACATCACCCTGGGCATTTGTCGGGATGGTAAGCGCACCAACCTGAGCTGAAACGATTGCGAGATCACCGCCCCCGGCCTCGCCGCTTCCATCGCTGGATTTGATCTTGAATCCACCCGCCCCCTGCGCCACCCTCAATGCCTCCATTGCCAGCGACGGGTAATAACTTTCATCCACCCCGCGCAGCAACTTTGTCCGTCGAACGACGGCGTCGACCTGTCCGTCGGTCACAAATCCTATTTCGCCGATGCCAGCCGCAGCCTTGTCCAGAGCTGGCAAATTGCGCACCGCCTTCACTCCGGTTGACATCAGATCCGGCGGGACCGTGCCAATGAAACCCACTCCGGCCTTTGGATCAGGCGGAATGTCCGTTCCCAATTCGGTTAGCGAGAAGCCGGTTACGACCGGATGGCGTGCAAATGCTCTGGTCAATACAAGATCGTTGTCCAACATCTCTGTTTTGGCTGGCAAACGAACGCTGGCGCCGGCGCGGGTGAGTTCAGACACTGCTTTCAAAGGTGATGTGCGGTCCGGTTCCGAGAACACAACATCGAATACAATTGCTGCGGCACCGAGTTCGCCGAGCCTGTCGACCAGGTCAGCAACGACCGTTCTCGGCCACGGCCATTGACCGAAATGCTGTATGGAGCGCTCATCGATGTCGACGATTGCGACATTAGCGCCCTCCCAGACCCGTGGTTGTATTCGCTGGTAGCTGTCAAAAATCAGTGTATCGAGCCGGGAGAACAGGCTTCCTGAAACGGCCGACAAAATCCAGACCAGCATCGCTGCAGATATTCCAGAAATCCAGATCGCTGCAAACTTGTTGCGCAAAAATTTCATGCCACTGCCCAACCGTCTTCCCGCCTCCGCAGGTCAGTTGGCTTGGTAGCACATTGTCCCGTGCGCCTGCACCTTTTGATTTGCAAATTCTTTGTAACGCGATCGAACAAGTGCCGATCATCGGCGTTTCTCATTTCAGCAATGGTAGCTGCCGGTTTGCCGTTGGTGTCACGGCCAGTAAGCGTTTTTAAGAAAGCGCTTCATCAGTTTTCCGGTTGGCGTGCGCGGCATTTCCGGTTTGAAATCGATCGATTTCGGCGTCTTGATCGATGAAAGGTGCTGCCGGCAATACCCGATCAGTTCTGCTTCCAGATCAGGGCCGGGCTCCCGATCGTTGGCCGGCTGCACAACGGCCTTCACCTCTTCACCCAGCTCATCGTTGGGAACACCGAATACGGCCACATCGGTCACCGCCGGATGGTTTATCAGCAGGTCTTCGGTTTCCTGCGGATAAACGTTTACGCCCCCTGAGATAATCGTATAGGCCCGTCTGTCCGTCAGATAGACAAATCCATCTTCATCTTTCCAACCAATATCACCGAGTGTTGACCAGCCTTCGCTGGTGAAGGCATTTGCGGTTTTCTCCGTGTCGCCGTGATAGGAGAATACTTGCCCGGCGTCGAAAAACACGTCCCCGATTTCGCCCGCTGGCAAAGGGTTTCGGTCATTGTCGAGGATGTGAACATTTCCGAAAAGCGGCCTGCCAACCGTGCCCGGATGGGACAGCCATTGTGAAGATGTACAAGCTGTGACGCCATTGCCTTCCGTCCCGGCGTAGTATTCCACAATGATCGGTCCCCACCAGTCGATCATCCTGCGTTTTATTTCAACGGGACAGGGGGCTGCGACGTGGACAGCGCCCGTCAGCGTTGAAATCTTGTGGCGGTTGCGGGCTTTTTCCGGCAGCTTGAGCAGACGCACAAACATGGTCGGAACCATTTGGGTGTGAGTCACCTGGTGATTTTCGACCTCGGCCAGAAACTGTTCTTCGTCAAAGCGTTCCATGACAATTGTACTGGCGCCAAGTCCGGCGGCCACCATGGCACCGGCCAGCGGAGCCGAGTGGTAGAGCGGGGCAGGGGACAAATAGACCGACTTGTCGGTCATGCCGGCGAGGACCTCAAACACAGGCAACACAACCGGGCTGAGCGATTCAATGCTGGCATCGGGGTATTTGCGGACGATCCCCTTGGGGCGACCGGTGGTGCCGGAGGAATAGAGCATGGCTGCACCCGCGCATTCATCCAAAACGGGCGTCGTCGGCATGGTTATGGTCAGTTTGTCCCAGGACTGAAATCCCGGCGAAACCTGTCCGACCATCATCGATCTCAGATTGCCA
The DNA here is from genome assembly GCA_938044775.1 of uncultured Rhizobiaceae group bacterium. GTDB lineage: Bacteria > Pseudomonadota > Alphaproteobacteria > Rhizobiales > Rhizobiaceae > Pseudahrensia. The sequence goes on from CALIOE010000061.1 coordinate 42,921, forward strand.
TCGGCCCCCATCCTGATCTGTTGCCCGGTATCGGCGTATCTGTCTGAGGTGATAAAAACTTTTGCACCGCAATCCCGAACGATATAGGCGGCTTCGTCGGCGGTCAGATAGCGACTGATAAGCGTGAAAATGACCCCGGATCGCTGCGCGGCCCAGGCAATTGAAAGGAGTTCCAGGCGGTTTTCCAGCATGAAAGCGATGTGGTCACCAGGGTGGATACCCAGAGAACGCAGCGCATGAGCGCCCTGGTTTGATGCCGCATCGAGCTCTGCAAAGGTTAGTTTCTTACCCGACCCAGCCATCTGATAAGCCGTTTTTTCCGGCACTGTAGTCGCGTGATAGGCGGGGTGTTTCATCGGCTTCATTTGGATCTTGTCATACTCACTGTCTGGTGGAAGATGCCCGGGTTTCCCGGTTCCGCGTTCAAACGCAAATGATCGACGCTATCGCGAAAATGTCCCGGGTGGTGGTCGCCCGCAGCTGCAAATGAAACGCCGCATGAACCGGTGATCCCATCTCTAAACTTGTCTGTATTGACAGCATGGTTTGTTAAAACCGCAAAGGTCACAATTGCACGGAGCGCGGGGCTGGGTTGCCTCTTGTTTGTTTTGAGTCTTGAGCAACACCGTACGCCGGCCCGCGCTTGCTTCTTTTGAAGGGGAAGCGTTTTCGGGTAGGACCGCGCCCTACCATTTTTCCAATTCACGCAGTGTCGCCTGCCTTGCATGAGCAAGCAGGTGGCTCGAGCGCTCCTCACTGTCAGTTTCGACATAGATGCGAAGCTCGGGAGCGTTGCCGGACGGTCGCAAATGGACGATCTCGCCGTCTGAGAACGTGAAACGCAATCCGTCGATCTCGTTGATGAGGCGTACAGGTGCACCGTGTTCGCTCAGCAGGACCGCGCTGTCCCGGTTAATTTGAAGATGCTTGATAAATTTCAGTGACGTGTCGGTAGGCATGTTCTCGATGCGGTCGCTGGCTGTGAACCGGGCTGGAAGCAGGTCGTAGAGACTTGATAGTTTTTGACGTGATTTCCGCGCCAGCGTGATCGTGGCGAGAACCGGCAACACCGCATCGCGGGTCGGCAGCGCGGCAATGTCGCTTCCGTTCCAGGGTGAACTCAACCTGGTGGCTGTCATCAGCCCGCCATTGGCCTCGTATCCCACAACGCGATTCACAGACAGTTTGGCGCTGGACATGGACTCTATGACGTGCGGCGAGCCAATTTTCGTGCGGATGACCTTGGCAAAGCGGTTGATGCGCTCGACTGCTGAATTCGAGGACACAGGCGTTACAACAGTCTGGGCCTGGAGTGCCGAAGCCGCAAGAATACCCAGCGTATCGCCGCGAAAATAGTTGCCGGTTTCGTCCGACAACAGCGGTCTGTCGCCGTCTCCATCCGTGGAAATCAGGGCATCCAGTCCGTATTTGCTGCACCATTGTTGAGCCTGTAGCCGGTCCTTTTCAGCCACCGCTTCGGTATCAATGGGGATAAACTTGTCGCTGCGGCCGAATGGGATGACCTCGCCGCCGAGCCTCTTCAGCAGCCCTGACAGCGCGTCGCGGCCCGCTGCGCTATGTTGGAAATGACCAATGCGCATGCCCTTGAGCAGCCCTTCAAAGGCACCAAAGGCTCGCATGTCGTAGGCCTGTTGCGCAGTCGGGTCGACATCGGGCAGCTTGTCCCGAACCAGCAGTGCCCGCCCTGAAAACCTGTCGTCTGGAAATTCAGTAGCGTTTTTGACGACCGGTTCCTCATCGCTTTTCATCATCTCACCGTCGGGCCGGTAGAACTTGATGCCGTTGCGGTCAAAAGGAATATGGCTTCCGGTGATGACGATTGCGGGTTCGCTGTTCTGGAGTGCGCTGAAGGCCAGGGCCGGCGTCGAAATCTCACCGCAGTAAACAACGTCATGCCCTGCGTGTCGGGCGGCCGCAATACAGGCACCGGCAATCGCCGGCGACGAAGGCCGTCGGTCATGACCAATCCAAATCCTGCACTGCTGACTCAAACGATGTGTGTGCTTCAAGTGATCCAGAAACGCCTGCGTATAGGCGAAGGCGGTTGCATCGTCTATTTGTTCAACCAATCCGCGCACACCAGAAGTTCCGAAAGCCGCTGTTGAGCTGGCTATGATCTGGGCAACACTACGCATTGATTGGGCTATCGCTTGGTTGTCAGCCACGACCGACAAATGGCATGGCGGTCGACATCACGTTCATGAACAGAACATTTGCGTCGAGTGGCAGGCTTGCCATGTGTACCACGGCGTTGCCGACATGCGCCACGTCCATTGTTGGTTCGGGCTTCATGGTGCCGTCGGCTTGCGGCACGCCAGCGCTCATCGCTTCGGTCATGTGCGATGCCGCGTTGCCAATATCGATCTGCCCGCAGGCAATGTTGTGTTGGCGCCCGTCGAGAGCAATCGTGCGGGTGAGGCCAGTTATTGCGTGTTTGGATGCTGTGTAGGGGGCCGAACCCGGGCGCGGTACGTAGGCCGAGATGGAGCCGTTGTTGATGATGCGTCCGCCCTGCGGGTCTTGATCCCGCATCATGCGATAGGCGCGGTTGGCGATCAAAAACGCACCGTTCAGATTAACGTCCATAACTGTTTTCCATCCGTCGAGTTCGATCTCGCCGAAATTAGCCGGTGGAATATTGTTGCCGGCATTGTTGAATACCACATCAAGCCGATCATGGCGCTTTGCAATTTCGGCAAACATGGCGTCAACAGAGGATTCGTCTGTGACGTCGCAGGTTAATCCGTCCATGCCGTCGGCCATTTCTGCGGTCTCGTCGAGCGGCTCTTGTCTGCGTCCACAGCCCACGACCTGAAAGCCCGCTTTGGCCAACGCGATGGCCGAATTGCGTCCGATCCCCGAACCGGCGCCCGTTACAAGTGCAATTTTAGACATTCAACAATCCCGTCGGTCTTTTGCCCCTTAGTACAAAGCCCGGAGCCGAATGAAAACCCGCTCGTTGTTTTTCGTGTTGTAACGTGCGCCTGTTGGCGTGCTAACGTCGGAGCATCAATGGTGCGATCCTCTGGCTTGCACAATCCGATAATGAGTCCTCCTTGACCCGATCGCCATTCCTGCTGCCGGTTCTGCTGGCCTGTTCAAGCCTGACTGTCATGGCTGGTTCGACAATTGCGCCATCGCTGCCGAGCCTGGAGCAGCATTTTGGCGACGAGCCGAACGCCGACTACTGGGTCCGCACAATACTGACCATTCCCAGTCTATTCACCGCGCTGGTCGCCCCGTTTGCAGGCTTTCTTGCCGACAAACTGGGTCGACGTGCGCTGCTCATTGCGGGTGTCATACTATACATCCTCAGCGGATCTTCCGGCCTCTGGCTTGATGGACTGACGGAGATATTGATTGGGCGGGCGTTGCTTGGGCTTGCGGTGGGGACAACGCTTGTTTGCTCAATGGCATTGCTCACAGATCATTATCAGGGAGCCGAACGTGACCGGGCCATGGGCGTCCAGGCTTCCGCCATGTCGTTTGGCGGAATATTGTTCATATCAGCGGGTGCGCTGCTGGCCGATGTTTCGTGGCGCGGACCCTTTGCGATTTACCTTGTTCCAGTTCTGCTGATCCCATTCATCTACATATTTGTCTCCAAACCTCCGGTGCAGGAACCGGAGCCGGGCGCTGTTGAGGGGGTTTTTCCCCTGCGCCATGCCTTGATGATTTACGGTGTTGGTTTCATCACAATGATCGCGTTCTACGCCATTCCCGCGCAGCTGCCTTACTTCGCGCAGGATTTGGGCGCTGAAAGCCTGAAAACGGCTGGATTTGCGATTGCACTCAACCAAATCTGCACTGCAATCGGTTCTCTGGCCTATCGCCGCGTTCGCAGCCATTTCGCCAATTGGACGATTCTCGCCATCAGCTTCGCAATGGTGGGCGCGGGATTCGTTGTGCTGGCTGCGGCTGGATCGCTGACGCTTATGTTTATCGCAATGCCGATCATCGGTTTTGGCATGGGTCTGAATTACCCGAACATGTCCACTTGGCTCATGGCGCGCATCCCATCGACCATGCGGGGGCGCGCCTCAGGCGGACTGTCTATGTCAATCTTCATCGGCCAGTTCATCTCACCCTTTGTCAGCCTCCCAATCGCCAACAGCTATGGGCTTGATGCTGCTTACCTTGCCATTGGCACGGCGTGCCTTGCTGCGATCGCACTTCCGGCTCTGTTGATGTCGATGCGCAGCCAACAGGCGAGCGTTAGCCAGAAGACCTGACGTCGTCGCGCGAATTGACTGACAGGCCGTCCTAGAATTTGTTCTCGATCGATGTTGTCGTCACCGCAATATCGTCGATTTCGTGCTGCCTTTGGGCAAGCAGTTTGCGCTGGTATCGCCCCTGAACGAAGTCGACAATAAGCAAAACGATCAACACGAAATAGAAGGTCGATTTTGCCATCGGTTCGACCGCGTAGCCGAACAGTTTCAGATGGGCCAAATGGCCACCTTCCGACACCAGCATGATGCCAACGATGAACAACACGAACAGGCCGAGCACTTCGTACATGCGGTTGGCGGAAAGGAATGCTGACACGCGATCCGCGAGGAGCAGCATCAGCAGCCCGGAAATAACGATGGCGATCGCCATGATTATGAAGACATCGGTAAGGGCGATAGCCGATAGTATAGAATCGAACGAGAATACGAGGTTCATCAAGACGATCCAGAAGACAGCACTTGCTACGGATCGTTTTCCACGATCGTTGTGCACATCGGGATCATGAACTGCCAGCATGTGCATGATCTCTTTCATTGCCGTGTAAATAATGAAAGCACCGCCAAAGAGCACAATGAGTGCGTGGCCGTTTACCACCCCTTCGAGCATATCAGGGAAGCCAAGTGAAAAGAGCGGCTCCTGAAAGAACTCGATGGCACTGACAATAACGAACAAAAGAATGATGCGCAGGGCGATCGCAATCAATATGCCAATCCAGCGAACCCTTTGCTGGCTGGCAACGTCAACACGCTTTGACTCAATCGAGATATACAGCAGATTGTCGAAGCCCAATACCGCTTGAAGCAGAACAAGCATTAGAAGCGTGAAAAGATTTTCGAGGGTGAGCAATGCGAGTGCAGCATCGAGCATGGTGTATCTCCAAATTTACGTCGGCGTTGTTTACGCTACTGGTCGTTGCTTGTGAACAATGGCCAACAAACCGAAGACCTGGTCGAAACTTCTGGCACTTTCAGACGTTCCTGTAGCAGATCTAAATCGAGGACACCGTATTGCCATGCGGAATGGAGACTGGAAACACATCTGGATAACCGGAGCGAGCTCTGGATTGGGAGAGCACACAGCACGCCTGCTTGCCGAGCAGGGCTACCAGGTTTCAATTTCGGCAAGATCGGCGGATAAACTTGATGCCATCGCCAACGGATTTGAAAACGTGACGGTCTATCCCGCGGATGTGACCGACGCCGACGCGTTGAAAAGGACTGTTGCTGAGGCGGAAGCCGCGCATGGCTCCATCGATCTCGCGTTGTTTTGTGCAGGTGCCTGGTTTCAGTCCAGCGTCAAAAACATGAACACCGAGAATTTCTCAAAAACGCTCGACGTGAATGTGATGGGGGTTGTGAACGCACTTGATGCTGTTTTACCCCAGATGTTCTCCCGCAAGGCCGGCCACGTTGCCTGGGTTTCGTCGGTTGCCGGCTACGGCGGACTGCCGAATGCCGCTTCCTATGGCTCCAGCAAGGCAGCTTTGATCAACATGGCGGAATCTATGAAACCTGAATTGAACAGGGAAGGGATCACGGTCAGCGTGGTCAATCCGGGCTTTGTGAGAACTCCGATGACAGACAAGAACAAATTTCCCATGCCCTTTATCATGGAGCCCGAGGATGCAGCTCGGGCCATCGTGTCGGGATTGAGGCGCAAGAAATTTGAAGTCGCCTTTCCCTGGCAATTGGTGACGATCCTCAAGTTTCTTAATCGCCTGCCCTATTGGCTCTATTTTGCCCTGGTAAAGCGCACCCTGTGATTTCGCTACAGCACTAGCCGTAAACGATGCGTTGCGGGGGCGGCGCCGGCCTGTCTTTAAGGCGCATCCCTTTGCGCCAAAGCTTCAGGGCCTCCCAGTGAATGCCGGCGACTACCTTGGCAGTCATCAGGGGATACGCGAAAAACATGCCCAACAGCGCGCGGTCAGACAGGGGCGTTCGACGCCCTGTGAAGTGGGTGCGGAGCATGGGGTTGCCGTCGATTCGCAAAGCCACGCCGATTGTAAGATTGTCGCCCGGTGCAAGCACATGAAAGCAATAGTCTCCTTCCACATCGTTGAAAGGGGACACGTAAAACGCCTTTTCAATTGTGTGCGCGTAGGTCCCGTTGGCAGGCTCGCCAGCCGTTAGAATGTAGGTAAGGTCCTCGCCGAAAGTGTTCCGCACTTCGTAAATCATCAGGACGGGATCATCGTATTCGTTCAAGCAAAAATACACGGTGAGCGGGTTGAAGGCAAAACCCAAAATGCGCGGATAACACAGGACCATGATGCGCCTGACCTGATCCCTCAGCCCGCACTTTTCAACTTGTTCCCAGCCGAATTCAGAGAGGCTGGTGCCATCGCGATGACCGTGGTGATGCTGAACCAGGCTGAACAGGTTGAATCGGTCGAGGCTGAACAGGCTCAGGTTTCGTGAAGTTTCCTCCAGCTGATCCACATCAAGCAGCAGTGAAAACACCTTGTAGCGAAGTTTGTGTTGAACCGGACGTAAGCGCTTGTGAACGACCTCACCTCGGTAGATGAATCCGGCGTCTGGGACTGTGTGCTCATTTGCAGCCATTATTCTGCCGCTTCCGTCAGTGGGATATCCTGGTCCAGTGAAATACGCCCGGATTCGTCAGCAACATTCCATGGTCGCCGCACATCGCCAAGTTGTTCCGCAACCGCCAAGCCGGCCTGCAAACCGTCTTCGTGGAAACCAGCGCCGAAATGAGCGCCGCAGAACCATGTCCGGTTTACGCCCTGAATTGACCACAGCTCGCGCTGAGCCTGCAGGGCATCGGCATCAAACAGCGGGTGCATATAGTCAAACTCTGCAGCCACGTTACTGATTTCAGAACCCTCTGGCGGATTTAGGGTGACAAAGACATTCTCCCTGGTTGCCAGCTTTTGCAGGGAATTCATCCAATAGGTCACGCACAGGTCCGGCTCTTTGCCTTCGGCCCGCGACGCACCGACCTGGCCATCGAAATCGAGATAGTTCCAGCTTGCCCATGTAAGCCGGCGTTTGGGCATGTAGTTTCGGTCACGATGCAGCACGGCTTTGTTTTTGGCATAATGAAACTTGCCGAGCAGTTCAGATTCACTCTGGCTCGGATCTGAAAGCATCGCCAGCGCCTGATCGCCGTGGCTGGCGATCACAACCTGGTCAAAGACATGATCAATGCCGTTGCTGTCGGTCAGGCTGACCCCACCGGGCCGGCGTATTATGCGCTTGATAGGAGTGCCGGTACGAACGTCGATTGTGCTGTCGGCCAGAAGCTTTGCGACATAGACTTCGGATCCACCAATGACTGTTCCCCATTTGGGGCGGCCATCGACCTGAAGCAGACCGTGATTGTGGAAAAAGCGAATAAACGCCTTGGCCGGATACTCCGTCATATCGTTGAGCTTGCTGGACCAGATTGCTCCGGCCATAGGCAACAGGTGATGATCGATAAAGGTGCGTGAATAATCGTTGCGGCTCAAATACTCCATCAGCGTTGTTCGGTCGTCCAGCGCCTCCATGTCCTTTGGCGCCTCGCGGAAGAACCGCAAAATATCCCGGATCATCCGCCAGTGTGAAGGCCGCATCAGATTGGATGCCTGGCCGAACAGTCCCCAGTAGGTGCCGCCGGCATACTCATAGGCCCCGTTGGCCATTGACGCTGAAAACCCCATATCGGTTTTGTGAACGGGAACTTTTAGGTGATCGAACAAGGCACAAAGATTGGGATAGGTAGCCTCGTTGAAACAAATGAAGCCGGTATCAACCGGTATCTGTCGGCCTTCGATGTCAATGGTTACCGTATTTGAATGGCCGCCAACTCGATCATCTGCTTCGAACAGGGTTACGTTGTGCTTCTTGTCCAGCAGCCAAGCGGCGGAGAGACCTGAAACACCAGAGCCGACAACGGCAATATTCAGAGGGTGCATAGAGGAATTTTCATTTGCGACTTTGCGGAATTACGCAACAAGGAACGTTCGGCAAGCAAGCGAAGTTTCAATAAATTCCCGGACGATTCGTCGCAGCTCAACCCCTAGGGGTGCAGCTGCAACATCCAGTTGAGCTCCCGCCGCCAGTCGACCATACGTACCGGCGTGCCGTGGACTCCGTTGTTGAACATCACAAAGCGGGCCGGATAGTCCGTTGCTGTCTTCCGCAAGGTCTCAAAAAACGATTTTTGAGCGCTGGGGCTGAAGACGGTATCGGCTGATCCGTGGGCGAAATAGAGGGGAATGCGGCGTCTCTTTTTTTTCAAAAGCGGCGAGCTGAGAAATGCTTTTTCTGCGTTGGTGCCCAGGAAGAACATACCGTCGATCTGCGAAGATGCGGCTTTTGTTCCAAGCAGCTTCCAACACACCGCGCCCCCCATGGAGCCGCACGCAACGATCATGGTGGTCGTGGGCGACTTCACTCTGAATTCGGTCATCAGAGCCAGAATGTCCTCGGTTCCGGCCTTTCCAAAGTCCGTGTAGTCGGGTGTAAGCAACAACCCGTCGTTTCGCGCCATCAGGTTCTGCAAGCGGTTGAAATTGCCCCCGAATGTCCAGTCATTGACACCTTGAAACCGGTTGCCGCCACGACCGTAGAGATAAATTATCGTGACTTTTGCCCCACCTTTGTATTTGCCCACCGCAAACATCTTTTGCGAGCCGTTTGGCGAATTGTATTTCAGCACCCGACGAGACCACCTGACCCGCTCGTTCACGTAGTCCCGTTTCGCTCGCCTTCTTGGGATTTCGTCGCGCGCGAAGATGTCGCGTGCCTTGTCGTAGTCGATGAGCAGGTAGTTTCCTCCGGCAGACCTTTCGAGGGCGGTTGGATAGGCAAATAACTCGTTCTTGAAAGGCGCCAGCTTCAGGTGCTTCGAAGTTGCAGGAAGTGCCAACAACATCGTGAAAATCAGCAGAAGGAGGAGGCGCTTCGTCATTGCAGTTTTGTCGCCGAGGCTGGAGGCGTGATGGGCGGCTTGGAGGCTCTCGACTCCCGGTAGGAAATATAGGTTGCCGCTCCGACGATGATCGTACCACCGAGAATGACAAAAGGATCAAGCGGCTCGCCGAAGGCGATAATTCCAAGGGCTGAAGCCCAGACCAGTTGCAAAAACGTAATGGGTTGGGTGACCGAGATGGGAGCTGCTGCGAGCGCTTTTGTCATAGCATAGTGGCCGAATGTGGCACACAGCGCAGTGATGAAGAGCCAAAACAGGTCCCGGTTTGTGGGAGTCTGCCAGTCGACAAGCGCCATGGGCAGGAGAAACAAGGTGCAAAACAGCGTGAGCATCGCCACGATTGTCTGGGGGTCGGTACGCCCTGTGAGACTTTTGGTCAAAAGATAAGAAATCGCGAATACCGGCGCCGTGCACAATTGTGCAAGTTGCCCGATGGATACTTCCTGGAATCCGGGGCGCAAGATGACCAGGGCCCCGGCCAGGCCGGCAACGACACCAAACAGCCGTCTGGCTCTCAGTCTCTCACCCAGGAACAGGGCGGCACCTATCGTTATGAAGATTGGCGTCACATAGCCGATCGCTGTGACTTCGGCGATTGGAATTCGCGCCATGGCGTAAAACCACAAAGTGACGCCGGCCGCATGAGCAACGCCGCGGATCACGAATATGCCCATCAGGTCTGTCTCGGGTCTGTTCTTCGCCAGCTTCCAGAGGCTTGGAGCCATGATGACAAGGCCAAATGCATATCGGATAAAGGCTGACTCCGCAGCCGGCAGGGATGAGCCGAGATTGCGAATTATGCCAGTAACAAAGACGAACATGAATGTGGTGATGATCATCCACACCACCCCTTGGGCGGTGCTGCTCATGCGTTTACGGGGAAGGGGTGTCGTCGTTGTGCTCACGCGTCATATGTGCGCCGAATTTGTGTTACCGTCCAGCGTCGAAATTTACTGTCTGGGCAGTAAGTGGTCGAGCCGGGCGACCGTTGTTTGCAACGCGGGTGTCATCTGCGAGGAAAGGCAGCCCTGGCCCAGGTCCCGCCAGAACGGATTGTTCTGCGCCATCACGCATTTCGCCTGAAAGGAGCGCTCTCCGATCGTAATGCAGATCACATCGCCAAGATCTTTGCGATCGCCGGCACTGTCGGTGCAAAAGCACTCCGGTTTGGCGGCCTTAGGGCGTTTCAAAAACTTAGTCTGAGCATATGCGGTCGTGCACAGCACAAAAGTCGCGCCGAGGACGGATGCAAGAAAGGTTTTGATCGGTCTTTCCATGCTTCCAGACTACCATAATTTCCAGACTTTCCAAATTGGGCCTTCAAAAGATGCTGAAACAGCGCCCCGGGCCCGTTCCGCGAGTTGCCTCCATGGAATTCATTTGTGCTGCTCGATTGCGCGGAAATCGTACTGGGAGTGCCGCACCGTACGGATTCCATACTTGATTTCCGGACAATGCTCACGCCAATTGTGAACCGAACTCTGATTGGAGACTACACTATGAGCGGACCCCTATCCGGTTTGAGGGTTATCGACCTGTCGCGAATTCTTGCCGGCCCGACCTTGACGCAAACGCTGGCGGATCTTGGTGCCGAAGTGATCAAGATCGAGCGACCTGGCAGAGGGGATGATACACGCACGTGGGGTCCGCCGTGGCTCAAGGATGAAGAGGGAAAAGAAACCGATCAGGCAGGATATTATCTGTCTGCCAACCGCGGCAAACATTCGTTAACAGTAGATATTGCCAGCCCTGAAGGTGCTGATCTGGTACGTGATCTCGTGCGGGACGCAGACTTTTTTGTTGAAAATTTCAAGGTCGGCGGTCTGGCCAAGGCAGGGCTTGACTATAACAGCTTGCGGGACATCAATCCGGGGCTGATTTACCTGTCTATCACCGGGTTTGGACAAACCGGCCCGGATGCCGGGCAGCCGGGTTACGACTATCTCATCCAGGCCCGTGGCGGACTCATGAGCATAACCGGCCACGAAGACAGCGATCCGGGAGCCGGACCCATGCGGGTTGGCGTGGGTATTTGCGATCTCCAAACCGGACTGATGGGGGGCATCGGCATGCTCGCGGCGCTGTATCACCGGGAGAAAACCGGCCACGGACAGCACATCGATATAGCCCTGCTCGACACGCAAGTGTCTGGCCTGGTCAATCAGGCATTCAACTATCTGATCACTGATCAGGTTCCGCGGCGCACTGGGGCCTGGCATCCAAACCTGGCGCCGTATCAACCCTTCGAAACGGCAGACGATCCGATCGTGGTGGCGGTGGGTAACGATACTCAGTTTGCCGACATGTGTCGTGTTGTCGGCACGCCGGCGCTGGTTGAGGATTCACGTTTCGCGCGGATGAAGGATCGCAACAAGAACCGGGCGGCGCTTGCTGCTCTGATCACAATTGAGACCCGCAAGAAACCGGCGTCGCATTGGCTATCTGAGCTGCCGTCAAACAATGTCCCGGCATGTCCGATCAACAATATTGAACAGGTATTTGCAGACCCTCAGGTTGTAGAGCGAGGCATGCGATTGGAGCTTGACCATCCGCTGGCGGGTAAAGTGCCTGGTGTGGCCAATCCGCTGAAATTTTCTGAGACGAGAATTCAGTACTCCAAAGCGCCGCCGGTTCTTGGCGAAGACACGGACGATGTGTTGACAAGGGTCCTGGGGAAGAGCGCAGAAGAGGTGGCGAACTTAAAGGCCAAAGGCGTGATATAATTGACCCCCCTTGGCCGCTGATTGGGCTCATCTGGCGATGTTGTTGTCCAGCCACGTGATGAAATCTGAGGTGGTCTGATCGCGGTTTTTCTCGTTCAGGCTTTCGTGACGTGTGTCTTTTAACAAGTTGAAAGACACACTTTCCATCCCCCGGGCTTTCATTCGTTTCTCGATACTTGCCACTGCACGGCCGTTCTCAGAACAGGGATCTTCCTCGCCGGCCTGCAAATGGATCGGGAGATCTGCTGGAAGCTTGGACAGATGTTCATCACTTGCTGCGAAGCGAATGCCTTCGAGAACATCAAGCCACATGCCAATGGAAACATCGAATCCGCACAGCGGATCTTCGACATATTTGTCGACCTCGACAGTGTCGCGCGAAAGCCAGTCGAAATTGGTTCGGTTCGGCGCAAACACCTTGTTCCACGCATCAAAAGAGAGCCTGGCCGCGATCCCACTCGGCACGTCGGACCCTTTGAAGAATCTCTCAAATCTGAGGATCGCTCCATAGAGAGTGACAAGTGCTCCGGTTTCAACACCGGCGTTCCAGAGTGCGGCGCCCGATACCATCAGCGGTGCCCGCAAAATGTGATTGAAAGCAATTATCGAACCCATTGAGTGTCCGAAACAGACGACAGGGACGTCCGGGTGCTTTTCCGTGATCATGACATTCACTGCCGCCACGTCGCTTAGAACCTGATCCCATCCTGACTTTGGCGCAAAGATTCCAAGAGAAGTCCCGTCCGCCCGTGTATGGCCGTGACCGCGATGGTCCTGGGCATAGGTGCCGTAACCGGCTTCGGCGAGGCTTTCTGCAAACCGGCCGTAACGACCAGCATGTTCAGCCATACCGTGGTTCACATGGACGATCGCCTTGGGGTTCGCTGGAACCAGGCGATAGAGGTTGAGTTCAGCTCCGCTCGGGGCATCAAAATTCTCGCCGAACCACGACATCAGAATTTTTCGACCCAGGGGCGCAGTTCGATCTCCCATGCCCAGCTTGATCGTGGTTGATCAAGGAAATGGAGATAGCTGTCAGCAATGGCATCGGGGTCGAGCATTGAATCGGGATTGTCTGAAGCGTCGACCCGCTCGGGCCGGTTGGCGTTGCGAATGCCGCCATCGATCACAAAATGGCCAATGTGAATGCCTTGTGGATGCAATTCTCGCGCCAGGCTTTGCGCCAGTCCCCGCAACGCAAACTTGCCCATCGCGAAGGTTGAGGAATTTGGATATCCCTTTACCCCGGCCGAGGCGCCGGTGAACAGGATCGCACCGTTGTTATGGGGCAACATCCGCTTTGCTGCCTGCTGCGCCATCAGAAATGCACCAAACGCCGTGGTCAGTATTGCTGATTTCACGGTCTCCGGATCAAGCTCCGTCACCGAGCCTCGCACCCGGGCCGACGGATTGTAGATGGCGACGTCGAGCGGCTCGCCGATCTCATCCGCTGCAGCAAACACTTTCTCCATGTCTTGAGAATTTGCGGCGTCACACCCTACCAGGACTGCATCTGTCTCCCTTTGCAAAGCATCCAGTTTGTCGACATTGCGGGCTGCCAGAACCAATTTGTGCCCCCTGCTGTGAAGTTTGGTCGCCAGAGACGCCGAAAGTCCGGCACCGGCACCTATGATCACTGCTGTGCCCATGGCGATTTCTCCTTACGTTCCCGATACTTCATCTTGTTTTAATAGTGGGCAGCCGCTAAATGGATTGCAACACACCCCAACAGCTTGCGCAGACTTATTGTCCGTCGCTTTTTTCGCGGAGACTTGCCCCATGGCACGCCAGTTTATCTATCACATGCAGGGCCTCACAAAGCTCTATACCGGCGGAAAAAAGGTGCTCGACAACGTGCACTTGTCCTTCTATCCGGACGCAAAAATTGGCGTTTTGGGCCCAAACGGCGCCGGTAAGTCTACGCTGCTCAAGATAATGGCCGGTCTGGACAAGGAATGGACTGGCGAAGCATGGGCCGCCGAAGGCGCCAAAATTGGCTATCTGGAGCAAGAACCGCAGCTCGATGGTGACAAGACGGTGCGCGAAAACATCATGGCGGGTGTTAAGGACAAGACTGCGATCCTTGAGCGCTACAACGAGCTGATGATGAACTACTCTGACGAGACGGCGGACGAAGGCGCACGGCTCCAGGACCAGATTGACGCTGAGGGTCTCTGGGATCTTGATGCGAAGGTCGACATGGCCATGGACGCCTTGCGGTGTCCGCCCGGTGATGCAGATGTGAAGCCGCTTTCGGGCGGCGAGGCGCGCCGCGTCGCGCTCTGCCGGTTGCTGCTTTCCGAACCCGATCTCCTGCTGCTTGACGAACCAACCAACCATCTGGACGCCGAAACGGTTGCATGGCTTGAGAAACACCTGCGTGACTTTAAGGGCGCCGTCATGATCGTGACCCATGACCGTTATTTCCTGGACAACGTGACAGGCTGGATTCTCGAACTCGATCGCGGGCAGGGCATTCCCTACGAGGGCAATTACTCGGCTTATCTGGAGAAGAAGAAAAAGCGTATGATCCAGGAGGGTCGTGAGCAGGACAGCCGGATGCGCCAGCTGGAACGTGAGCGTGAATGGATGGGGCAGTCGCCGAAGGCGCGACAAGCCAAGTCCAAGGCCCGGATCAACAAATACAATGAACTTGTCGAAGCGGCCGATCAGCGCAAACCAACCGATACGCAGATCGTGATTCCGATCGCTGAGCGGCTGGGCAATGTCGTGATCGAAGCTGAGAACATCGCCAAGGGGTTTGGCGACAAACAACTTATCGAAGGGCTGAGTTTCAAGCTTCCTGCCGGTGGGATTGTGGGCATTATTGGCCCTAACGGAGCTGGTAAGTCGACCTTGTTCAAAATGATAACGGGCCAGGAGAAACCTGATTCCGGCGCCCTTCGAATCGGCGATACAGTCAAACTCGGCTATGTTGATCAGAGCCGCGATAGCCTCAATCCGGATGCCACTGTCTGGGAAGAAATTTCGGGCGGCGCTGAAGTGATCAAGCTCGGCAAGCACGAGGTCAACAGCCGCGCCTATGTCGGTTCGTTTAACTTTCGCAAAGCGGCCCAGCAGCAGAAAGTGGGAACGCTATCGGGTGGCCAGCGCAATCGGGTTCATCTCGCAAAGATGCTGAAATCGGGAGCGAATGTGCTGTTGCTCGATGAGCCGACAAATGACCTTGATACCGAGACGCTGTCCGCCCTGGAAGACGCGCTGGAAGAATTCGGCGGTTGTGCCGTGATCATTTCGCATGACCGTATGTTCCTCGACCGTCTTGCCACGCATATGCTCGCGTTTGAAGGCAACAGTCATGTGGAGTGGTTTGAAGGTAATTTCGAGGATTACGAGCAAGACAAAGTGAGGCGCCTGGGCGAAAATGCGCTGACGCCAAAACGCATTCACTTTAAACCGCTGGGTCGGTAGAGCCTGCGGGCTGAGAGAACCGGATTATCAGGCTGCCAGCGCGAAATCTGCGGTTGGAAGCACCGTCAGAGGCGACTCGGTAGCGGAACCGAAGGAGCCGAAGAGCATGCGCCGTTCCATTGGAAGCGAACTGAAAAACGGGTATTTTGCCAGTACAGATTCCCGGCAGGCCTTAATTTCAGATGCATAAAGATGTATCGGAAAACTCATGCCATCATAGTAGCGCTCACCAGCAATCATTTTTGCTCCGGTGAGTCGGCGATAGAACGCCCCGTGACTGGGTCTAACTGACGAGAGACAGTAATCGACTTCGAAATGCTCTGACAGCATGGTTGCCAGCCTGACGGTGAGATACGGCAGGGCAGGATAGTCGCGCGAGGCATTTGCATCGATGGTCAACCGGCTTGGGTCGATCATCGTTTTGCCGGCCGCGAGCATCGGTTCCACCACATCCGGGTAGATGACCATCGATGCACCAAGCCGCTTCTCGAGCGTCAGATGCTGCAGCCTGATGGAACTGACCATCTGGTCGTTCATAAACAGACCAAACCGCATCACGTGCGGGTCGTCGTCAAGCTGGTCGTAGCTGAGTTTAGTGCTGTTTGGCCCGATCCAGCCATCGCGGAGATAGCAATCGTAGCGGAACCGGTACAATGCTTCGATATCTTCGCTGGTTACCATTGGACGGTATTCAACCTGCCTCAGAAGACTGAGAACTGATTGCGAGAACGCTGAGTGTTTAGCGCCGGCAGTAGCCGTAGTTACTGAGTAAATGTGCCCCATTTACAGTTGCCCCAACTGTTGTTGAAGGGGCATGTTAACAGTTTGTTAAGAATAGAAAAGGCCAATTTTAATAGAATTTTAGCCAAGTCGGTACGTGGTTAACGTCGCCGCCCGGTTTTTAGGCGCGTATAGAAGGTAATGCTTATGCAGTAAGGCTTTTGTTGGCGTCAGCGACGCGACCGTTGCTGGGAAAGGTCCGGTTGCTGAATTCAACGATGACGTCCTCATCAAGGGGCGCACCAAACAGGAAGCCTTGGAAGAGGTCGACTTCTACCTCGTCGCAAATGGTCTCAAGCTGTTCGGGCGTTTCAACCCCTTCGATAACCAGCTCCATTCCAACGTCCCTGGCGAGATGAGCAATTGCAGAGATAACTTTCAGGGTTTTATCGCTGTCGGCGATCTCCACCACAAACGAACGATCGATCTTGAGGCGATCCAATTCCAGCTTGTTCAGATAGCTCAACGAGGAATAGCCGACGCCAAAGTCATCCAACGCAACTCGAACGCCGAGCGCTCTGATGTCGTTCACCAGGCGCATTGTTTGCGGTTTGAGGTCGAGCAGCGAGGTTTCGGTTA
The DNA here is from genome assembly GCA_938044775.1 of uncultured Rhizobiaceae group bacterium. Classification (GTDB taxonomy): domain Bacteria; phylum Pseudomonadota; class Alphaproteobacteria; order Rhizobiales; family Rhizobiaceae; genus Pseudahrensia. The sequence goes on from CALIOE010000061.1 coordinate 59,627, forward strand.
CCTCAACAATCAGGCGGGTAGCGGGCAGGCCTGATGAGGCCAGTGCGCTCTTAATGGTATCAAGTATGTCTCGGGTTCTGAAGTCGATTGCCGAGAGGTTGACCGAAACGCTGATGTCGCCTGGCAATCTGCTGCACGCCCTACAAGCCTTATGCAGCTGAATGTCCGTAATCTGTGAAATGAGACCGAGATCTTCAGCAATGGGGATGAACTCAGCCGGGCTGATGAAGCCGAGCTCCGCGTGATTCCAGCGACACAGTGCCTCGTAGCCACTGACCCGGCATTTAGACGTGCTGATAATCGGCTGGAAAACACAATGAAGCTGGTTGTTGGCAACTGCCTCCTTGAGATCAACAATAAGGCGCATTTGGCGCTGCATGTTCTGCTGCATATTGTCTTCAAAGATGCAGACATTGGTTCCGGTCAGGCGTTTGGCCTCGTATTGAGCGAAGTCGGCTTTTGAAATCAGTTCATCGACCGACGCGTCTTGTTGCTTGTCGTAGGCCACTCCGACGCTGGCATCGACGTCAAGTTCAAGATCCAGAAATCTGTAGACACCCTCGACGCACTGGCCAATTTTTTGAGCATAGCTCTCTGCGATGTTCTGGTCGGCCGCGCCGAGCGGGAAGAACAGCACGAACTCGTCGCCGCCAAGTCTGCCGCAGATTCCAAGTGGCCCAAATGTATTCTGCAGCCGTCGCGCAACGCTTGTAAGAATCGCGTCCCCGGCAGGGTGGCCGTGGGTGTCGTTAATCGTTTTGAAGTTGTCCAGATCGATCACGGCGATCAAAATGCTCTGATCTTCTGTCATTTCTTCGATCTGTTGACCGGTCTGTTCGAAAAACCAGCCGCGGTTGGAAAGGCCGGTCAGCGTATCGTATCGCGCCATAGAAGCGATTTTGGCGTTGGCCGTTTCCTCAGCTGTAATGTCGTCAATACGAACAACGAGGTTCCCGTCTTCGCCTGCTTTGGTAACGAAACGGAAAATCTGCCCAGTCGGCTTGTGCAGGATTACTTCCAGAGGATCGTCGCCGGTCCGCAGTTTCTGGAATTTGGTCTCAATCATGTCGGTCATTTCCGCGTTGAGGCCAAATTCGCGGACCGTTAGCCTGAAAATATCCCTCGCACTTGGCGCCTCCTCGCTGTCCTCAAGATCGAGCCCGAGCATGTTACTGGCCTCGCTGTTGCTTACCTTGAGCCGCTTTTGCTCATCGAACATCAGCAGGCCATTTGGCATGGTCTCGACGGCAACTCCCAGCTCATCAGCTATTGTCGAAACCTGCGCTTCTCGATGGATGGCACTGTGCAGGACATTGCGAAGCGAAGTGGCCATCGGCATGACCGCCATGATGAATGTGCCGTAGAATGTGCCGAGAACCATCTCCTGCCATGTGCCGACCAGGAACAGCCCGACCACAATTGGCAGTCCGATTACGATAGACTGCGCGGCCACGAAACGCCGTGAGCCGAAGTTGCGGGCTGCAATTCCCACACTGTTTGTCAGTGCTACGGATATGGCTGCCATTTCAGTAAAGGGGTCGGTCGAAAATACGATTGCGAAAAAGCAGAATGCTCCCAGCAACATCGCCGTCAGCGTTCCTGCTACGATGCAGGCGCGGCGCCAGAACTTGAGCTGTTCCAGGGTATAGTTCTCGTGACCGTCGCGGAAGTAGAGGTCTCTGATCGCCAGACGGATGATGCCGGTCAGCAAGAACAGCACCGCAAAGACGGCAAATGTGTTCTCTCCGGATGAAATCATACACACGCCGGCAATGACAGCGCCGCTTATGGCGCCAATGATTGTGGGCCCCTTAGCGCCATAGAGGGAATCCACAATTCCTTTCTGAAAATTCCAGTCGCGCTGGGTATGTGAATTTCGCATTGAAGTGCCCCGGAATTCCATAACCATTGGTAAAAAGAAAAACTTGAGGATTTATGAAGGAAAACACTCCGTTACGGTGCTTTTTGGCGCCGGATCCATCCGAATCCATGCACCCGGATACCGGCTTCTGGCGGGGCGTTGTGCCTTCATATCAGCTTCTATATCGTCTCGCGATGAACACTGACCGTCCCCTTGCCGGCATGCTTCTCATGACAGGATTCTGCGTGCTCGCCCCGCTCGGGGACGCTATGGCTAAGCTCGTCGGCGGAAACGTCCCATTGCTGCAGCTATTGCTTGTCCGGTTTGGGATTCAGGCTTTGCTTCTGCTTCCGATCGTCTGGTTCACGGTCAGGACCTTGCGGAGCTCAAGGCGGGTTTTTCTGCTGACGTTTTATCGCACTATCCTGCATATTGCCGGTATCGGATGCATGTTTTTGTCTCTGCGCTATTTGCCGCTTGCTGATGCCGTGGCGATTGCCTTTGTGATGCCGTTGATCATGCTTCTGCTTGGAAAAACCTTTTTAAATGAAGATGTTGGTGCGCGTCGATTGATTGCGTGCATTGTTGGATTTGGAGGCACGCTGATGGTCGTGCAGCCGAGTTTTTCCGAAGTTGGCGCGCCTGCTTTGCTGCCGTTGGCGGTGGCGGTGGTTTTTGCTCTTTTCATGCTGGTGACACGGCAAATTGCCAGGGAAACTGACGCCATCAGTCTTCAGGCGATGAGCGGTGTCATGGCGACGATTGTCCTGTCGGCAGTTTATTTTTTGGCGCCAGCCGACGCAGTGGGCGACCTGGCACTGGTGAATCCGGAGCCGGGTGATGCAGTCTTGCTGGCAGCGATTGGTGTGCTTGGAACAGTCGCGCACCTGCTGATGACATGGTCGCTGCGTTTCGCTCCCGCTGCAACGCTGGCCCCGATGCAATATCTGGAGATCCCAATTGCCACACTCATTGGCTGGATTGTCTTTTCCGACCTCCCAAATGGTCTTGCCGCAATGGGTATCGCGGTTACTGTGGCTTCCGGTCTTTATGTCATTTCCCGCGAACGCGCTGCCGCGCGACCAGCCGTTCAAACGGTTCCCGTTTGATCGTCGTTCGGCTGGGGTGACGCGAGTCGCCGTGAACTTCCCCAGTTCTCAAGGACGTGGTCAATCTCGTCTGCAACGAAATGCCGCGCAGAATCCTCGTCATATCCCTCGTCTCTCAGGGCGTCGTAGTCCGTGTGGTTGTGGCGTATGTGGGCAATTGTTGCCAGAAAAGCCGCATCTCTTGGAGCCAAATCGCGCATGTGTCGCGCCCGGACGGCGAGGGCAATTGGCTCGAAATCGGCATAGGAGGCAAGCGGGATCAGTTCACGCAGGGCGCGGATGACCGCTTTCTGGCGTGGAGTATTGGCTTTTACCATTGCGCGCATCCTGTCTCATCCATTGACCACCTTGCAGGTTGGTGTAACACGAACGGGGCTTGCAGATTGCGGTGAACGAGAGGGGAATCTTGGAGGATACGACGGGCGACGATACCGATTTGTCCCACGGGCTGGACATGGGAGTGGGCTGGATGCGGGCTGCTGGTGAACCAACGCGTCTGCGCCTGCTGGCGCTGCTTGACGAGGTTGATCTGACCGTCAGCGAGCTGATCGCCATTCTTGAACAAAGTCAGCCGAGAATATCGCGTCATCTCAAGCTCCTCGTAGAAGCCGGCCTTGCAGAACGTTTTCAGGAAGGAGCATGGGCCTATTTTCGGACCATCAACGACGGCCCTCCAAGAGCCTTCCTCAACGCCATTCTTAAGCCACTGGCAGTACATGACGAAACACTTGCTGCGGATCATGAGAAGCTTGAGGCCGTGAGAGAAAGACGGGCGGAACGGGCTTCCGCCTATTTTGCAGAAAACGCTGAGGACTGGGACAAAATTCGCTCTCTTCACATTGCCGAAGACCGGGTGGAAGAAGCAATGCTTGAGCTCGGGCTTCGCGGCAATCCGAAATCGATATTTGATCTTGGCACCGGAACCGGTCGTGTTATGGAGCTTTTCGCCCCTTATGTGACTCGTGGGGTTGGCATTGACACCAGTCAGGACATGCTTGCTGTCGCAAGATCGACAATCGGATCCGGCGAAATGTCTCACCTGCATGTACGTCATGGTGACGTTTACAAACCGGGCACCGATGAACGCTTCGATCTTGTGGTTTTGCATCAGGTGCTGCATTTCCTGGAGGATCCACCTCTTGCGCTGCGCCAGGCCAAATGGCGCCTTGCGCGCAAGGGGTATTTGTTGATTGTCGATTTCGCGCCCCACGAGCATGATTTTTTGCGCGATGAACACGCTCATCTGAGGCTGGGCATGTCCACCCAGCTTGTCGAACGGTGGTTTGAGCTGGCAGGACTGAGCCTTGTCGAAGAACGCATGCTTGCGCCTCATGCCGGCGCCGAGAAACAATTAACTGTCGCCCTTTGGCTGGCTCGCCATGCCGATGATGAAGGCTTTGAGGAAATTCGCTGATCTCAATCCAGCCTTTTTTGGCGTATCACGGTCTCCAGCCAGTGGGCTGCCTGCAATGCCTGCTTGTCCTGGCCGAACGGCGCGATAATCTGTGCGCCCAACGGCAGTCCGTTGTTTGCGGTTAAACCCGGCACATTCACACATGGCAATCCCAGCAGCGTCCACAACCGATTGAAGCTTGAATCACCGGTTGATGCCAGTGTTTTGGGAGCGACACCCGGCGCTGAGGCGGTCAGCAGCACATCGCAGTTTTCAAACAGATCGCGGCTCGCCTTACGCCCCCGGTTAGCAATGCGTCGGGCGTCGTCATAGGTCTGCGGTGTAATGCGTGCAGCGGCGTTAAGATGGTCTCGCAGTCTGTCGCTCAGTTGCAGCGGATGACGCCGACGTTCGTCTGCGAGCGTCGCTGCTGCCTCGAAGTCCTGAATTGGAGCGTGTGCCTGGCGGGCGGCTTCCACCTCCGGCACCGGACTGACCTCTGCGACCACGGCCCCTGATTCCTCAGCCTGTTTTGCAAGAACCTCAAGGGCGTCGACCATTTCGCCTTCCATCAAATGGTCTATCGAACTGCGATAGACGCCGATGCGGGGTGGAGCAGTATTGCGTTCGTCAACGGACAAGTCCCGGCCCGAGCACGCCGCCGCCACGAAGGCGGCATCGGCAACTTGGGCGGCAAAAAATCCAATTGTGTCAAGAAGCTGAGAGAAATGTTTCATGCCAATGCTTGGAAAAAGCCGATAGCTGGGTTTGTAGCCCGCAACCCCGCAAAATGCCGCCGGGCGCACAATCGAGCCGCCGGTCTGTGTGCCGACCGCAGCCGGGAAGAAACCAGCAGCGACGCCCGCTGCAGACCCGGACGACGAGCCACCTGGCGAATATTCAAGGTTGTGAGGATTGCGAGTCGGGCCGGGCTCAAACCATGCAAATTCGGTCGTCACGGTCTTGCCCGCAATCGTCGCTCCCGCCTGGCGAAGCATTGTCACCAGTGCGGAATCAACGACCGGCTGGTGACCCTCGTAGATGGGCGAGCCATAGGACGTCGGCAGATCATAGGTGTCGAAAATGTCTTTCACGCCGATTGCAACTCCGGATAGTGGCCCGGAACCCGGTTGCCAATCTTTGGCCAGGCAGGAAAACACCCTAATCTCTTCTTCGTGCTCAGCGATGGCGCGTTGGCACTGGTCAAGGGCTGCCTGTGGAGACAGTCTTCCGGCCTCGATTTCTGCGGCAATGCTGCGTGCCGACAACGGAGTCATGGTCGTCATTGCAAGGTCTTTCGTGATCTGATTGTGCGTCTGAATAGCCGACCATGGATCAACAGAAAACCGCTGATCATCAACGCCATGGCAAGAATGCGCCTCGGCTTCAGGCTTTTGTCAGGAAAGTGGTGCCGAAAGTGCAGATCGGCGCAGGCGAAAAAGCCTGGCCGACGGGGTTTTAGAGGTAGGCTTGTCGGTTTCCTTCAAGTGGCAGTTCAACCACGATATTGCATCCCGATCCGTCGGCAATGTGCACCGAACCACCATGGGCCTGGGCAATCTGGAGGACCAGCGGCAGGCCAAGACCATAGCCCTCCACATTCTGCTTGCCTGCTGCCCTGTAAAACCTTTGGAATACTTTTTCTCGTTCGCTGGCAGGGATACCCGGCCCAGAATCCTGAACCGAGATCACGGCCATCCGACCGGCAGTCGCCAAGCTGATGGTCACTGGCGGTTCACCGTGCTTAAAGGCATTGCCGATCAGGTTTCGAACAAGCCGCTGAAGCAGCCTTGTGTTGCCGGGCAGGGATACCGCATCGCCCTCAAGACGGGCCTGCGGATAATGGGCACATTCTTCTGCGATCAGGCCAAGCAGGTCCACGTCGGGTTCGATCGTGCCCATGGTTCCTGCATCCAACCGACTCATCAACAGGATCTCGTCAATCAGGCTGTCGAGCTCTGCAATGTCTGTTTCCAGAGCGGCAAGACGTTTCTCCTGACCGGTCTTGCGAAACATTTCCAGACCCAGCCGAATGCGTGACAGGGGCGTGCGCAATTCATGGGAGGCATTGGCGAGAAGTGTTTTGTGGGAATCGACGAGCGTTTCGATCTTTGATGCCGCATCATTAAAGCTCTGCGCCAGATGGGCGACCTCGTCCTTTCCCTTCACCTCGGCGCGGGCCGTCAGATCACCGGATCCCATTTGCTCAACACTGGTTTGCAGCGTTTCAAGCCTGCGCGTCAGTTTTCGCACCAGCGGGTAGGAAGCGATGCCGACGCCCAGCGCAATGCTTGTGAGAAGGAGGAGCAGACCCGCCAGCGGATTTCTATGATCCCGAAGCCGCATGTCGTCACCAAACCAGCGGCCGTCGGGCAGGCGCAAGATCCAGCTGGAGCCAAATTTGTGGCGCTGCCAGACATGATCTTCGACCGCATCTTCCTCATCATCCGCGTCGGGAGCTTCCATCGGTTCACCAAACGCACCAATCAATCGACGCTGTGAATTGAAGAGACTGATATCAATGGAGAATTCGCTGCCCAGCTCCCGGATGGCCGCAATCTGTTCATCCCGCGGAGCAGTCGCAGGCGGAAGCGTCTCTCCTACAAGCTTCGCCGTTATCCCAAAAAACCGCTCGTCAAAATCATTGTCGCGGCCAAAAATGCCGAACATGACAGCGGTCACAACTGCCACGACAACGAGACTCAGGATGATCGTGAAGTAGATCTGCAGGTGGAGACGGCGCTTGATCATGACTGCGCTTAGTCCTGTACGCGGGCAAATACATACCCGGCGCCGCGAACGGTGATGATGCGTTTGGGGTGTTTCGGGTCGTCCTCGATCTCGGAGCGTATGCGTGAGATGTGAACGTCAATGGAGCGATCAAAGGCCTCCAGGTCTTCCCCCTTTAGCTGGTCCATCAACATGTCACGTGTCAAAACGCGGCCTGCCGATCTGGCCAGGATGTGAAGCAAATTGAACTGATGTGTGGTCATCTCGCAAGACTTGCCGTCCATGCTTGCTGCCATGCTGCCGGGGTCGATCTCCAGGCGACCGAACCGCAATGTTTCGGCGGTGCCGTTGCCCTTTCCACGCCGCATGATAGCCCTAAGACGGGCCAGCAGTTCCCGCGGCTCAAACGGTTTGGGAAGATAGTCGTCGGCTCCGATCTCAAGGCCGATGATGCGGTCCATCGGATCGCCTTTCGCCGTCAGCATGATTATGGGTACGGCGTCGTGGGCCTTAATGGTGCGGCAGACCTCGAGCCCGTCAATATCAGGCAGCATCAGGTCAAGGATGATTGCGTCAAACCCATTGGCGGTCTGCAGATCGATGCCCTCCACACCGGTGGGTGCGATGGTCACATCGAAGCCGTTGTCGCCGAGATAGTCGGCGACCATCCCGGCGAGGCGGTTATCATCTTCAACAAGGAGTACGTAGTCAGTCATGAGGTTCTACCTAACCTGCTCCTAGCCGCGGTGCCAGCGTTTGCGCATGGAACGGAATTGCTCGATGCGTTCGTCCAGGACCTTGCGTTGTTCAACGGTCAACACTTCTGCCACATCGGCCAGGGCGGTGACCATTTCCTTGCTGATGCGGTCGGCTTCGGCGAGCCGCTCAGCGCGCAATTTCTCAATCGCTTCCCGGTCGATTTTGTCGGCCGTCAACAATTCATGCATTTCCTTGCCGGCAGCACGAAACTCATTGCGAAGCGGTCGCAGGTCTTTCGCGACGGCTGTAATGAGCGTTGTGATCCTGGTTTGCTGTTCTTGCGTGGCGTCGATCTCGATGGCGACGTGTTTGACCACGCGGGTGATGCGCTTTTCGATTTCTGCATCTGTGAGGTCGGCAAAGCTGCCATGGCCACGACCATGCCTGCCACCGCGGAACCAGCCGCGTTCGCCCCATCCTGCCTTGTGTATCATTACCGTTGACTCCTGTTCTGAACCCATGAGCAGCTTCATGTGCTGATAGGGTTTGCTTTCGGCGATTGCCTGAACGCTGAATGAAGCGCCGATAATGAGGGTGGCACCGGCCGCAATGCCGATCAGGCGGCCGCGATCTGTGGCGTACCAGGACTTGCGGGAATTCGGATCTGGATTAATTGGGGCGGACATCTTCAATCTCCTGTGTTCTGTCTCATGGCCTCCGGCGGGAGGAACCGGAGGGTGAGGGGTCATCCCCGTCACACTGGCAGACTAGGAGGTTGCTGTTTCGCTGGTTTGTTGGCTGTGTAAAGTTTTGTAAAGTCGTGATGGCGCGGAGTTGGCCGATCAAAGCCTCTGGCATGTCGCATCTGAACCCTAGTCTCAGCGTGCGGCAGGCTTTCTACCGACCAAATGTTTTTCCGCTGTCTCAGTTGCTTCTGCTGAACTTGGGGAGCCTTGGTGTTCCAGGATCAGGTTCCAAAAATGTTGGCGGACAAATGTGTTTGTAGCACGAGTTGACTTCGAACCGGATTCCGGATTGCCAGCACGTTTCTAAAAGATGTGAGTTTTGGGTGTCAGAGCCTGGCCTACCAACAACAAAACCCGCCATCGACCAGAAGATCGATGCCGGTACAGTAGGAGGCTGCGTCACTGACCAGAAATATTGCTGGTCCAACCATTTCATCCACTGTCGCCATGCGTCCCATTGGTGTCTGGCTTTCAAACTCTTTCGTCTGATGCACCATTTCAGGGCGTGTATTCATTGGCGTTGCAGTGTATCCAGGGCTGATTGTGTTAACACGAATACCGCGATCAACCCACTCCATTGCCATGCTTTTTGACATGTGGATTACGCCGGCTTTTGACGCATTGTAGTGAGCCTGTTCCAATCCGCGGTTAACAATTATTCCGGACATCGATGCGATATTAACAATGGCACCTCCGCCGTGCGTCAGCATAGCGTTCGCTTCCGCCTGGCAGGAAAGAAATATACCCTTTAGATTGATGTCCATCAGTGTTTGGAACTGTTCCTCAGGCATTTCTTCAGCCGCATGCGCGTTGGCTATGCCTGCCGCGTTAACGGCAATGTCCAATGGTCCAAATTCACGCACGGTCCGGTCTACTGCATCGTCCAGTGCCTTTCGGATCGTTACATCAGCAACCAGTTCAAGCGATTGCCCCCCGGTTTCCTGGATCAGATTGACCGTGTCGGTGGTTCCACCATCTTCGCGGCGGTCCAGGCACGCAACACGGGCCCCGCATTGTGACAATCCAAGCGCAATGCGTTGTCCAATTCCACTTCCGGCCCCCGTAACGATTGCCACACGGTCGGTCAAATCGAATAGCGCGGGAGCGCTTAAAGTATGATTGGTCATTCTGTGGTTCCAAAAATATTGGTGTGATCCTTAGAGCTAGCTGGTAGCCAGTTCCATAACCGAGACGTCATCCGCTTCCGCATGATCAAGAATTCCGGCCTGCAGGCCGGCAGCCATAACCAGGATGCGGTTGGAGACTCCCAAAATTTCTTCAAGATCCGAGCTTACGACAACTACCGCTACCCCACTTGCAGCAAGGGCATGGATTATTTCATAGATCGACGAACGCGCACCCACGTCGATTCCACGGGTTGGTTCGTCAAGCAAGACAACGCGCGGATTGCGTGCGAGCCACTTGGCAATTACGACTTTCTGCTGGTTGCCACCAGACATCTCATTGGCACTTTGAAAACCCTTTCCCTTAACGCCGAATTTCTCAATGTTTTTCCTCGCAAATTCCCTGACAAGACTTCCCACGACCCATCCGGATTTTGTGACCGAATCCATATTGGCATAAGCAACGTTTTCCTGAATCGAATGCTTCAGAACAAGCCCGTGCTGTTTTCGATCCTCCGGCACGAGAACGATGCCATTGTTGATGGCGTCCTTTGGTGAGTGCGGGATAGCTCCAGCACCACCGAGAAGGATATTTCCTGACTTAATCGAATCGGCACCGGCGATAGCGCGCACCAACTCTGTTCGACCAGCACCCACAAGACCCGCAATACCAAATATCTCACCCTTACGAACGGTGAAACTCACATCGCTAAAGCTCCCATCTGGAGCCGAAAGACTATCTACCTCAAGCACCACTTCGTCGCGCGGCACCGCCAGGGTTGGAAACATCTGTTCCAACGGACGTCCCACCATGGATTCCACGATGGTTCGAACGGGAAGGTTGGCGGTGTCGAATTCCCGAACTTTCGATCCATCGCGCATGACGATGATACGGTCAGCAATCTTTTTGATTTCTTCGAGGCGGTGCGAAATATAAATGATCCCTACGCCTTCTCTGCGCAGTTGATCAATCTGCTCGAAGAGGAGACTGGTTTCCTCGCCGCCGAGCGCCGCGGTTGGCTCGTCGAGAATCAGCAGATTTGCGTTTAGCGTTAGAGCCTTGGCGATTTCGATGAGCTGTTGGTTGGCGGTAGACAAACCTTCAACTTTGCGTCGCGGAGAAATTTCCAACCCCAGCCTTTCGAGACCGCTGTGAGCACGCTCTTCCATTTGCTTGCGATCAACGACCGCGCCTTTCATGGGATACCGGCCTACGAAGATATTCTCTGCGATTGAAAGATGCGGTAGCAGCAGCAGCTCTTGATGGATCATGGCTACGCCAGCATCAATTGCTTCGCGGGGGGTGGCGGGCGCAAAATTTGCGCCCTGCCACGTCATCTTTCCGGCACTTGGGAGAATAGTGCCGGATATGATGTTGGATACTGTTGATTTACCGGCACCGTTTTCACCAAGCAGTGCTACGACTTCTCCAGCGTGAATTTCCAAATCGATCCCGTGCAGAACCTCAGTCATGCCGAAGGACTTGCGGATGCCCTGAAGGGTCAGAATTGGAGCGTCACTTCTCGAGGTCAAATTGCTGCCTATCGAACGACGATACCGGCGATCTCGGTATCAGGGATGCTTTTCAACGAACTTGGCCGCATCCGCACAGGTGGTAAGCACCGCATTCGGGATCTGCCGGGCCGGTACAGATGCTCCATGGCCGACAGCTATCGCTGAATTGACAGCAAGAACGCCCATAGCTTGTGTGCTTTGTGTTGCTGTCACGATGAACGGAGTATCGCACTTGACCAGAGATTCCAGAGCGGCCCCGTCGCCATCATAGCCGCCAACGATGACTTTGTCCTCCAGGCCAGCTCCCTGGACTGCTTTCGCCGCGCCCATCGCGAGGCCGTCGGCCTGACCGAAGATGATTGTGACGTCTGGATTTGCTTGCAGCATGTTCTGTGCGATTTGGAAGCCCTCGTCCGGTGACCATTGCTGACTCCATTGTTGAGCCACCAGTTCGACGCCAGGGTTTTCATCGATCGCCCTTTTGCAGCCTTCGAACCGCTGGACTTCTGGTGTGGTCCCCTTCTGACCGTGAATAATGACCATTTTTCCTTTGCCGCCGGCCTTCTTAATGATGTGGTCACAGACTTGGTAAGCGGAGACAATATTCTCACCATAAATTACGGTATCGCCGGGCTCGCCGTCGGGCTCACGATCAACGTTGATAACCGGAATGCCAGCGGCGCGTGCAAGTCGGGTTGGAACCGCTGCTGCAGCTGCGCCTGCAGGGATGTAGATAAACGCATCAATACCTTGGGTCATCAAATCCTGCACTTGGCTAACCTGGGTTGCAGTGTCGTTTTTCGCATCAACGACGATAACCTCGATGCCAAGTTTGCCGGCGTAGCCTTCAACGCCCAGTTTGATTTGGTTGAAAAAGTCCGCCTGCAAGTTGGGGACTGCCAAGCCTATCTTTTTCACTTCGCCGGCAGATACTCCGGATGAAACGGACAGCGCGCACAGTGCAGCAGTGGCCAGCAATGCCTTTTTTAGAGTAATCATGATTTCTCCTCCTTGAAGAATGGGTCGTTGGTTGTCGTGTGACCCGATTTAGCCCGATACAGTCGGACTATTCCGTGAAGACTGGCGCTAAGCCGCACTCCAATATCAATTTCAATGCCGCCCTTTCACAACCGGCCATTGGTCGCCCCCGACTCTGTTCATTTGCTTCTTTCCTTAAATGTCTCGGCCGCAACTGCCAGCACGATGACCAGTCCAATGACAACAGCTTGCACGAACGGAGAGACGCTAAGCAGATTCAGTCCGTTGCGAAGGACGCCGATGATCAATACGCCGATAATGGTTCCGCCAACGCCGCCGGTACCCCCCGACAAACTCGTCCCCCCGATCACGACGGCTGCAATCGCGTCGAGCTCGTAGGCAACGCCTGAGCTTGGCTGAACAGAGTCCAGTCGGGCAGCCAGCAAGATACCTGCCAGACCAGCAAGGGCACTGCATGCTGTGTAGACCAGAATAGTTGTGCGCTTGACGTTCACGCCTGCCAATCTGGCCACTTCGGGGTTTCCGCCGACTGCGTAGAGCGCACGCCCACCTGACCGGTAGCGGAGAAATAGTGTGGCGATAACAAAGACGACAAGCATGACGGCAACGGTCATCGTCAGGAAGCCGCCATACCGAATGATGGCTCCCAGGTTGAACCAGGGCGGGAAGCCAATGATCTGCGAGCCGTTGGTAATCATATTTGCAAGGCCGCGAGCGATCGACATCATAGCGAGCGTCGCAATGAAGGCAGGCACCTTGAACTCAGTAATCAACACACCCGCAATGGCACCGTTCATGGCGGCGGCCAGCAACGCCAGCGGGATCGCTCCCCACATCGGCATCCCGGCTGTGACATTCAGATAGCCTAAAACCATCATAGACAGGGCCAGCACGGAGCCCACTGCCAGATCAATTCCGCCAATCAGGATCACAAACGTCATACCCACGGCCATGATGCCAAGCACTGTTATTTGATCAAGAATGTTGAGGAAATTTCTTATCGAGAAGAATGAATCCGTTGCAATTGTCAGAAACAAACAGAGCAGGATTAGCCCTATCAGAGGGCCTGTCGCACCACGCAAAGAGAGGGCACTGAGTAATGTCTTTTTGAAATCCGGTGCGGCGTTGACTGAACTCATACCCCCTCCCGAAGAATAATTATTCACATACGATGAAAAATCCATATCGTTAATTTTTTCGATGGTCAAGTCGAAACCATTGCAAGGCTTTTGATCGGTGGCAGGTCTCCACATCACCCCCGCTGTCTTGACTTAAGTCCTCTTTGCATGTCTATTTGTGATAGAATAATTATACAGAGACTCTAAATGTATCCCGAGGAACTTGCCATCCTTGCAAATCGTATCCGCCGGCGCGATCTTCAGGCCGTATTCGAGGCCGGAGCAGGCCATATAGGTGGCGAAATGTCGGTGGCTGACATTTTGACGGCGCTGTATTTTCATACGATGTCAGTCGACCCTGAAAACCCTCTTGATCCAAATCGCGATCGGCTGGTTCTCAGCAAGGGTCATACCGCCTGCATCCTCTACGTCACACTGGCCGAGAAGGGCTTCATCGCAAAGCGGGATGTCGCCACTTTTCTCAAGCCTTACTCAGCGCTCAATGGACATCCCAATCGAGTGAAGGTGCCGGGCGTTGAAACCAACACGGGACCATTGGGTCACGGATTGCCGGTGGGGGTTGGGATGGCGAAAGCTGCGAAGCTCGACGCCGCTGCCTGGAGGACATTCGTGATAACAGGCGACGGAGAAATGCAGGAAGGCAGCAATTGGGAAGCCATTATGGCAGCAGCCCAGTTCAAACTCGACAATCTTACTCTGATCATCGACCATAATCGGCTGCAGCAGGGTGCGCGCCTCGCAGAAACGATTAATATGTCGCCCTTGTCAAAGCGCCTTGAGGCATTCGGGTGGGCTGTTGAAGAAATTGACGGGCACGATATGGAACAGCTCTGCTCGGCTCTTTCGCCGGAGACAGTCACATTGGATCGCCCCAAATGTATCGTTGCTCATACCAACAAAGGTAGTGGAATCTCCTTTATGTCTGACCGGGTTGAGTGGCACCACAAAGTTCCCGATGCCGAACAGTACAGACAAGCGGCAAGAGAGCTTGGGGAGGCTTCAAATTGAGTGCTGTCACAGAGCAAGTGCGGGGCAATCCGGCGCTGCATGACTGTCGCGACGCGTTCACGCGGACTCTCGAAGCGATGGCGGCGGTAAACTCTGACATCGTCGCTGTTTGCAATGACTCCGTCGGCTCCAGCAAATTGGGGGGCTTTAAAGAAAAGTGGCCCGAGCGGCTGATCAACGTCGGGATTGCTGAGCAGAATATGGTTGGTGTGGCCGCCGGCCTGGCCAATGGAGGAAAACTGCCCTTTGTCTGCGCCGCCTCCTGCTTTTTGACCGGACGGGCGCTTGAGCAGATTAAGGCCGACATCGCTTATTCCAACACCAACGTGAAACTGTGCGGCATCAGTTCGGGGATGGCCTACGGTGAACTTGGTCCAACTCACCATTCGATCGAGGATTTCGCTTGGATCCGGGCACTGCCAAATGTGCCGGTTATTGCGCCTGCGGATAGCATCGAAACCGCAGCCGCAGCGGAGTGGGCGGTTTCCCACGTCGGCCCGATCTTTTTGCGTTTGAGTCGCGTTGGGGTTCCAGATCTATTTTCCTCTGACCATAAATTTGAGCTCGGTCGCGCAGACCTCATGCGGGAAGGTGCGGATGTGACCATCATCGCAAATGGTGTTCTTACTCACCGCGCCATGTTTGCCGCGGACCTGCTTTCTCAAAGCGGGATTGCAGCCAGAGTTCTCAATATGTCGACTGTGCGCCCAATCGATGCTGAGGCGATTGAAAAAGCTGCCAGGGAAACCGGCGCAATAGTCACTTGTGAAGAGCACACGATATTTGGCGGACTTGGCAGCGCTGTGGCCGAAGTTGTGGTGGACGTGCATCCTGTGCCAATGAAAATGCTGGGTGTGCCTGGCATATTCGCGCCGACCGGATCGGCCAATTTTCTGTTGGATGAGTTTGGGATGTCACCAGGGGGAATCGCTGAATCTGCCACAAGACTAATCGACAAAAAGGCATAGAGTAGCATGACCCAACCTGTTATCCTGGCCGTGGATGAGGGAACATCCAACTGCAAAGCAGTGTTGGTTACAAAGGACGGCTCAATCCTGGCGTCCGGCGCGGAAAAGGTTGGGATCAGCCACCCTCAGCCGGGCTGGGTTGAGCAGGACGCAGAGCACATATGGTCCAGCACCATCTCAGCGATAGAGACCTGTCTCTCAGATATTGAATCGATCGAAATCGTAGCGCTGGGTATCTCGAATCAACGTGAATCGGTGCTGATTTGGGACCGCACAACCGGCAAGTCGCTTGGTCCGGTGATTACCTGGCAATGCCGGCGGACTGCTGAATCGTGTGAGAAGTTGAAACGCGAAGGGCATGAAGATGATGTCATCGCCAGAACCGGACTACCTCTTGAT
This sequence comes from uncultured Rhizobiaceae group bacterium, assembly GCA_938044775.1. Lineage (GTDB taxonomy): Bacteria > Pseudomonadota > Alphaproteobacteria > Rhizobiales > Rhizobiaceae > Pseudahrensia. Next base: position 75,317 of record CALIOE010000061.1, read on the forward strand.
CCACTTTTTCCGGCCACCAAAGTGGCGTGGTTGCTGAAACACCACAGTGCTCAGACTGAGCCCGAAGACATCTGCATCGGGACGGTTGATTCATGGCTCATTTGGAAGTTCACAGGCGGGGCTCTACACGCCACTGACAGTTCCAATGCCGCCCGTACTCAACTGTTCAATCTCGCAAATATGGAATGGGACACAAGTTTGTGCACATTGTTTGGTGTGCCGCTCCTGATGCTCCCCAGTGTTCAGGATTCATCGTCAGAATTCGGTACGACCAAAGACGTGCAAGGCTTACCCGATGGCATACGGATAGCATCAGCGATCGGCGACTCCCATGCGGCTCTCTTTGGTCACGGTGCCTTTCAGGCAGGCGACGGTAAGATAACATTCGGTACCGGTTCTTCGGTTATGACAACCATCGAAAAATTTGCCCCTCCGCCAGAGGGACTAACCACAACAGTTGCATGGTCAATTGACGGAAAGCCAACGTTTGCGTTTGAAGGAAATATACTGGTCAGCGCTTCGATACTGCCATGGACCGCAGAGTTGCTGGGCTTGAAGGATGTTGACGAACTGCTGGAATTGGCGATGAGCGTGCATGAGTCTCTCGGTGTAAGGCTTGTACCCGCCCTTGTCGGCCTTGGATCTCCGCACTGGAATTCAGTTGCGCGCGGTGTGATAACTGGTCTTTCATTCAAGTCCGGACGACCGCATATCGCCCGAGCAGCGGCCGAATGCATTGCGCTCCAGGTGTACGATATTTTTGCAATCATCGATCTCTATTCTGAAGCCGGAATCGGCCGCCTGTTTGTTGATGGTGGCCCCAGCTCAAACTCGTTCCTTATGTCGTTGGTTGCGAACTATCTGGATCATCCTGTCATCGTGTGTGAACGGTCTGAGTTGTCGGCTCTTGGTGCAGCGTATCTAGCGGGTATCACTGTGGGTTACTGGCCCGATCTAGACGCAATTGCCGGACTCGATGGTGGTGAGAAACTTGTACCTCCGAACATGGATGCTCAAGCCAGGGAATCAGCACTTCGGGATTGGAAGCTGGCCGTCAACCAGTCGACGTTGGGAACCTGATTGTTTAGGCATGCGGAACCGTTCCAGCCAATTCCAAGGAGGCCATGCTAAGTGTCGCGGTTGAATGAACTCAGGATGATTTCCCGAATTGCACAAATGTACCATGTGGAGGGCAAACGTCAGGCTGAGATCGCTGAACATCTTCGGATGTCTCAAGCAACGGTCTCTCGGATGCTGAAAAAAGCCCTGGAAGAAGATATTGTCCGCACAACAATTGTTTCGCCGTCGGGCACCTACGGTGATCTCGAAGCTGATCTCCGCGTACGCTTCGATCTTCAGGAAGCCGTCGTCATAGAATGCTCTGAGGACCGGGACGGAGCAATCATGGCGCGAATTGGCGAGACAGCTGCCTACTTCGTTGAAACCACCCTGCAGGCTGATGAGATCATAGGTGTGTCCAGTTGGAGCGAAACCATCCTCAAGATGGTGGAGAGTATCCATCCGATGAAATCTGCGCCTGCCAAATACGTAGTACAGACTTTGGGTGGTATGGGGGCCCCGGGGGTGCAGACCCACGCCACTCAACTGACCACAAGGCTCGCAAAGCTGACGGGCGCCGAGCCGCTATTGCTGAGCGCCCCTGGAGTCGCACAATCACGCGAAGCCAAGCTTGTCATGCTCAGCGATCAATATGTTCGTGAAACCATGGATTTGTTTGATGATATCACGCTGGCAATTGTCGGTATTGGGGCAATCGAACCGTCGAGGATGCTTGCCCGAAGCGGAAACGTTTTCTCAGCAAAGGAACTTGCCGATCTTTCGGATGCTGGCGCTGTCGGCGACATCAGTCTGCGATTCTTTGACCGGGACGGTCTTCAAGTTGCGACTCCCCTCAATGAGCGCGTGATCGGCATGTCCATGGACGAACTTGACGGTGTCGACCGAGTGATCGGCCTTGCCGGTGGGCAGACCAAGACAGATGCAATTCTGGGTGCTCTGCGCACGGGCGTTCTGGACGTTTTGATAACAGACAAATTCACCGCCGGAAGACTGCTGCAGTTGACCGGTTGAGATACTCAGATGGAGGCTTAAGCATGAAGCGTTTTGCAGGGAAAACCGTCGTCGTAACCGGAGGAAACAAGGGAATAGGCTTCGCGATCGCTGAGCGTTTTGCAGAAGAAGGCGCAAATCTGGTTATCGCCTCGGTGGAAAAACATGTCGAAGAAGCTGCAGAGGCTCTGCGTGCCCTGGGAGCTCAGATTGTACCCGAAATATGCGATGTGACCGACCGAGCAGCGGTTGAGGAACTATATAATCGAGCAGAAAGTGAGTTTGGTGAGGTCAACATCTCCATTCAGAACGCGGGCGTCATCACCATCGCAAAAATCGAGAATCTGACAGAAGCCGAATGGGATGCAACAATGGACGTCAACACTAAGGGGGTGTTTTTGTGCTGTCAGGAAGCAATTCGTCGGATGCGCAAGTCCGGAAACGGTGGACGGCTCATTAGTACTGCGTCAGGTCAGGCCCGTGACGGTTTCATCTACACCCCGCACTACGCGGCTTCGAAATTTGGCGTTGTTGGCCTCACTCAGAGCCTGGCTAAGGAAGTTGCGCTTGACGGCATTACAGTGAACGCAATCTGCCCGGGGATCATCGAGACCGAAATGTGGGATTACAATGATCGGGTGTGGGGCAAGATGCTCGGAGACTTTGGTCCGGGCGAGCTTATGGCGTCGTGGGTTCAGAACATCCCCATGAAGCGGGCCGGATCTGGTAAAGATGTTGCCGGTTTGGTCGCCTTCCTAGCAAGTGAAGACGCCAGCTACATTACGGGCCAAACCGTGAATGTAGATGGTGGCCTGATCATGTCATGAATGGCCGGTTCGGGCGTACTAAGTCACAGGATCAGGCGCTTTTTAGCAAACCGGTCTGGCTCAGACCAGCGTCAAGGTTAAGCACGTTGACCACGGCTTGTGCAGCCTCCGCACCCTTGCCGATGAAGTGGTGGCGATAAAACTCCGTCATCTCGTCAACCGGCTGATAATTGTGCGGGGTCAGTGAGACAGAGAAGACTGGTACCATTGTTTCCAACTGGACAGTCATCAGTCCGGAGACGACAGCATCGGCGACAAAGTCATGACGATAGATGCCCCCGTTTACAACCAAGGCCGCAGCGACGATGGCATCGTAGTTGCCGGTCAATGCGAGCTTCTTGGCAAGCAATGGCATCTCAAACGCTCCCGGTACGTCAAAAGTTTCAGTCTTGGCACCAGGTAAAAGCTTGGCAGTTTCCGCGCTAAAGCCTTCGTAGGCGCGGTCGACTATGTCTGCGTGCCAACGAGCCTTAACGAATGCAATATTTGGAGTTTGGGTACTGGTCATATCGGAACCTCACGTAACAACTGCGTTAGGTCCCAGAGCATAGGTGGCATACACACTGGCCCGTCCAGGCCAAAATGCAAACCATTCTCTTCCATCCGGACTATACCGTCGGCTCCGGAATTACACCGGATCTGCTGACCTCCCGTCATCGGGAGCGCTCGCGGGCTATTACCGCCGGTGGGGAATTTCACCCCGCCCTGAGAACACCCCAGTTTTTACGTCGTAATGCCATCCGGTCAACCCCGTGTGATGAAATTATGTGGGAGCCCATTAGCAGTCTTAACGTGCGGCAAGGGCATCCATGCTCATGTCACAAAAACCGCGCTGAAATCTGCCACATTCGAGAGTTTCGTACGCAAAACCACTATGGTTCTGCCCGTATTTTTGCTGCTCACCAAACGCAAGCGTACAAACAAGTTTTGGCCTGAAGCGCACCCTGACAGACCCTTGCTCCAGTGCATTGTATTTGAAAGGCTGGCGTTGATCGAGATTGGGCTGTCCGTCGATCTGGGAGTCTGGTGATTGGGTCAGCTGCGTTGCGATTTCTATTGTCCGACAATGCACTCAATATTTCTGGGGTGCACAATTTTGCAAAGACCCGTCTTCCAAATGGATTGCTGCTATGCCGATGAGCATCCGCGAAGGTTGAAGACCTTTGCACTGTTGTCAGCGGACGCCTGTTTTGCGTCGGAAGAAGTGACTGTTGTGGTTCGACAGCTTTTCACGAACAGCGACCGTAAGCCATTCATCAGTTAAGCCGGTTCAATATTCGATATATAGTAGCTGTCTCGCCTCTTCGAGAATCCCAACGAGATATGTTGCATGAATGCCTCGACACGGGGAGCCTTGCGCAAATCCGGATGGGTCAACAACCAGATTGGGAAATAACGTTCCCAGCGCAGCGCAGATACACGGGTCACGCCGTCCAGGCCATCACCCAGAATTCGAGGCATTCGCGTGATACCAAGCCCTGCACTGACCAGTTGAATAGCGGTGACCATATCATCGCAACGCGCGACAACGCGAACATTAGGGCACAATCGACTGAGAAGCTTGGGAACCGGGGTTTTCCAGGAGTTAAATGAAATCAGGGGAATGTCCCCGGACAGATCTCCATGGCCCAGCGGGTTCGACGTCAGCCATTGGCTTTGCGCATAAAAACCGGCGTGTTGATCGGTGATCTTGCGTCCCCAAAGGGTGTCCGGCGGTTTGTGGGTTACGCGAATGGCCACGTCGGCCTCTCTTTGATGCAGGTTCAAAAGGTTATTGTCGCCAACAAAATCCAACTCGACTTCGGGATGAGCATTTGCAAATTCTGCTATGTCCAGACTCACGGCATCAGTCATCATCAAAGGTGGAATGGTCACGCGCAGAGGGCCGCTTAATTCCTGTTCCTGACTGATCAGGTAGCGCTCGAGCGCATCTAGTTCCGGTTCGATTTTATTGGCATGCGACAACACCGCTTTCCCGGCTTCCGTCAGACGCAGACCTGCTGGGAGGCGTTCAAAGAAAACGAGGCCGGCATCGTCTTCAGCCCTGGCCAATCTGCGCGAAACTGTCGCGTGCGTGACGCCGAGAAAGCGTGCTGCGCCAGAAACCCCTCCATGGCGATCAATGGCCAGCACCAGGCGGAGCGAATCCCAATTCGTAATGAGGCTTCGATTTTTGTACATGAAAGGTACATAGATGATGAATTTCGTACATGCAATTTAGATGGCAGAAGAGTGTCATCATTGGAACGGAGTGAAGTGATGACACAATTTGCATTGATTACGCTTGTCGTGAAAGACGCCGAAAAATTGGCTCAATATTATGAGGTCGGCGGTCCTGCTGTGGCCAAACACAATGGAAAACCCATTGCGGGTGGCCCGGATACCAAAGCCTTGCAGCAGCCGCACGGCACCACCAGAGGCGTGGTGCTACAGTTTCCTTCGGAAGACCACATCACACAATGGTTGGAGGATCCTGAACTCGCAGAGGTCCATAGCCTGCGGAACGCTGGAGCGGATGTAACGATATTGTCGCTGCCGGCCATCGGTTGATGACAGACACCCACAGAGTGCAAACCAGTTGCCGGCAATGCGGAAGCGGGCTTCGTCGGTTAAAGCGTCTGCTTCCTCCGCCTTGCCGATGATGCCGGATAGCGGTCTGATGATCCGGTATTTGAGCTTCAAAGACAAAAGAATGGGCGATGCGCTGTATCGGGAGGTGAAATCAATTTCCCCTGTTCCGGGCATCCTCACTATAAATTTCCTTGCCATTAAAAGTGATACGGGGGTTACATGCGCGCAACCGAAAACGAAGACACGGAACGTTCCATATGAGCGACTCAAGCGACTATACACCACCCAAGGTCTGGAAATGGGACAAGGAGAGCGGAGGAAAATTTGCCAACATCAATCGCCCGATAGCCGGCCCGACCCACGACAAGGAACTGCCGGTCGGCGAGCATCCTCTGCAGCTCTATTCCCTGGCCACGCCGAACGGAGTGAAGGTAACGGTCATGCTCGAGGAATTGCTGGCGCTCGGGCACAAAGATGCGGAATACGATGCATGGCTGATCAATATTGGTGAGGGCGATCAGTTTGGCAGCGGTTTCGTCGGTGCCAATCCGAACTCCAAAATCCCTGCACTTATGGATCACAGCACTCCCTCGCCGACAAGGGTGTTCGAATCCGGGGCCATTTTGCTCTATCTGGCGGAAAAATTTGATGCGTTCCTGCCCGCTGATCCGGTTAAGCGCACCGAATGCCTTTCCTGGCTTTTCTGGCAAATGGGCAGCGCCCCCTATCTCGGCGGCGGTTTTGGCCATTTCTATGCCTATGCGCCGGTCAAGATTGAATATGCCATTGACCGTTTCTCCATGGAAGTGAAGCGCCAGCTCGACGTGCTCGACCGTCATCTGGCCGACAACCACTACATGGCCGGAGACGAATATTCGATTGCCGATATGGCTATCTGGCCCTGGTACGGAGCGCTGGTCGCCGGCAAGATCTATGACGATGCGGCGACATTCCTGGAAGCCGACGGCTACAAGCATGTTGACCGATGGACGAAGGAGATTGCCGAGCGAACTCCGGTTAAGCGGGGGCGCATGGTCAACCGGTCGTTCGGAGAGCCCGAGTCGCAACTTCATGAGCGCCATGACGCCAGCGACTTTGACACCAGAACCCAGGACAAGCTGGAAGCAGCGGAATAGCTATTCGCAGATCCTGTAGGGGTTCTTCCTGCCCTTTGAACGGGCCAGATCGAGATGCAGGTGACGGGCGTGGGCGGCGTTTGTGCCGGGCCCCAGCACGGTCGTGAATGTTCCGCACGATGCGAGGCGGGCCGCTTTAAAGAAAGCGGCCTGCTCTGGATTCATCAGTCGCGGCGGCCCGATATCGAGTCGGCTCTTGCCGGCAAAGTCGAAGCCGACGATATCAAGCGCGCCGCCAAAGGCGTGTTCTGACAGTTTGCCGCTTTTCGCATTGTTGCGGCGGCGGCAGACAAAACCTTCTCCTGAACGCAATTGGCTGATTGGCGCTCCCACATGATGGCGGGCGAGCGGTTGCAGGATGTTGGCCACGAAATCCGCGGTTTTGAGCGCGAACGAACAATCCAGCGTAAGCCCTGATGCGAACGAAACCGGGAAGGGGCCTTTCGTCGATTTGAGCGTTACGGGTTGGGGAATACGGCAGGCGGGATCCGCCGCCTCCGGCTGCGGAGCAGGGCTTGCAACCGCAATTCTGTTTAAGTTCAGCAGGCAGGCCGAGGCCGGATTTGACCTACGGTCTGGTGTCTTCGAAACAGGCCGTTTTGGTTGTGGGACACTCCTTGCCGGTTTTTCCTGCCCTTTCGGGGAGGGGCGAAACGCGGGTCGCGGTACCGCATTACCGCGTTGCTTCAGTTCCCGAGCAGCCGGACCTTCTGCGCGTGTGCTGTCGGCAGGCGCAAGAAAGGCCAGCGTCATACAGAAGGATCCGAGAGAGAAACTAGACTTCCGGTAGCGCATTCGCGACTGTTTGCACTGCCATTGTGGCGGCCATGGGTCAGGCCTTGCCGTATCCTCCCGCCGCCGGGGTGGTCACGATCACCGCTTCATTGGCAACAACTTCAGTCTGGTCAGCGTGTTTCAGCAACTCTATTGATCCGTCGAGCCTGCGGATTTCGGTCTTGCCACATTCACCGTCGCCGCCACCGTTCAGTCCGCGGGGCGCATTGTAGCGGCTTGAGCCAATAATGGCACAGGTCATGTCCTCTAGAAAACGCATTCGGCGTGTTGTGCCGTCGCCGCCGGGATATTGCCCCTTGCCGCCCGAACCGCGCCGAATGGAGAACTCCTCCAACACCACGGGGTAACGCATCTCAAGGATTTCGGGGTCCGTCATGCGGGTGTTGGTCATGTGAACATGGACGCCGCTGGTGCCCGCGAACGGGCGACCCGAATTGTCAATTCCCGCTGGCGAACCTCCGCAAATGGTTTCGTAATTCTGGTAGCGCGCATTGCCATAGGTCAGATTGTTCATGGTGCCAGGCGCATTGGCAAACGCACCCAGCGCCATGAGCAGGCAGTTGGTGACCATCTGGCTGGTCTCGGTGTTGCCGGCGATGACGGCTGCGGGGTAATGCGGCTTCAACATGCAGCCCTCCGGAATAACGATGTTGATCGGTTTGAGGCATCCGGCATTCATGGGAATGTTCGCCTCCACCATGATGCGAAAGACATACAGCACGGCAGCACGTGTTACAGGTTGCGGCGTATTGAAATTGTTCTTCTGCATCTGCGAGGTGCCGGTGAAATCGACCGTGGCTTCGCGTTTCGCCCGGTCGACCGTGATTTTGACCGAGATCTGCTGGCCGGTGTCCGTTGGGTAGGTGTATTCACAGTCGGACAGGCGATCGATCACACGGCGTACGCTTTCCTCCGCGTTGTCCTGCACATGGATCATGTAGGCATCGACGACGTCCTGACCGAAATGCTCGACCATCTTGCGCAATTCAGCGACGCCTTTTTCGTTGGCGGCTACCTGCGCGCGCAGGTCTGCCATATTCTGCGCCGCATTGCGGCACGGATACTTACCGCTGTTCAGCACATTGAGCATTTCCGTTTCGCGCAGCGAGCCCTGATCCACGAGCTTGAAATTATCGATCAGCACGCCTTCCTCTTCCACATGGGTGGCCAGCGGTGTGGCGGAGCCGGGCGCCATGCCGCCGACATCGGCGTGGTGACCCCGTGATGCAACGTAAAACTGGATGTCCTCGCCGTTGAAAACAGGTGTCACGACAGTGATATCCGGCAGATGCGTTCCGCCGTTATAAGGCGCGTTCAAAACGTAGACGTCGCCCGGTTTCATCGTGCCCCGGTTAAGCTCGATGATGGTTTCCACCGAACGATCCATTGAACCCAGATGCACCGGCATGTGCGGCGCGTTGGCGACCAGTTGGCCCTCGGAATTGAAGACGGCGCAGGAGAAATCGAGTCGCTCTTTGATATTCACCGAATAAGCGGTGTTTTGCAGGGTCACTCCCATCTGTTCGGCGATGGACATGAACAGGTTGTTGAATACTTCCAGCATGATCGGATCGGCGTCCTTGCTGGCGCCGATTACAGCCTCACGCTGTTTCTTTTCTACCCGTGTCAAAATGATGTGGTTGAGCGCGTTGATGGCGGCTTGCCAGCCCGGTTCGATGACGATGGTCTGATGATCCTCGATGATCAGCGCGGGCCCCGATATGCGGTTGCCGGGTACAAGACTGGCCCGCGCGAAAACCCCGGCGCTGTGGCTTGCGCCGGAACTGAACATGGGGGTCATCTGCGATGCTTCCAGAAGCATTTCCACCGTGTCGACGGAGTGCTCGGCCACCGATGCTCCGCCACCCACGGCCTCCAGTTCCAGCGCCTCGATGATGAGCGGTTTATCAAAGACAAAGCCAAACTGCTTCTTGTGAGCCTCGGCAAAGGCGGTGCGCATGTTTTGGTCGCTGTCGCGGGCGACGGCAATAGCCGTGTCGGTGCCGTCATACCGCAAATGAACGCGGGAAAAAGTGCTGATGTCAGAATCGGTTACGCCTTGTCCCTCAACTTCTGCACGGACCGCTTCTTCAAGTTCTGATTCAAGTTCAACAAGTGCAGCCAAGCCGGATTTATCGAGGGGCTGAATAATGGCTTGTTCGCGGCTCGCTCGGATGTCGGCAAGTCCCATGCCGTAAGCGGAAAGAATGCCGGAAAACGGGTGAACGATCACCGTCTCCATGCCGAGATTGTCTGCCACTGCACAGGCGTGTTGACCACCGGCGCCGCCGAAACAGGTAAGCGCATATTCAGTGACGTCGTAGCCGCGCTGAACCGATATTTTCTTGATGGCATTGGCCATATTTTCGACTGCGATCCGGAGGAACCCGTCGGCTACCTGTTCGGCCGACTGGTCCTGCCCGATTTCATTGGCAAGGGCGGCAAACTTCTCTCGCACAACCTCCGCATCGAGTGGCTCATCCTGCCCCGGCCCGAAAATGGCTGGGAAGTTTTCAGGTTTGAGCTTGCCAACCATTACATTGGCGTCGGTCACTGTAAGAGGGCCGCCTCGGCGATAGCTGGCTGGTCCAGGATTAGCGCCGGCTGATTCCGGGCCGACGCGAAAGCGACCCGCATCGTAAAACAGGATTGAGCCGCCACCGGCGGCAACAGTGTGAATTCGCATCATCGGTGCCCGCATGCGGACCCCGGCAACTTCGGTCTCGAAGGCGCGCTCGTATTCTCCGTCGTAGTGGGACACATCGGCTGATGTGCCGCCCATGTCGAAGCCGATGACCTTCTCGTGTCCCGCCAGGGCGGATGTTTCAACGGCGCCAACAACGCCACCTGCAGGGCCGGAGAGAATGGCGTCTTTACCCTGAAACAAATGCGCTGCGGTGAGCCCGCCGGACGATTGCATAAACATCAGGCGGGGCGCTTCACCCTCCTGCGTCGATGCCTTTTGCGCACCCAGTTCGCTGCTGACCTGTTCGACATAGCGGCGCAAAATCGGCGACAGGTAGGCGTCGACCACGGTGGTGTCACCCCGTCCCACCAGTTTTGCGAGGGCCGACACTTCATGGCTGACAGAAACCTGACCGAATCCCATCTCCCGTGCCAGTTTGCCCACGAGGCGTTCATGCTGCGGATATTTCCACGCATGCATGAAGGCGATAGCGATGGCATCAATGCCTCTTTCCTGAATGCTTTTGAGGACCATGCGAATGGCGTCCGGGTCCGGCTCAGCCTCTATTGTGCCGTCGGCCAGAATGCGTTCGTCGATTTCGTGGGACTCGCTGTAGAGCTGTTCCGGCAGAATGATTTGCTTGGCAAAAATGTCCGGGCGGGCCTGATAGCCAATCCGCAGTCCGTCGCCAAATCCCCTGGTAATCAGCAGGGCCGTCACGTCGCCCTTGCGCTCCAACAAAGCATTGGTCGCGACAGTGGTGCCCATTTTCACCGAGCCGACCTGGCTCGAAGGTATGGCTTTGTCCTTCGACACCCCCATGAGCTGGCGAATGCCGTGGATAGCGGCGTCCCTGTATGCTTCCGGATTTTCTGACAACAGTTTGTAGGGATGCAGCGACCCATCCGGCGCACGGCCGACCAGATCCGTAAATGTGCCGCCACGGTCGATCCAGAAATCCCATTTCGCTGACATTATGCTATCCGTATTCATGAAAGTGACTCGACAAACATCAACGATTTATCGATAATTTGTCAATGTCTTTGATCCTGATTGCGGAATATTAGTGCCATGAACACGCCAAATGATCTTGGAACCTCGGGTATCGGGCCTATCGTTTCTTCTTCGCAACTGGCCGATGGTGCGATGCCGGCCATGTCTGAAATGGAATTTGCCTTGATTGTGGCGAGCAACGCGTTTTCGCGCTGGATGGTGCGTTGCATGGATGCGGCCGGTCTGTCGGGCTTAGCCCACCTTGAGGTTCAAGTGCTGCACTCGGCCAACCACCGCGACCGCGAAAAAACGCTGGGAGACCTCTGCACCATGCTCAACATTGAGGACACGCATCTTGTGACCTATGCGATCAAGAAACTGGTGGGTCTTGGACTGGTCACCACCGGCAAAAGGGGCAAGGAAAAGACAGTGCTGATTACGGCCAGGGGGCGCGAAGCCTGTCGTCAGTACAAGGCTGTGCGGGAAGCCCTGTTAATCTCAAGCGTAAAGTCGATGGGAGTTGAGGAAGATGATCTCAGCCGCATCGCCGGCATATTAAGGGCCCTGAGTGGGCAATATGACCAGGCGGCGAGGGGCGCTGCCAGTCTTTAGTCGCCCGATTGATCCGGTGCGCATGAATTGTCTGCGAGGTCTCAGCAGCCACCGAAGATAGGACTTGGGAGGCGGCTTGATAATGGCCCGAAACCAGGTTGCAAACTTCGATCTTGCGACATCACGTCATGAACTGGCTGACGATCGAGCCGTAGTTCAGGATAATATACGGTAGTATTGCGAGATTGGCGAAGATAAGAACCGGAATGATCCACAGCATCAACATCGCGAAGGATCCCTCATTGAGGTAGATCAGCGCGAGTGACAAAAATACGCTGATATACAGATCCGCCCCGATCTGCCGCCCCCAGTAGAACCGGTTAATCGAAACAACCGATTTGAAGAAATTCTCTTTGCTGGTGGCAAACAGAGAATAGGCGAGAAAAACGAAGAACACTGTCAGGACGGCATACTTGCCTGCTGCATATCCGCTTTCAGTGGTGAAAACCGGCTCTCTTCCACCATAAAATACGGCAAGAGCCAGAAACCCGGCGTAAAAAATCCATAGCCGGTATCGCTTGAAAGTTCGCTGCATCGAAAGTGTCCTTACTCTTTTTCGCCAGGGCAGGCGGCGCCTGCTCAGAACCGGTTTCATTGTGGGACAAAGCAAGGAACACGGGAACCGCCTTATTTCGGACAGGCTAGACTGATTTTGCGGCCCGCAACATGGCCGTTACCTGCTCCAGAACTGAACCCGTCTCAAGAGGCTTCACGAGAGAGCATGCCAGGTCTCGCGGTAGGGCAACCTTGGTCTCAAAGGGGGCCACGAGTTGCCCAGCATCAATCTGGGAACGAACAAGAGCCTCGTGCCCGATCAGGACACCGGCGCCATTTCTGCATTCTTCAAGGGCCAGGGAATAGAGCGAGAATTCCGGTCCGCCTTTGTTCAGATTTTGATCCGGCGCGACAGCGGAAAGCCATGTCTTCCAATCGTCCCGCCATGTGGAGTCATGTAAGAACACTTCGGCTGCCAGGTCCTGGATGGTATTCAGCCTGGCTGCGACAGCGGGAGAACAAACAGGAAATATGGAGTCCTGGCCCAATGGTATCGCGGTGGTTGGCGTGCCGCGGACTTCGTAAAAGATTGCGAGGTCGAACGGTTCGCGTACAAGATTGGGCCGCTGTTCCAGAGCGCTCACCGAAATTGATATCTGGGGCATTTTGCCTCGAATGTTCGGCAGGCGCGGCGAGACCCACAACTGGGCAATGCTCGGCAGGGCTGCAATGCGAACTTCATGTGGGGCCGCATTCATTCGCAGCTTTTGAACCGATGATCCCAGTTTATCGAACGCCGTTGTAAAGTCTGCCACGACACTTGAACCCAGACGCGTCAAATCAACACCCTGGGGGTTGCGGATGAACAACTTGTCACCCGTCCAGGCTTCCAGTGATTTGATCTGTTGGGAAACAGCGGCTGGAGTGACACACAATTCGTCGGCTGCTGCCGAAATGCTGTTCAGCCTCGCAGCGGCTTCAAATGCCCGCAAGGCGTTGAGTTGCGGCATCTTTGGGCGTGGTGGTGCTACAGGCATCTTTTAGACATAGATTTTCTAGGCGTAATGTCTAGTAAAACTAGCTTGCGAGGTCAAATGTGTTTTGTTTCGCTGCCGCCAGCGAATGAGGGAGACTGATATGACCGCTTTGGAAAAACGCGCATGGGTTCCACATGGCTGTGAAACCTACATTCAAAGCCTTGCCAACGTGACAGCCAGTTCCGGTGCAGATGCAATTACTGATCGCATCGACGCCTTGATCGCCCGTAACCGGGAGATTCACGAGGTAGAGTGTTTCAATCTCAATCCGGCAACAAATGTCATGAATCCACGGGCCGAAGCGGCGTTGGCGACAGGCCTGGGTTCGCGGCCTTCGCTCGGCTATCCTGGTGACAAATATGAAATGGGACTTGAAGCCATTGAGGAAATCGAGGTGATTTGCGCGGAATTATGCGCAGAAGTCTTTCAGTCAAAATATGCAGAAATACGGGTAGCGTCGGGTGCCCTGTCTAACCTCTATGCATTTATGACCACCTGCCAGCCTGGCGACGCGATCATCGTGCCCCCGGCGTCGATAGGCGGACATGTCACCCACCATAATGATGGATGCGCCGGGTTGTACGGATTGAAGGTTCATGAAGCGCCGGTTGATGCAGACGGATTCACTGTTGATCTCGAAGCACTGCGCGACCAGGCGCGCAAGGTGAGGCCAAAGCTCATTACCATCGGCGGAAGTCTCAACCTCTTTCCTCATCCGGTGGCACAAATTCGCACAATTGCCGATGAGGTCGGCGCGAAGGTTCTGTTTGATGCTGCCCACCAGTGCGGAATAATCGCCGGAGGTGCATGGCCTAACCCGCTGACGGAAGGTGCTCATCTGATGACGATGAGCACTTATAAGAGCCTTGCCGGGCCGGCCGGTGGTCTTATCGTCACCAACGAAGCAGATATTGCAGAGCGTCTTGATGCGATTGCCTTTCCGGGCATGACCGCCAATTTTGACGCCGCAAAATCCGCGGCGCTTGCCATCACAATGCTGGACTGGAAGGCGCATGGTGCTGCTTATGCCGGGGCGATGCTCGACGTCTCAAAAAGCCTGGCAAGGGAACTGCACGAAACAGGCATTCCGGTGTTTGCTGAAAGCCGCGGTTTTACATCTTCGCATCAGTTTGCGGTCGAGGCGGCCACTTTTGGTGGTGGGCAGGCGGCTTCAAAGACCCTCAGACAGTCAGGCTTTCTGGCTTGCGGCATCGGGTTGCCGGTTAAACCGGTTGAGGGTGATCTGAACGGACTACGAATAGGCACACCGGAACTTGTCCGCTGGGGTGTGAGCGCAGACCATACGAAACCGCTGGCCAGCCTGATTGCGCGCAGCCTGACCTCGAGCGATTCTGCTTCGCTGGCGACAGAAGTTGCTGCATTCAGGGCGCAGTTTACGACCATGCAGTTCATTGAATAATCCATGCTGTTCGACAGGTTCGCATCTTGCAGCGAGGTCGCCTGAGCAGATCTGCCATTCTGAAGTCATTCATGGATGACCTGTGACACACATTCGGCCGCTTTAGCTGCTCAAGAAAAGCACCGCCAGCGGAATGGGCATGACTGCCAGACAGATCACAATCAGAAAACGAGGAAACGTGAAAAGGCCGCTTAATCCGGCGAGCAACGCAATACCTCCGCCGCCGCCGATCAGGGCATTGCCCGGCACATTCAAGGCGACGGCGATTGCAAGATAACGGTGCTTTAGGAGAAGCGGCAATATTCGCCGCGGTGCATTTTCCAGCAGAACGTCAAGACGTTGTTTGGCGCCCAACGGCTCAAGGCGCCGGATCAGAGCTGTGGCTTTACTCAGGCCCGCTGACGTGAACAGCGCGGCAAGCGAGCCCATCGGCACCAGCCTGCCGATCAAAAACGCCGCCGACAGTCCAGCAATCGTGGCCAGGTATACCGGCACTGCAACAAGTTTTCCGAATGCCGCAAGCAGCGTGAGGCTGATTTCGACACCCGGGACAAATGGAATGGCCAACAACAGTGAGTAAAGGGCGATGGCCGCCATTACCATTCGTTCTGCATTTGCACTAATGGCCGAGCCGAGGTCAGCGCTGACCGAGCCCATCAACCAGACACCGCCATAGTGACCGCACACCAGCAATCCAAGGTAAGTTGCGATTAAAATACTGATGCGTGTCCAGCTTGGTTTGCCGGTAGGGTCTTTCGACTGGTCGGAGTTCCGCGCCATGATTTGAGAAGCATAGAGCATTGCGTCAGTTTTGCAGATCTTCCTGCCCGCGGTTCACCCGATTGGCGCGTGGTCGCTGTTCTCCTCCCAAATCCTGGCGTTTTCCCGGCGACCAGTTCGACGCAATCTCCCGGCCATATCTCACATGCCAGGAATTGGCATGGCTTTCTGCCATTTGAAGCTCACAATGGAGACGCATTTGAATCAGAGTCCGAGAAATTGAGATTTGCCACACTGGTCGCGGTGCTCATGGCCACAATTGAACCCGTGGGTGCTCAGCAAATGCCTCGTGAGCAGGCATCTGCTGACCTGTTGGGTCGTCTGGTTGAGCAGGTGAATGACAGTGGGCTCGTTGTTGAGATCGTTGTCAAATGCTCGCATGGAACGGTGGGAATCATGCATTATGACAGAACCGCAGGTAATTTCTTGTGTTCAAAGGGAGCGTTTCACACTGACTTTGTGCGCTCCTGGATGTCGACCTGTAATTTCGGGTTCAATCTGGACTGATTTGTTCCAAAGAACGCGCATTCAGACAAATCGGGGAATGTTCAATGTGCCCTGGTGACGTGCATTTGCGGCTCTGTTCGGCCGTTTGAGTTTTCGGCACCGCCTGAACCGGACACCCGCCCGCTGGCCAAATGAGCGGTTTCTCAACTGGCTTTCCGGAAGTCGGCGAATTGACCGACCAGATCAAAAATCTTGAAATGTTTACTGTCGCTGACCATCACCTATCGGGTGAGGCGAGGCGCTATGGCGCGCGTCAGATCTGCATAGAATCCCAGCATTTTTTCAGAACCGGAATACTCCTGGCAAAGCCTCGGCATTGTCACAGTCGAGAAATGTGCCGGGTCAAGGTTGGGCCAGTTTGACCGCTGAGCCAGAATTATGTCAGCGGCCTCGTCAGTCCTTCCGAGCCGGTTCAAAATGGCCGCATGGCGCATCACCGTATAGGGTACCTGGAAAATTTGCGCCGCGCGCTGTTCCGCATCCAACGCAAGATCGAATTCCTCTCTGTTGACGTGCAGCCAACCCTTCCATGTCAGCGTCACCCATCTGATGGGATTGTCGGTGCCAAGTGACTTGTCGAATGAAACTGCAAAGTCGAGCACCTCGTCTGGTGCAGCAAAACAGGTGAATGGATAAACGGTCGAAAAGAAGCGCGCAAAACTGTGGTTGGGGTCCAGCTCGAGCACCCGCCTGAGGGTGCGAATGGACGCATTCAACTGCCCGGAATGCCATTGGGACTGCGCAACATTGAACAATGTATTGGCGTCACCCGGCGCCAGCTCAACTGCACGTGCCGCGCTGTTTTTTGATTCAGATAGTGCCTGATCACCGTCTGAGGGGCCGTCCACCGCGGCAAGGTAGGCCAGCTTGTCGGCCAGCACAGAGTAAGCCGGACCGAATTCCGGCGCCTTTTTCAGGGCAAGCCTGGCCAGTTCTATTCTTTGTTTTTCCCATTTCAGGCTGTTCCGGGCGGGCCCGGGAACCCATGTTGCAAGGACAAAGAGTTGGGAGGCCGAAAGCGTGTCCGGATCACGACCTTCGAGCGCTCTTATCGATGCGCCAAAAACCTGCGAGGAGAGCTCGCGCACAAATTGTCCGACCACCTCTTCGCTGGACTTAAGCGGATTGAACTCGAGGTCAATGGTTTTGGTGCGTGCCCAGACAAGGACATTTGTACGGCCATTGGTGAGTTCCACGGAGATTCTGCGTGATTCCGCTATCGTGTGAATCGTCGTGTTGATCACGAAGTCGGGGCCGCTGGGTTCAGCCATGGTGGCCAGGTCATCACCGGTCGGATTACTCGGCAACACGATGGACAGCGCCTCGTTGCGTGCCAGAGCTGCTCTGAGATCCTGGATGAACCGGCCCGAGTTTTGTCGCTCCCTGCCGGCCTCACTGTCGCGGGGATTTTCCCGAACCAGTATCGATATGGAGCTAGGGGCAATTTCGGGGCGCTGACTTGAGGGTGTCGTGGAGCGCAGTCCGAGAAGCGCCAGGTGCCCGAACCCATACGCCGCCATGCACAGGACTGTTGCCACTACCAGCCATTGTTTTGGCGAGCGCCCCTTTATCAATGCGGCGAGGCCTGGCTCCGGACCCGGTTCTTGGGGTTCAGCGACTCCGCTGCGTGAAAACACCGGCTTGTAGCCGCCGGTCGGCATTGAAATCCTGACGGGGTCTTCGGCTCCTTCGTCTGAATAATATTCTGTGAGCGCTGTTCGTATCCGACCGCCAAGGACCCGAACCCGTGGATCAATTTGGGCGTCAAAGCTTTCGGGTTGGCCAAGAGCATCCACGGCTATTGAATAGGCCTTCAGGTCGGCTTCGTTGCCGGCCAGCTTTTGCTCAACGACATAGCGAAGAAACTTGCTCAGGTTTGGTGACGAAACAAACTTGCGAGACTGTAGGATTCGCCGCAGAGAATCTTCTACGGATCCGGGCGATGCTGAATCGGCGTTGTTCACGATTTCCCTAGGACCGAGTGGGCATGGTCCTCCCTCTGCAGGAAGTTCGGCGCCAATGTATCCATGACTCAAAAGGAATCAAATGCCGGCTGTGGAGGAAACATGTTTTTCGACCGCGCCAGGGCCAACACGCCGCCGCCAGTAATCTAGGCAATCTCGTCGTAGCCAATGAGCCCTATCTTGATCGCCTTGGCGATCGCATGCGAGCGGCTCGCGGCATCCAATTTGGATGTCGCCACGGAAAAATAGTGGTTTATCGTGTGCTCCGAGAGCGACAGTATACGGGCAATCTCGAGGCTGGTTTTGCCTTTTGCACACCAGACCAGGCACAGGCGTTCGTTCTTGCTGAGGACACGAGGCGCTCCTGGAGATTGCAGTTGTATTGTCCGTGCAACAATCACAAGGCCGAGACTGTGAAAGCGCTCCAGTTGCGTTCCGGTGCCGTCGCGACGCACATCCTTGAGCACGAAGCCCAGAATTCCGCTGTTGCCTGACGGGAAGAACAGGCCCAACGTCAGGCATTCAGCATCGCCAAAGGGCCACTTCGCCGAAAACTCTGTGGATCCGCCAATCGGGGTCCAGCGGTTGAGCTGCTCACTCCAGATGAAGGGCAACAGGCTTTCACCTGGCTTTTTGACTGCGGCCGCTAACTCCTCCAGTCGGCACGTGAGCAAGTGCTCTTGAGACTCAACATCAAGACGACCGCTGATCATCGTAAGTCTGGCGCCGATCCGGTCTGGCTCGGCCGTTTCGTCGAGCTCAATTTTGAACAATGCGTGTGAGTGGGCTTGCAGCAGGTAGGCTGTGTCGAATGCGCAGGCATCGATCTCACCGAGAGAGGTGGCCAACACGGTCTTTGGCTGGCGGTTGTCGTTTGAATTCTGCATGAGAGTTTCCATCTCTTGGGCGCTTGATAAGCCCCCAATTCGGAATTGCAGGTCAAAAGTTGAGGTAACATGGGGTAGCTAACAGGTGGTCCGAGAGCTGTTCGGAGACTGAAATTACCACATAACAGTAACTAACCCTGATCGATTGGCCGGCCTGACAAGGGCAGAGGATTCCGTTCAGTGATGCAAGACATCCAAGAATGATGCTTAGAAGGCCAACGAAAAAGGCCCGCAGGGAATTCAATTCCCGCGGGCCTTGTCCGGTTTTGCAAGTGGCAGCTTCTAGTTCAGCGTCTGGTCGTGACGTTCGGCAGCCGGCTTGTTGCTCTTAGCGGCTTTGGTCACTTTGGCTTCCTCGGTCCTGTCACCTTTCAAGGGCGGCAAACGAAACACTTCGTCTTCGCCGTGCAGGGCACGGTGCTGGTTCATTTCCAGCTTGGATTCCAATTCCGCAATGCGCGCATCCTTCAGGCGGACAGTCTTTTCAAGTTCGCCGCGGGCAGAGGAGGCTTCAAAACGTGCTTCATCAAGCTCTGATTTTTGCTCAAGGCTCTGAGCCGTCTGGCTGGCGAGCTTGGAGCGAATGTCAGCCATTTCGATGGCCTGGGCCTGGTGTGTCTTTCTGAGCTCTTCAAAGTCGGATTCAACGCGGGCCAGATCCTTGTCTTTCTGACGCGAAGTTTCTGCCACCGCGGTCAACTTCTCAATGCGGTCGTTCTGCTCCGCCAGACGGTCCTTATGCTCGCGCTGCTGGGCCTCCAGCTTTTCAAAGACAGACTGCAAATCACTTTCCATCTTTGCCGCAAGCGCCTTGCTTGAGTTTATTTCGCTCTGCTGTGTGTTTTTCTGTTCGTTGAGCCGGGCGATTTCGGCTTTTGCCTTGTCGATTGTATCCCGGTGGGCGTTCTTCTGGGTTTCGAGAACAGCAATCTGCTGTATCTTTTCCTGCAGATCGAGCTTGTCTTCGTCGTAGCGACGCTTCAACTCAGCATTGGCTTCCGCCAGGGCGGTTGCCTTTTCCTCGATGTTTTCCAGCTGGGCAAGCTCGACTTCGATCTTGGTCAGATAGTTGGTGACGTCTTCAGCCTGGGTAACCAACGCGGAAACAATGGTGGCGTTTTCGCGGATCTTGGTCTGCATCTGCGAGCAGCTGGCCTGTTTGCGGTGCAGTTCAAGAACGCGCGCCGAATTGTTCTTTTCGACAATCGTGCTTTTCTTGCTTTCGCTTGAAGTTGCTTCTGTCTCTGTCATCTGATCTGCTTCCTGTACAAGTTCTTGCTCAAAGAGTCGCATGACCTGCTCTTCAGCAAGTTCGGCGTTGTCTTTTGCCTTCAGTGTTTCTTCAAGGTTTGCTCTGTTGCGGGCTGCCGACAGAGCCGTCTTCAATGGGCTTGAGCCTGTCGATGCCGACGCGTCTGATCCCGCTTCGGATGATTTTGTCAGATCAGCATGTGTCATGCTGTTTTTCAGATTGGAAAGAGTAGACATGGGGCATATCCCTACCGCTGCTATGTTCAAGTCGGGAATATGACCAATTGTCTAAAATTGTCATCTTAAACTGTTGTTAATGGTAAATATTGAGGCGCTGTAAACCATAATGTACTCGGTTAATTTCTTTGAACAATTTCGAGAGCTGTGCCCTGATTTGACCTTGTAGAGGCTATCCGGCATGGGTTTCGGGCGCATTTTCTGGCCAGACAAAGAGGTAAAGTATGCACTACACTCAACTGGGAAATACTGGTCTTACTGTCTCTCGACTTTGCCTGGGATGCATGTCGTTCGGAACGCCGGGCGGGCCAACCCATCCGTGGGTTATCCCGGAAAAGGACAGCGAACCGTTTTTCAAGCTCGCCCTCGAGAAGGGCATCAATTTTTTCGACACGGCCAATCACTACAACTTTGGTGACAGCGAAGAGATCACCGGACGCATGCTGAAAAAGTTTGCGAAGCGGGACGAGATTGTCGTCGCCACAAAAGTCGGACTGATGATGGGCGATGGTCCCAACAAGCGCGGCTTGTCGCGCAAGCACATTATCGAGAGTGTTGACGCTTCATTGAATCGGCTGAAGATGGATCATGTAGATCTTCTTTATGTTCACAGGCTCGACCCGACCACGCCTTTTGAAGAGATGCTGGAAGCGCTGGATGTCGTCGTGCGGGCCGGCAAGGTCATCTACCCGGCAGCATCGTCGATGTGGGGTTGGCAGTTTGCCAAGCTGCGAGAGATGCAGATGTCGGCGGGGTTCACGCCGTTCGTTGCCATGCAGAACTTCTACAATCTCGCCTATCGTGAGGAAGAGCGCGAAATGATGCCTTATTGTGAAAGCGAAGGTGTTGCTGTTGTTCCCTGGAGCCCTATTGCTCGTGGGTTTTTGGCTGGTAACAAACCCAGGCAGGGGGAGGGCACAAATCGCGCAAAGACCGACAAAATGAGCGGTCTGTTCGGATCAAAACATGACTACGCCATTCTCGACCGAGTGCAGAAGATCGCGTCGGAGCTGGGAACCAGCGCGGCCAGGGTGGCTTATGCCTGGATTTTGTCGAAGGATTTTGTCACCGCCCCGATTGTCGGTAGTACCAGGCTAAAGCAACTCGAAGATGCCATTGAATCGCTTGAAGTGACGTTGACACCCGGTCAGATCAAACGTCTGGAAGCCCCGTATCGCGTGCGGGAAGTCATGGGTCATCAGTAGAGACAATACCTGTTTGACCGGGAGTGGTACTCAATTCTGCTCAGTTTTGCGCGCCACAATGTACCATGCGCTGACCCCTTCACGGGTCATGTAGTCCTGCTTCACAGCCTCAACGATTTCGATACGGCCGGCATAGGCCAGCCTGTTGACTGCTCGATCGAAGCCTTCACTCTTCCAGACACCCTCATTGACTGTGAATATGATCAGCCCGCCGGGCTTTGTCACGCGCAACAGCATATCAACCCCCTCGGGCCCGACGTGACCATGGGTGAAAACGCCGACACAAAGCGCAGCGTCGTAGCAATTGTCTTGAACGGGCAGTCCTTTGGCCGCATCGGCCGGAAACAGGTGGCGATAGCCCCGAGTGGCAGCAAAGGTCAGCATCTCAGGACTTAAATCGGTTCCGTCGAAAGTTGCATAGCCGGCCTCGAGCAGATGTTTGCCGACGAGCCCAGTGCCGCAACCCACATCTAGAATGACTGAGGCGGTGTCAGGCAAATGCTTCGTCAGCAGTATGACCGTGTTGGGCTGGGATATCGTACCGAGTTTGTTGTCATTGTCGTCATCATAGGAACCGGCCCAGTCCGCGTAGATCGATTTCATTTGTTCAACCGGATCTGCGTCCGGATCGAGGCCGTGGTAGCGTTCAATACCATCGTCGCGTGAGTTCTTTCGATCGTTCATCTTGCGGTCACCCGGCTCTTTCGTCCAATCCAGACAATCACAAATACAGCGGCGGCAAACAACCAGGTCTCCAATGTGATGGTTTCGCCAAGCAACACACCCGCGATGGCAATGGTGAAGAAGGTCTGGAACAGTTGCAATTGCCCGATGCGGGCCAGACCACCCAGCCGGAGGCCGTTGTTCCAGGCGAAAAATCCAAGGAACATTGACCCCAAGCCGAGATAGAGAAAGGCCAGAACCTGCGGCTGCGGTGCGGCTGTGTAGGTGGAATCCCAAAGCCAGATGGTGCCGGCAATGGAAAATGGGGCTGTGAGAACCAGCGCCCAGCAGATCACTTCCCAGCCGGGAAGCTCGTGGCTTAGCTTTCCCGAGATCACATAGCCGGCCGATGCAGTGATGCCAGCCGCAAAAAGCCAGAGGTCGCCAACCTGGAGTGTGAAGCCACCGCCGCGCAGAGCGAAAATGATGATCACGGCTGCGCCTGCAATGCCGCACAGCCAGAACAATAGTGAAGGACGTTCACCTGCCCAAAGGGCCGCAAAAACCGCTGTGGCCAGTGGCAATATGCCAAGCACAACGCCGCCATGCGCAGAGGGCACCGTCATCATCGCGAGCGCCATGAAACCCGGGAACCCGAACACGAGGGTAACGCCGATAAATGCAAGCGCCTTGAGGTGGCGACGAGGAAGCCTCTTTCGCATGACCAATAAGCACAGCATGGCGGCCAGGCTGGCAAGCGCGGCGCGTCCAAATGTAACAAACCAGGGTGCAAAACTCTCTACTGCGAGCCGGGTTGCGGGCAGTGTGGCGCTGAAAACCAGGACGCCTGTCAGGCCGAGTATAAGGCCCCAGAAATTGCGGCGAGCCGCGAGTTTGTCGGTCTGGGCGCTGCTGATTGCTGTCACGTCGATCACCATGAAAAAGTTGCTGGAAAGGCACCAACGCTTCCGCTCAGGGGGGCCCTGCGACAGTTTGTCAGGAAACCAGTGCAGCACCCCGGACGTTAATTCAACGCTAACCAATTAGCACAGCCTTTCCTCCCCCGGGGAAAGGTCGAATTTTCATTCTGGAGGTTACCTATGAATATCCTGAAGAAAGCTCTCGTCTCTGCGACCTTGCTCGGTTTTGCCGCTACTCCGGCATTTGCTGCCGACATTGTTGATACCGCTGCCGGCAATGATGACTTCACGACGCTGGTAGCTGCCGTAAAGGCTGCCGGTCTTGTGGAAACATTGAAGGGCGACGGTCCGTTTACCGTATTCGCACCGACCAATGAAGCATTCGCGGCACTGCCCGCTGGCACCCTCGAGGATCTGCTGAAGCCTGAAAACAAGGACAAGCTGACCGCCATTCTCACCTACCATGTTGTGCCCGGAAAGGTGATGTCGACTGATCTCAAGGACGACATGAAAGCTGCGACAGCACAGGGTGGTGAAGTAACCATCGATCTGGACAACGGTCCAATGGTCAACGATGCCAAGGTGATATCCGCGGACATCGAAACCGACAACGGTGTCATCCACGTGATCGACAAGGTGATTTTGCCCTCCGGCTGATTTGTCGCTACGATTACCTATCGAGCCCGGCCATCGTGCCGGGCTTTTTTTTGTGCGAGCGCATGGGACCTGCCACAAATCGGTCTCACTGAATGACGAAAACCTTACGATCATTTCATTCGCCAAGAATATGTCTGCGGTGTAAGGTTTGCGCATGTCGATTTGGACCGATATTGGCCGATTTCTATCCAGCGTTGCCGCCGATGCGTTTTCGGCGGTGGTGGAAGCAGTGCGGACTGTATTTGAGGGCAATGAAGAAACGCGGAAGAAGGTTGGCTTCTCGGTGGCCATCATCGCTCTTTCGGCGAAGATGGCAAAGGCTGATGGTGTCGTCACGGAAGCAGAAGTTGCGGCCTTTCAGGAAGTCTTTCAGGTTCCTCCCGAGGAATTCAACAATGTTGCGCGCCTTTACAACCTCGCTAAGCAGGATGTTGCCGGTTATCACGCCTATGCCTCGCAGGTTCGCAGCATGTTTCCCAGCGACGACACAACCGATCTGGAAGTGCTTCATGACGTGGTCGACGCGCTCTTTCACATTGCCAAGGCAGACGGCTTGATCCACGAGAATGAATTGCTGTTTCTTGAAGACATTGCCATCGCCTTCGGTTTCACGCCTGAGATGTTTGATCGCATCAAGGCGCGGCACACTGGGTCGGGCGACGCCGATCCATATCTAATCCTGGATGCTGACCCGAACTGGGACTATGAGCGTCTGAAGCTGCAATACCGAAAACGTGTGATGGAGAGCCATCCCGACAGGCTCATCGCCAGAGGCGTCCCGCAGGAATTTGTTGTCATTGCCAATGATCGTCTGGCGGCTATCAATACGGCATGGGAAGCCATTGAGACCCGTCACGCATCGACAAATTCGCCAGAGGTGATCAGCGCCTCGTGACCGGGACTTTTAAGGCCGATTCTGACCTCGTGACCGAAGTCCGCCCCGCAGTTAACTTTGGCGAGCGGGTCGGGACAGTAAGCCCCGATATTCTGCTGCTGCATTATACCGGCATGGACAGCGCTGACGGCGCTCTGAAGTGGCTGTGTTGCGAGGAAAGCGGCGTCTCATGTCACTACTATATTTATCAAGACGGTCACATGGTGCAGCTCGTGCCGGAAAACAAGCGGGCTCATCACGCGGGCAAAAGTTTTTGGGCGGGCGACACAGACATAAATTCACGCTCGATTGGCATCGAGATAGTCAATGCGGGACACCAGGGCGGTTTGCCGGATTTTCCGATTGAACAGATGAAATCTGTGGCAAAACTTTGCCGTGACATCATCAGTCGCCACCACATTTCCGCTCGCAACGTGCTGGCTCACTCCGATGTTGCTCCTGGCCGCAAGGAAGATCCTGGCGAAAAATTTGATTGGGCGTGGCTGGCGCAACAGGGGGTTGGGCACCACGTTGCACCGACCCCGGTCGGTTCGGGTCGGTTCTTCGCGCCGGGCGATCAGGGAGAGCCGGTGGAAGCGCTTCAGAGCATGCTGGCGGTTTACGGTTATAATATTGATATTACAGGGTTATTCGATGAAAAAACCCGGATTGTTGTTGAGGCTTTTCAGCGTCATTTCAGGCAGGAACAGGTTGATGGGGTCGCCGATGTGTCGACAATTGATACCCTTCATCGCCTCATTAATGATTGATTAAGCCTGTTTGTTTATCTTTCGTTAAGGAAGGTTAATGTTACAGGCTGTAACATCAACTGATCGCGATGGCCTTGTCCGTCCTAATTCCTGCCTGCTTTAACGGCTTTTGGAGATACAGAGACGCGTCGCGGCTCACGAAGATATTCGATTTCCGGGTTTGCGGGTTAACACCCGTATATAGTGAGAGTTTGATTATGAAGTTTTTTCGCCTTGCGTTTTTAGCTATTGTTCTTCCCTTTGTTTTAACAGCTTGCCAGACCAGCCAGTCGGCGACTTCCAGCTATGGTGGCTCGGCACTGGGGAAAAAACCGGTCAAGTCTGCCAAGGCTGCAAGCGGTGAACGACGGGTCATCAAGTCTTATACAGCAGCGATCCGTTTCGAAGAGCCGGCCTACAATCTGAGCCGACGCTATTCTCCTCCAAGAAAACGCTCCGCCGTGGCAACGCCACATACGGCGCGTCCTGACGAAGCTGATATCGCACCTTCGTTACGCAAGCCGACCAAGTCATCTAAGGCCAAGCGTCTGACGCCGAAAACAATCAAGGTTTTTGCCAAACGCAACAAGGTCGTCAAACGCAGCCGCAAAAAGGTGCGCAAGGCGCGTCGTGTTGCCAAGTCGTCGTCGCGCCGCACACGGTACAACTCGCTTATTCGCAAGTATGCGCGGGCAAACGGCGTTCCTGTGCGGCTCGCCATGGCGGTGGTTCAGGTCGAGTCCAATCACAATGCCCGCGCCCGGGGCCGCGCTGGAGAGATTGGCTTGATGCAAATCATGCCGCGTACCGCGCGCGGTATTGGCTATCGCGGAAAGATGTCCAATCTCTACAACCCTGCAACCAATTTGCGCTACGGCATGAAGTATCTCGGCAAGGCCTATCGGCTGGGTGGTCGTTCCACTTGCGGAGCCATCCTCAAATACAATGCCGGCCATGGCGCCAAGCGTATGAACCCAATCAGCCGCAAGTACTGCCAGCGCGTCCAGCGTATTCTGCGTAGCAGCTGATCGTTTTCAATATGGATCTTTCAAAACCCGGCTCTCGCAGCCGGGTTTTTTGTCTGGCATGTAAATCTATTTGACCCAGGCTTCCAATCGCGCGACACAACGGCGTCAGCTGGCTGGACGACCGCCTCCGGCAGGGCCGCAAGGCAGCAGGGGGAGGAAAGTCCGGGCT
>CALIOE010000062.1 GCA_938044775.1 uncultured Rhizobiaceae group bacterium
GCAGCTCCACACCGCGTTCAAAATTTGATCCCGGCGTGCCGTCGGCTTTAATGCCCATATCGCCTGTTGCAACGCCGATGGCCTGACCATCAGCGTTGTAGATCACCTCGGAGGCGGCAAATCCGGGAAACACTTCAACGCCAAGCGCTTCCGCCTTTTCGGCCATCCAGCGGCAGACATTACCAAGCGAGACGATGAAGTTTCCGTGGTTGTTCATGAGTTTGGGCATGGCCCAGGTGGGCAACGGAATTTTGCCACCCGCTCCCATCAGATAGAATTTGTCCTTCTTGACAGGCACCCTGAACGGGTGCCCTTCCTCGTCTCGCCAATCCGGGAACAGCCGATCAACAGCGATCGGATCAACGACGGCACCAGACAGGATGTGGGCACCTATTTCAGCGCCTTTCTCGAGCACGACCACATTCACGTCAGGATCAAGTTGCTTGAGCTTGATCGCAGCAGCAAGACCAGACGGCCCGCCGCCAACAATCACCACGTCGAACTCCATGCTTTCGCGGGGTTCCAAATCTGTATTCTGGGCGTCGCTCACGAAGAATGCTCCCTATCTGAGACCGCTGCACTGCAGCAGCGTAAAACTGTGGTTCGGCATAGCCGATTATCTGGGCGTGTTCATAACCTGAAATTGAAAGATGCACTATTTCCTTGTCGCCGCACCGGCAAGCTTGAAACGGCGTTTTGCCAAGAAAAGCCTTCATTGGGCATCACTTCTTGCTGAAATGGTGATCGCAACACGGCTCTCGGCAGTTCAGAAAGGGCGTTATGCCGCTTCACAATATTGACCGAGACCGCCGTCAGGTCTCAATGGGACTCTCGACCCGCCGTCATTTTTTAGCCGCCGCCCGTTTGAAGACCGCCGTCCCCGTAGCAACCAGAGTGTCCGTGCTGTCGAAGACCTCGCCGTTGCAGAATACAACAGACCGACCCGCCCGCGAAACCCGTCCAATGGCGCGGACGTGACCGGCCCTGGCCGCCGCGAGGTAGTTCACCGTAAGGGACACGGTGAATACCAACTGGCTGGCATCGTCCGAAAACGACCGGCTCGCGGCAAAGCCGCAGGCCGAATCCAGGATCATGGAGTAAATGCCACCGTGCAGAGAACCATGTCGGTTGGTATGCCGATCATCCATCTCAAGGTGGGTTTCCGTGCGGTCAGCATAGACATGATTGACATAGCTGAGGGCACGCTGCAGCCCGGTTTCGCTATCAACGATCTGTTCGGGTACTTCTTCCTGCACGAAGGTCAGGCCGCCCTACCGAACTTGATGATCTGTTCGAGGTGGTGGTCCACGTCACCGAACATATGGTCAATCATGATGATCCGCTTGGCAAAGTGTCCCACCGCATATTCCCAGGTCATGGCAATGCCGCCGTGCATCTGAATTGATTCCTCGGCAATCATTCTGCCCGATCTACCGACCAGATTCTTGAGCGCCGAAATATTCCAATCGCGATCCGCTTTGTCCAGATTGCCGGCAGCATTGATGACCGCCGAACGAATCTGCTCCCGCTCAGTCATCATGTCGGCCATGCGGTGCTGCAGTGCCTGAAACTTGCCGATCGGCACACCGAACTGCTTGCGGGTCTTTAGGTATTCCAATGTCATGTCGATGCACATCTCGATTGCACCCAAGGCCTCGGCGCTGACGGCAAGCGTGCCCAGCGCAAAGGATGTTTCCAGATTGGCATAGGCGTCATGGGCATCGCCGACCATCGCCGTTTCGCTAACAGAGACGTCCTTGAGAGCAATTTCGGCAGCACGGTATCCATCAACGGTGCTGTAGCCCCGCGCATGAACGCCGTCCGCATTTGCAGGGACGAGGAACAGCGCTATTCCCTCCTTGTCTTCCACGTCGCCTGACAAACGGGCAGACACCACAAGATGGTCGGCTGTGTCGCCGGAGATAACGACGGCTTTGCTGCCGTTAAGCGTATAACCGTCGCCGGATTTTACTGCCGTTGAACCCACATGACTCAGTGTATAGCGGCTAGCAGGTTCGCCGTGGGCCAGCGCAAGCAATGTTTCACCGCTAATCACGCCCTCCAGAACCGCCTTTTGCGAGTCATTTCCGCCGGCTAGTATTGTTCCCGCAAGCAGATTGGAAAGGAAGGGTTCCACAACCAGACCCCGGCCAAGCTCCTCGAACACAACCGCAATATCAAAACCTGCGCCACCAAAACCACCGGCCTCTTCGGTGAACAGCGCGCCAATCAGACCAAGCTCAGCCATTTGGGCCCACATTTCGCGGGAAAAGCCGTCATCGGAAGCGGCCATTTTGTGGCGCTTCTCGATGTCGTATTGATCGCGCACTAATCGTCCCGCCATATCAGCAAGCATGCGACGGTCGTCGGTGTGATTGAAGTCCATATCCTACAACCCCATCATCATCTTGGAGATGATGTTTCGCTGAATTTCGTTCGACCCACCGTAGATGCTGGTCTTGCGGTGGTTGAAATAATCGACCGCAACCGGGTTGGCATAATCAGGTCCGATTGGCTCTTCGTTATAGCCGGTCTCCAGTGCCTCGGAGACAAATGGCATAGCGTATGGTCCCAGCGCCCGGCGCGTGAGATCGTTGATCGACTGCCGCAACTCGGTGCCCTTTATCTTAAGCATGGAGGTTTGCGGTCCGGGAGGAGCGCCGTCGCTGGCGGCCTGCATGACCCTCATATTGGTGGTGCGCATGGCGGCCAGGTCGATTTCGATTTCAGACAATCGCGCTGCAAAAAACGGATCGTCCGCCAGCGGTTTGCCGTCCTTCTTCTGATCGCGTGCTATGTGCTTCAAATGGTCGATGCTGGCCAGAGCATCACCGACACCGGCAATGCCGGACCGTTCATGAACCAGCAGATACTTGGCATAGGTCCAACCCTTGTTTTCCTCACCAACCAGATTTTCAACCGGCACCTTCACATCAGTGAACCAGACCTCATTCACTTCATGCGTACCTTCCAGCAGAATGATCGGACGCACCTCGACACCCGGTGTTTTCATGTCGACCAGAATGAAGGAAATCCCCTCCTGCGGTTTACCCTCTTTAGAGGTGCGAACAAGACAGAAAATCCAGTCAGCGTGCTGGCCAAGCGTCGTCCAGGTTTTCTGGCCGTTGAGAATATAGTGGTCGCCCTGGCGCTCCGCCGTCATTTTCAGCGATGCCAGGTCGGATCCGGCGCCAGGCTCGGAATAGCCCTGACACCACCAGTCCGTGCCGTCGAGAATGCGCGGCAGATAGTGTGCCTGTTGCTCTTTTGAACCAAAGGCCATGAGAACCGGAGAAAGCATGTTGACACCAAACGGAACAACCCGCGGGGCGCCGGCAACATTTGCCTCGACGTCAAACAGGTCGCGCTGGATTGCGTTCCAGCCCTGACCACCGAACTCGGTGGGCCAGTGGGCGTTGAGGTAGCCGGCGTCATTCAGGATTGCATGCCATTGTTCCTGATCTTCCCTGGTCAGACGCTTACCGCTCCTGACCTTGTCAGATAGTTGCCTGGGGAGTTTTTCGGCGAAAAAGGTGCGTACTTCTTCAAGGAAGGCGTTTTCTTCCTCTGTGTAATTAAGATCCATCGTTCGTCTCCTCGATACCTATCGGGCGCCTTACATGGCGTTGGTGCCACCATCAATTGCGACGGCTTGTCCCGTCATGAATGAATTGCGCGGATCGCACAGCCAGAGCATGGAGCGTGTGACTTCCTCAGGTTCGGCCAGGCGCCGCATCGGCACTCCGCGGGTCAGGTAGTCCTCAGCTTCCTTGCCACCGCCACCGGCTGCCAGCAGGCCATCTTCCACCATCGGCGTGCGGGCAAAAGCCGGGCAGATTGCGTTGATACGAAGGCCGCGTCTTGCATATTCCAGGGCGGCGGACTTTGTCAGGCCGACAACCCCGTGCTTGGCCGCTGCATACATTCCGATAGTGGGGGCACCACCAAGACCGGCAAGTGATGCCACATTGAGGATAACGCCGGTGCGGTTGTGCTCTGCATGGGCCGCTTCCATAGTCTTGATCTGGTATTTCATTCCATAGAACACGCCCATCAGATCCACCTGCACTGTCATCAGGGCCTGTTTGGAATCCACATCAGCCGTCTTGGCCTGATCATGGCCGATTCCGGCGTTGTTGATGGCAACATCGAGGCGTCCGAACCTCTCCAGTGCCAGATCGACAGTTTGTTTGCAGTGGTCTTCTTCGGCCACCGAACCGGTAATTGTCGCGACCTCGAAACCATCCTTTTTCAGCGACGCAGCGAGAGTGCTCAATCCTTCTTCGTGATAGTCGGATAGAACAAGCTTGGCACCGCGCTCGGCGAACAGGCGCGAGGCGGAGCGACCAAATCCACCGGCTCCGCCGGTGATCAGAACCACCATATTTTCAAAAGTCTGCTCCACAGCCATCAGTCCGCTTTCCTTGTTTCTGCCATTGCGGCCTGCGCCAGGAAGGGGATCGCCTGCCCCATCTGCCTGGCCCGTTCGGGGTTTGATGCATTTCCGTCTAATGCACGTTTGTAGACACCCTGCAAAATTGCGAGAAAACGGAAGAGATTGTAGGCCACATAGAATGACCAATTTCCGATATCGCTGATCCCGCGCCGCTCGCAGTAGGCGGCAATATACTCTTCCTCGGTCGGCAGACCGATGGCGCTCCTGTCCACACCGGCGAGGCCACGCGACCCTTGCCCATTGGGGAGACGCCAGTTCATGCACTGGTATGATAGATCTCCCATCGGATGCCCCAGCGTGGACAATTCCCAGTCCAGAACACCGATCACCTCTTCCCGATCAGGTGCAAAGATCATGTTGTCGAGTCGATAGTCGCCATGGACGATTGTGACCTGACCGTCATCTTCAGGCATGTTGGCCTCGAGCCAGGCTATGACGTGGTGCACATCGTCGTTCCGCTCCACCTCAGAAGCCCGGTATTGCTTAGCCCAGCGGTCCGTCTGGCGGGCAAAATAGTTTCCAGGCTTGCCAAATTCGGACAATCCGACGGCATCGGGGTCAACCGCGTGCAGCGCAGCCAAAGTCTTGTTCATGGCGTCGTAAATCCGGCCACGCTGAGCGTTGGCCTCAACTCCTTCGCCAAGTTCGGCCAGAGCCGGGTTCCAGAATATCCGACCATCCAAATGCTGCATCACAAAAAATCGCCGCCCGATGGGAGACAAGTCTCCTTCCTCGGACAGAGCCAGCATCGTCGGCACCGGAACATCTGTATCGGCCAGGGCTTTCATAACCCGGTACTCGCGATCAACAGCATGCGCGGATTTAAGCAGTTCTCCCGGCGGCTTGGCGCGCAACACATACAGTCCGCTTTCAGCGTCTATCCGGTACGTCGGGTTGGACTGCCCGTCGCCAAATTTGCTCAGCTCGCGAAAACCGGAGAAGCCATCAACGTGCTCTTCCAGCCAGGGAATGAGCGCCGTCTCGTTCAGGGCGTTGGCGTCAGACATTGGTGTCCCTCATTCTGGCGCATGCCGGCTTTTCCCAGTGCGTGAGAACAGCAAACCGGGTTCCTGCAGACCTAACCATTGCCCATGGCTTTCTGAACCATCTTCATGACATGGTCATTGCCCTGCAGCATTTCCCGGGCGTCAGACATGTCGCTAATAGCGTCCCAATTTGCGGCGATGCCCTCCGGCGTGCGCTCGGCCTCGGGAAGGTGCGTGCCGTCAGATTCCATCAGCTTGGCAATCGAGTAGCCACCGGCGCCGGCAAGCAACACAGTGCGAGATGGCGCGTCCTTACTGGCGAGATAGATCACCGCGGGCGTCACCCATTTGGGATCCAGCAAAGCGAGTGCATCTGCCGGTATCACGTCTTCTGTCATCCGCGTTGCCGCCGTGGGAGAGATGCAATTGACGTGGATATTGTTCTTAGCGCCTTCAATGTGAAGGGTGTTCATCATGCCCCAGACACCGGCTTTAGCAGCTCCATAATTGGTCTGCCCAAAATTGCCGTAAATGCCGGACGTCGATGTCGTCATAACAATCCGACCGAAGTTTTGAGCCTTCATGTGATTCCAGACGGCGAGCGAGCAGTTTGCGGAACCCGTCAGGTGAACGGCAACAACGGCATCCCATTCCTCGCCCGACATTTTGCCAAAACTCTTGTCACGCAGAATGCCGGCATTGTTGACCAACACATCAACACGTCCCCATTGATCCATGGCCTGCTCGACCATGGCGGCGACTTGGCCTCGGTCCGCAACATTGGCGCCATTGGCCACGGCATCTCCACCCACCTCGGTAATCTCTGCAACCACAGCTTCGGCCGCGGCGGAAGATCCGCCCGTACCATCCCGGGCACCGCCAAAATCATTGACCAGTACACAGGCACCGCGGCGGGCAAATTCCAGGGCATGGCTCTTCCCAAGGCCGTTGCCAGCCCCTGTAACTATGACAACCTGCCCCTCGAATTCCATGCTCATCAGCCTGCTCCCGGAGCCAGGATTGTCAGCCCGAGCCATTCAGCCATCAGAGCCGGACGCTTCTCTCCTTCGATTTCGACTTCGACCTTTGTTGTGGTCAAAATGTTGGTCGGCGACTTTTCGTCGACCCCAACGGTGGTGAACTTGCCGCGCACTTTCAGACCGGCTTTGACCGGCGCAGTGAAGCGGATTTTGTTGAAGCCGTAGTTGACGCCCATTGCCGCGCCTGCGATCGGGGCCTCTGTCTCATAACTCATAGCAGACAGCATCGAGAGCGACAGAAAACCATGGGCAATGGTTCCGCCAAACGGCGTTGCCTTGGCTTTCTCCTGATCCACATGAATGAACTGCCAGTCCTCCGTTACATCGGCAAACTTGTCGATGCGGTCCTGGGTCAGTTCATACCAGCTGGAGTAGCGTGGCTCGCCGCCCACCTGGGCCTTTTTTTCGTCGAGGGTAATTGTCTTCGATTCACTCATCGTTTCATCCCGTTTCTGGAAACAGATCGCTATCACCGGTGTCCACCACGTAGCCGCCGTCGAGTGGGATCACCGTGCCTGTTACATAGGAACCTCCATAACCACAAAGGAACAAGGTGGCCGCGGCAATATCTTCGGCACGCCCCATACGTCCCAACGGGTTCATCGCTCCGGTGGCCGCCGCTCCCTCATCGGTCGCAGTCGCAAAAGCTGTCATCCGGCTTGGAAACGGACCCGGCGCGAAGGCGTTGACCGTGATGCGCCGCCTGGTGAACTCGTTGGCCAGGATCTTTGTCAGATGAATCACCGCCGCCTTGGAGACGGAATAAGAGTAAGCGCCTCCCGCAACGGGGACGATACCCATGACCGAAGCAATGTTGATCACACGTGCTGGATCATCATCGGTCGCCGCAGCATCCATCAGCGGCGTCAGGTCGCGCGTCAGCTCGAAAATCGAAGTAACATTCACACCCATGATCTTGTCCCAAGCGGCCCGTGGGAAAGTCTCGTAGTCCTCGCCCCAGGTGGCGCCGGCATTGTTGGCGAGAATGTGTAACTTGTCGGTTCGCTTGTTGACCTCGGCAACCAACGCTCGAACACCCTCCGTTCCGGAAAGGTCACCGCCAAAGCCCTCGGCACTCCCGGGAGCGTCGAGTTCGTTGAGCTGTGCTGCAACGGCCTCGCAGGCGTCGGCCTTTCGCGAAGCAATCAACACGCGCGCGCCGGCACGAACCAGTGCCTCGGCCATCATGCGGCCGATTCCGGTGGCTCCACCGGTGACGAGCGCCGTTTTGCCCTCTACCGAATAAAGGGATTCGTAAAATGACACCGGCGCTCCTCCCAAAGGGTATCAATTTATTGGAACAAGCACCTTAGACACCGTATCGCTCATTGACAACATACTCGGTAGTATGTTCCCTATTACTGCAAGGGAGAGGTGTTGATGCCAAAATCGACAGCGGCAAGTCATGACCAGATGTATGGGGTGATGGCTGACTCGCAAGCACTTTCGGCGGCTGCGGTAATCGTCAACCGCGAGACCGACCCGAGATCATGTATCCTTAACGCCGCCGCACACTGCTTTACCAATCAGGGTTTCGCGGCAACTTCCATCGACGACGTCGCGCACAAGTTGAACGCTACAAAGGGCATGATCTATCATCATTTTCGCTCAAAAAATGACCTCTTCTTCGCCGTTTACAGACGCGGCATGGAGATAAACTTTGAGGCGATCAAGCCGTTTCAAAGCAAAAAGCTTCCTGCACTTATCCGACTGGCCCGCATCGGCTATGCACATGCCGTAACGATGATGGCTGAGCAGGATTTTCAGCGCACCGTCAGCCAGGGTGTCGCCATGCACCAGACCGGCTCAACAACCGCCGCTCAGCGCGAAACACTGGACGAGCTTATTGAAGTTCGCGATCGCTACGAAGCGGTTTTCCGGGAAGCTATTCGTGACATGGCCCGAGAGGAAAAACTTGAAATTGACGACCTTTCAATTTCCGTGAAGTGCTTTCTGGCAGCGCTCAACGGGACTGTTTTCTGGTACTCACCGCGTCATAAAAACCCACAGCCGGAACAGCATAAAATTGCCTTGAACCTCATCACCTATGCGCTACGCGGATTGGGCACCGAACTGCCTGCCGAAGCACTTGAAAATCTGGGAGAAGACGAATGACAGACGCCGCAATGGACCTGGGCATGTCGGAAAAGGTGCGCGATCTGCGTGACCGCGTTGCCGACATGATCGAGAACGAGGTTCTTCCGCTGGATGAAGAATACATGGCGGAAGTCGACAAGGGCGATCGCTGGGCTTTTACAGACCGTCAAACCGAGATCCTGGAAAACCTGAAAACCGAGGCGCGCAAGCGTGGTCTGTGGAATTTCTGGTTGACTGATTCCGAACATGGCTATGGTCTCAGCACTGTTGAGTATGCCTATCTGGCCGAGGAGATGGGTAAAGCCCATATTGGCGCCGAGGTGTTCAACTGCTCAGCTCCCGACACAGGAAACATGGAAGTTCTCGAGCGTTACGGCTCCGATGCGCTGAAGGAGAAATGGCTCAAGCCTCTCCTCGCTGGTGAGATCCGCTCTGCTTACGCCATGACAGAGCCGGATGTGGCGTCGTCTGATGCAACCAACATATCCATGTCATGTGTGCGTGATGGCGACGAATATGTGCTGAATGGTGAGAAGCACTGGATATCCGGTGCCGGCGATCCGCGCTGCAAGGTTTACATCACAATGGTGAAGACCGGTGGCGACGACATGCCTAAGCATCAACAGCACAGCCAGGTGGTTGTCCCTGCCGACACGCCAGGCATCGAAATCCTGCGTGCGATGCACGTGTTTTCTATGGATGATGCACCGCATGGACACATGCATATGCGCTTTACTGATGTGCGGGTGCCGGCAGAAAATCTTCTGCTCGGCGAAGGCCGTGGATTTGAAATCTCGCAGGGCCGGCTCGGGCCGGGCCGCATTCACCATTGCATGCGCGCCATCGGCCAGGCCGAAAAGGCACTTAAACTGATGTGTGAGCGCTCGGTGCGCCGCGAAGCTTTCGGCAAACCGCTCGCCCAGCTCGGTGCTAATTTCGACACGATTGCAGATGCCCGAATGGCCATCGAGCAAGCGCGCCTTCTGTGCCTGAAAGCGGCCTGGATGATGGACCAGGGGGACGCCCGCGCTGCGGCTCCATGGATATCTCAGATCAAGGTTGCCGCCCCGCTCGTCGCGCTCAAAGTGACGGACGATGCCATGCAGATGCATGGCGGACTTGGTATCTCCCAGGACACGCCTCTGGCCAAGCAATGGATGCATTTGCGCACCTTGCGCTTCGCCGACGGTCCGGACGCCGTTCACCGCCGCCAGATTGCGCGGCAGGAACTGAAACAATACTCACAACAAAAAATGGGCTGAACCATTCAATGAAAGCACTTCTCCTCAAAAACGAAGGCTACTCGCGCGAAAAGCCGGAAAGCACCGCCCTCACCGACATGTCCCCTTTTGTCGAATACGGCGACATCGATGACCCCGAACCGAAAGACGGCGAGGTCAAAATCAAGATTTCACTCGCGTCCATCAATCCGTCTGACGAGATGTTCATTCAGGGCCTTTATGGGGTTCCTCGGATCAGCGGAAACGCAGCAGGTTTCGAAGGTGTTGGCGAAGTCGTCAAGTCAGGCGGCGGCAAGATCGGCGATGGACTGGTGGGCAAACGGGTTGCGTTTGTAGCAGCACCCGGTGCACCGGGAACATGGAGCGAATTTTCCGTGGCAACGGCGGCGACCTGCATTCCGCTGCGCGATGATGTCAAAGACGCCGACGGAGCGGCCATGATCGTCAATCCGCTGACCGCTCTGGCCATGTTCGACATCGTCAAGAACACCGGTGAGAAGTCGTTCGTCGTGTCAGCGGGAGCCAGTCAGTTGTGTAAGCTGATGATCTCTTCGGCACGCGACGAAGGCTTTGCACCGATTGCACTGGTTCGCCGTGACAGCCAGATTGAACCGCTGAAACAGCTTGGCGCGACCCACGTGTTGAACACTGAGAGCGACAGTTTCGCAAAAGACATTGCCACTTTGTGCCGGTCTGAAAAGCCGCGCATCTTTCTTGATGCCGTGGCCAACCAGACGTCGGCGCTGGTGTTCAACGCAATGCCGAACCGGAGCCGCTGGGTGATCTATGGCAAGATGGACGAAGAGTTACCGACCATCATGCAGCCGGGTCAGTTCATTTTTCAGATGAAACAGATTGAAGGCTTCTGGCTGACACGCTGGATGATGGATGCCGATCCTGAAGATCGCATGAAAGCTGTCATGACCACGCAAAGCCGGTTCGCCAGTGGAGAATGGAGCACGGATGTAACGGCAATTGTTCCGTTGAGTGAAGCCGCAGCGCGGCTTCCTGAGGAACTTGCCAAACCGAACGGGAAAGTTTTCATCAAGCCGGACTAGGCCATTGAAAATAGTCGCGAGTTGATGCGACAGAAGGCGGGTGCTGTTGCGCGGTGGAGGCTGGCGTGATGACATACCGTCAAGGGAGCTAGAAGCGCGTCATAAAACGAGCGCGCGTGGGAGGATAAGTTGGACGTCATCCAACTGATAGTTAGCGGTCTTGCTAACGGCTGCGTCTATGGGCTCATCGCGCTGGGCTTTGTATTGATCTACAAGGCAACAGAAGCGGTGAATTTCGCTCAGGGCGATTTCATGATGCTCGGCGCATTTGTTTGCCTGGGTTTCACCAATGCCGATTATTTGGGCCTGAGTTTCTGGCTCGCCGTTCCCCTGTCGATTATCATCATGGGAGCGTTCGGCTATCTGTTTAACTGGGGCGTTCTGCGCCATATGTTTGGGCAGTCGCAGGTTTCGATTGTCATTCTCACCATCGCCGTCGGCTTCATCCTCCGGTTCGCAGCCGGCACTATCTGGAGCCACGAACCGGTGTCGCTGGAAACGCCGTTTGCCGGTGAATACCTGAATTTCGGCGGGCTGGTCATGGGCATTGATGAAATCGCCATCATCATCGTCACCGTTGTACTGACGATTGGGCTGTATTTCTTTTTCTCCGGCACCAAGCTGGGTGTCGCGATGCAGGCGGCCTCGCAAAACCAACTTGCGGCCTATTACATGGGAATACCGGTCAAACGTGTGCAAAGCCTTGTCTGGGGGCTCTCGGGAGCAATTGCCGCAGTTGCGGGAATTCTGTTCGCCTCGAAGGGGGCCATCGAGCCGGCGTCGGGCCTGCTCGGTATCAAAGCATTTGCTGCAGCGGCGATCGGGGGATTCGGCTCCCTGCCAGGTGCCCTGGTCGGCGGTTTGATCGTCGGGCTTATCGAACCTCTTGCCGCCCGATTTGCACCGGATAGTCTGTCCGGGATTGCCCGCATAGCCCCCTATGCCATTCTGCTGGCGGTCTTGGTTGTGCGCCCTGGCGGGCTTTTCTCCCAGACCCAGAAGAAGAAGGTGTAGAACATGCGGTTTGTCTTCAAAACCAGCTACGACGCCGATATCCGCTGGTTCAAACACGGGCCACAAATGTTCTGGTACGGCTTGTTGCTGGTCTTCATGCTGGCCCTGCCCCTCTATTTTGTCTGGGATGGTAATCCCTACCTTCTTGGCGAATTTACCGGCGTTTTGATCTTTTCGATCGCGACAATGGGCCTGATGCTTCTGACCGGACAAACCGGCCTCGCCAGCCTTGGTCACGCCTGCTTCATGGCGATGGGCTGCTACGCCAATATCAAACTCCTGGAATCCGGCGTTCCCTGGCTGATCTCCTTCCCGCTGGCCGGCTTGCTTGCCGGCTTTTTCGGAACGCTTATCGTATCGCCTGTCCTGCGCCTTCACGGCGTCTATCTGGCGCTGGCCACGCTGGCCATGGCGATCATCACCGGGGATGTGATCGACCTGACAGAGCGCTGGACCGGCGGCGTTGCAGGTATCGCCGTGCCGGATATCTCGATATTCGGCTATCAAATCAACAAATACGCCAATCCTTATGCGTTCTACTATGTGGTTCTGGCGGTGGTGATTATCGTTGTCGCTTTCTATCGCAATCTGCTGCGCACGCCTCTGGGCCGTTCCTTCGCTGCGGTGCGAGACTCAGAAGTATCGGCGCAGGCCATGGGCATCAATCTGGCGAAAACCAAGGCCACCTCGTTTTTCCTGTCATGCACGGCGGCA
Source organism: uncultured Rhizobiaceae group bacterium (assembly GCA_938044775.1). Classification (GTDB taxonomy): domain Bacteria; phylum Pseudomonadota; class Alphaproteobacteria; order Rhizobiales; family Rhizobiaceae; genus Pseudahrensia. The sequence continues at coordinate 12,607 of CALIOE010000062.1, forward strand.
GGGCTCGCGGGTGCCCTGTTTGGCCATTCGGCCGGCTATGTGACCAACGAAACCTTCGACATTGTGATGTCGATTACGCTGTTCCTGGCAATCGTGGTGGGCGGTCTGGGCTTTATTCACGGTGCATTTCTTGGAGCAATCATCAGCGGATTAATTCCGGTTCTGATCGCCAATGGCCGCACCATGTTGTCAACGTCGTTCGACATCAATCTCAACATTCCCGGCCTCGAAAGTGCAATTTTTGCTTCCATCGTGATCGCATTCATCCTGTTTGAACCAATGGGAATTTACGGACGCTGGCTGAAGATCCGCACCTATTTCGAACTCTTTCCGTTCTACCGAAAAGACATGTTCAAGCGACAGAAATCTTACCTCAAAACGGAGCGCGTCCAATAATGTCCTTGCTCCAGATCACCAATGCGACCCAGCGCTTTGGCGGCGTTGTTGCCGTGAACAACGTAACCCTGCACGTGGAACCCGGAGAAGTATTTGCTCTTGTCGGTCCAAACGGGGCTGGCAAGTCGACTGTGTTCAACCTGATTTCACGGTTCTATACCCCGGCTGAAGGCAGCATCACATTTGACGGTCACGATCTGCTTGCCCTCACTTCCGACAGGATCCCGTCGCTTGGCATTGCCCGAACGTTCCAGAACATTGAACTGTTCGAACAGGCCACAGTTTTGCAGAACCTGTTGGTTGGCCGAACCCGCCACCGTCGCACCAACATACTTTCCGAAATATTCTTCACCCCCAATGCAAGACGCGAGGAGGTCAAACATCGTGAGGCTGTAGAGCAGGTCATCGATTTTTTGGACCTGCAGGCCTATCGCGATAAAATGATCGCCGGTCTGCCCTATGGCGTGCGCAAGGTTGTGGAGCTGGGCCGCGCGCTGGCGACCGAGCCGAAGTTATTGCTCCTCGACGAGCCGGCCTCCGGCCTTTCGGTCGAAGAAACCCAGGACATGGCGTTCTGGATCGAGGACATCCAGAAACAAATGGGCATTACCGTTTTGATGGTTGAGCATGACATGGGTCTGGTATCTGCCGTCGCCAACAGGGTGATGGCGCTGGCTGAAGGCGCGGAACTCGCCACGGGAACACCCTCACAGGTACAATCCCATCCGGCCGTCATCGAAGCCTATCTGGGTACAAGCGGCATTCAAAAGGGCGGGCAGAATGCCGGCGAAAAGACCACCAAAAAGGCTGCCAATAAGGGAGGCAAGGCTGCATGAGCGTTGCTGCGGAAACACCCGTTTCAGACAAGGCGGTCCTGCGCGTCGACAACCTGGAATCCTATTACGGGCCCATTCAAGCCATTCGTGGAGTCTCGTTGGAGGTGCGCGAAGGTCAGATTGTCACCGTGCTGGGCGCCAATGGTGCCGGAAAGACAACACTGCTGAAAACCATATCCGGAGTCATGAACCCGGAAAAGGGCACGGTCGTTCTGGAAGGCGACGAGATTCAGGGCCACGAAGCAGACACTATCGTCAACCGCCGTATGGTTCACGTACCGGAGGGCCGCGAAATCTTTCCCTTGCTCACCGTTGCTGAGAACATTGCTATGGGGGCCTATACGAGACGTGACCGCAACTTTATCCAGGAAGACATCGAGCTGGTCTATTCCTACTTTCCCATCCTGAAACAACGCGCGACACAGGCGGCCGGCACGCTTTCCGGCGGTCAGCAACAGATGCTCGCCATCGGACGCGGTTTGATGGCCCGCCCCCGCATCATGTTGCTGGACGAGCCCAGTCTCGGCCTGTCCCCGCTGCTCACTGAAGAGATTTTTGCGATCATCAAGCGGCTCAATGAAGAGCAGAATGTCACCATGATGCTGGTGGAACAGAATGCCGCCGTTGCGCTGGAGGTGGCAAATTATGGCTACGTGATGGAACTGGGGCGGATAGTCATGGCCGATACGGCCGAGACCCTTGCCAACTCAAAGGATGTCCAGGAATTCTATCTTGGTATCAGCGATGAAGAGAGCCAGCGCGGTCAAAGGCGATGGAAGCAGAGAAAGACCTGGCGCTAAGCCTCGGGAGATCAAAATGGACGTTAAGCTGACAAAATCATCGGATTTACCGGCGCAGCAGAACATGCATGGCATCTCAATCAATGCCGATCTTTCGCAGGGCCCGTATTTTGTCGATGGCCATGACACGATCCCAAAGCTGTTCGCGACACGGTGCAAGGAGCTGGGAAGCCGAACGGCACACCGCGAAAAGGACTTTGGGATCTGGCTGTCCTATTCCTGGGCCGACTTCTACAACAACGCGGAGCTGATCGGCCTTGGCCTGATCTCGATGGGGCTGAAGCGCGGAGAGGTGGTCTCGGTCCTTTCCGAAGACAAAAAAGAATGGCTCTATTGCGATATGGCTGTTCAGTCGGCCGGCGGCATATGTTCCGGTGTGTACACAACTGACTCCGCGTCTCAACTCGAGTATCTGATCAACGATTCCGACAGCCGTTTTTTGTTTCTGGAGAACGACGAGCAGCTCGACAAGTTTCTGGAGATCAGGGACAAAGTTCCCGGACTGACGAAGGCAATTGTTCTCGACCGCGACGGTCTTCACGACTTCAGCGATGAGAAAGTCATCTTCCTCGAAGAACTCTACGCAATTGGTCAGGATTTCAAGAAGGCCAATCCCGGCCGTTTTGAAGAGGAAATCGAAAAATCAGAACCCGATGACACCGCCATACTGGTCTACACTTCAGGGACAACCGGCAAGCCCAAAGGAGCGATGATCAGCCAGGGAAATATCATGTGCTCGCTATCCTCGGGCCTTACCAGCGCTCCTGCCTTTGCGACCGACGAGATCATCTGCTTCCTGCCGCTTTGTCACATTCTCGAGCGCTTGTTCTCTGGTTTCAGTCCATTGGTTACCCGAGCGACGATCAACTTTGCAGAAAGCCCTGAAACGGTTTTCGACAATCTGCAGGAGGTGAGTCCGCACACGTTCACCGCCGTGCCTCGGCTCTGGGAAAAGATCTATTCGCGGGTCGCCATTCTTGTTGGAGATTCCACACCGTTGCAAAAATGGGCCTACACCCGCGCAGTCGCTGCGGGCATGCGCAAGATCGAGGCTGAGATGGATGGTAAGTCTCTGTCGGGCACAGCAGTGCTTTCCTACAAATTCTGGGATGCGCTGGTGCTGCGCAATCTGCGGCGCATGCTCGGGATGGACCGCATCCGTCGTGGCGGCACGGGTGCCGCACCGATCTCGCCGGAGCTCCTGTCGTGGTTCTCCGCCATTGGAGTGCCGGTGCTGGAAGGATACGGCATGACGGAGTCTTCCGGTGTCATCTCGATCAACACGCTGGACGCCAACAAGGTAGGTTCTGTCGGCCTGCCCGTGGAAGGTGCAGAGGTGCGCATCTCGCCTGAGGGGGAAATCCAATACCGCGCCGCCAATGTGTTTCAGGGCTACTGGAACAAGCCGGATAAAACCGCCGAGACG
>CALIOE010000063.1 GCA_938044775.1 uncultured Rhizobiaceae group bacterium
GTCCAGCCTCTGTTCACAATAGTTGCCCATGCCCCGGGCAACCACGTCGCTGAGAATCTGCTGAACGGAAAGCTCTGCTTCCGGTTCAGACGATGATGCGGACCCGGAAGTGGTCTGCGCTGAAGTCTGGTTGATTGCTCCGAGAGCTGTTGCGATGGCCAGCGCTGCGGCTGGAAGGGTCCGGGGCATTGAACACACCTGTTTTTTGATATGATTCTTTTCCTCCAAGTAGAACATGCCGCTAGCGTAACATTGTGTCCAATCGGGTGAAAATCTGCGATTACCCGACAATGAAACAGCCTTGCTGCTGACGCATTGCGATCAGCGAATCGAACCGCAGCCACAGATAACGTGCAAAATCGTGTCGCAGTCCTGCAGGCGAAGTGACTATCTTGTCGTCTTTGCGCGTGCATATCGCTGCATGAGCTGCACCATGTGTCGATCTCGCACCCGCCCGGAATTCTCGCCCATAATGACACCAACCACGGTTTTCCCACCGGTGCGTACCGACGTAACCAGGTTATAGCCCGAGGCGCGGGTGTAACCGGTCTTGATGCCATCAGCCCCTCTCAACTGGCCAAGAACGCGGTTGTGGCCGCGAATCGTCCTGCCCCTGAATGAAAAGGAGCGAGCCTTGAAGTAGTAGAAATTGCGGCCGTGCCGCTTGCGCAGGGCAATTCCCAGCTTTGCCATGTCTCGTGCCGTACTGACCTGGCGTCGATCGGGCAAGCCGGAGGAATTGCGGAATGTTGTGGACCGCATGCCCAGGCTCCGGGCCTTGCGTGTCATTTGGGCCGCGAAATTGGCTTCAGTTCCGCCCAGTCGCTCGGCCACTGCGTAAGCCACGTCATTGGCTGATTTTACTGCCAGTGCTTTCAGTGCCTGGTCAACGGTTATGGTGTCGTTGGGTTTCAGATAAAGCTTTGAGGCAGGTTGTGCCGCGGCGCGCGCTGAAACCGTTATCAAGCTCGACTTCCGCAATTGTCCGCGTTCAAGTGCATCGAAAACCATGTACATGGTCATCATTTTGGTCAGTGATGCGGGAAATCGGATCGCATCAGCACGATTGGCGTGCAGGACCGAGCCCGTGCGGCCATCGACCACAATTGCCGCGTATCGCGAGGTAGGCGTTTCAAACGGCGCCACCTTCAGCGCGCTTGAAGTCGTGCATGCCGACAAAACGGCAAGCGCGACCAGGAGCGCCGGTAGGCGTGGGGTGAATGCGAAGATAGTTGGTCTCAAGTTATAGCCCAGATCAAATTTCAGTACTGCCCCGTTACGCGGATAGGACGAGTTTCTTACAAAATCAAACCTGTAAACTGATTAATGCAACCACGTGTGCGAAAAGTCACACTTTAGCAAAGTCAGGAGGCAGCTACCGGGCCGCTTGCTTGAGCGCTACAGCAATGCGTGCGGCGAGCTTTGCGTTGTTTTCGACCAGAGCGATATTGGTCGTGAGGCTACGACCGTTGCTGAGCTCATAAATTCTTCCAAGAAGATAGGGCGTGGTCGCCTTGCCGGAAATACCTTCGCGGCGCGCACAGGCAAGCGCTTCGCCTATCAGATCCGCCATCTCGACCGCTGGAATCTCAGCCTCTGCAGGGACAGGATTGGCGATCAGGGTTCCACCTTCAATACCAAGCGCACGACGATTCCTGGTGTGTGAGGCAATTGCCGCAGGAGAGTCGAGACGCAATGGCGCTGCCAGACCGCTTTGGCGTGACCAGAATGCCGGCAACTCATCAACACCGTACCCGATCACGGGCACGCCGTTGGTCTCCAGAACCTCAAGGGTTTTTGGTAAATCCAGGATGGCCTTTGCCCCCGCGCACACCACAACTACGTCCGTTTGTCCGAGTTCCCGCAGGTCGGCTGAAACATCGAAGGACGTCTCGGCGCCGCTGTGTACGCCGCCAATACCGCCTGTGGCGAAAACGTCTATGCCGGCCATCTGCGCGGCCATCATCGTGGCAGCCACCGTCGTTGAGCCTGTGCATTTTTCGCTGACCGCGAATGCCAGATCGGCGCGGGACAACTTCATGACCCCGGTGGCCTTGGCCAGTTTTGACAGTTGCCTGTCGTCCAGCCCCACGTGAATGAGGCCGTCAAAAACTGCGATTGTCGCCGGCACCGCACCCTGCGACCGCACGATGTCTTCCACCCTGCGCGCTGTCTCAACGTTTTGCGGCCATGGCATGCCATGGGTAATGATGGTCGATTCCAATGCAACCACGGCTTGACCCTGCGAAAGGGCTGATTTCACCGGAGCTGACAGATGTATATGATCTTTCATGAGGAAGGCTCTTCGCATTTCGAAAGTTTCAGCTGATCGGCAAGGTCCGGTCGCCACGGGCCTTCGATCTTTACTATGGCGCTCGCAACGGTGATGCCGGTCGCAATCGCCTCATCCAGCCGGACTCCCTTAGCAAGTTCTGAAAGTGTTCCACCAGCCAAAGCGTCGCCGGCGCCTGTTACGTCAACCACATGGTCAATCGACGGGACACTGATCTGTTCACCGATTGATCCGTCGTGCCTGTACACGGAGCCGGGTCCCTGTGAAATTATGACAGCGCGGCAGCCGGACTTGAGCAGCTTGTCAGCCATGACAGCAGCTTCAGTATCCTCCTGCAGATTACAAAGTGCTGCTGCTTCCCCCTTGTTGGTGAACAGAAGGTCTATCTGGTCGAGCACGGGGAGGAGACGACGGGCCTTGGCTCGGGAGACGCTGGCGGCGGCCGCGAATCCCCGGTGTCTCTTCAGGAGCGATGAAATCGCTGTTTCAGTGAGGTTGGTGTCGACGAAAATCGCGTCAGGTGCATTCACTTTGTCCGGGTCAAAACGGCCATAGACATTCATGTCCGCGAGCGCGGCCAACAAGCTCCCATCGGGCTGAAGAAGAGCGGTGTAGGAGGCGGTGTTCTCTCCCTCGATGACCTGCAGACCCGCCTCGATCCCTCGTTCCCTGAGGCAGGCCCGGACAGAGCCGCCCGCTTGGTCGTCTGAGATTGCGCTGGCAAGAAACGCCGTGCCTCCCAGAGATGCAAAGACGCTGGCGACGTTGAGCGCCGCTCCTCCCGGTCGTTCAATGAACCGGCCAGGATTGGACGCATCGGCTATGATGGGATCATAAGAACGTCCTATCCGGTCCCAATGGCCGCCGCCGCAAAAGGTCATATGGGAAAATTTCGTGCTCATGCTATCCCGCTGCCATGATCGCGCGCTTGGGGCAACCGGGTTTGGTGCGAATCGTGCGGTCGATACAAGTCCGGCGGAAACGTCGTTGGTGATCATTGCGTCCCGCCATTAGGTCTGGAGACGAGAACAAAAGAGCAATAAAGGAGAGAACATCGTATAAAAACAGGTATTTAGAAGGGCGTTTACAAAAAAGAACAAAACTGGTACAAAAGCCGAAATTGCAACACTGAACGACCCGTGAAATAAGGAAACCTGAAATGGCTGCACCAAACCTGAAACTGGTTGAGGACAACAAAGTGGATAAATCAAAGGCACTTGAAGCCGCACTCGGGCAGATCGAACGGGCCTTCGGCAAGGGATCCATCATGCGTCTCGGTGCAAATGAGCAAGTGGAGGAAGTTGAGAAGATCTCCACGGGCTGTCTCGGACTTGACATTGCGCTGGGTATTGGTGGCCTGCCAAAAGGCCGCATTGTCGAGATTTATGGTCCGGAATCATCGGGCAAAACAACCCTGGCGCTTCATGCCGTGGCCGAAGCTCAGAAGGCCGGGGGCATCTGCGCATTTGTTGATGCTGAGCATGCACTCGATCCGGTTTATGCCCGTAAACTGGGCGTCAATCTGGAGGACTTGTTAATTTCGCAGCCCGATACCGGCGAGCAGGCACTGGAGATAACCGACACGCTTGTCCGCTCTGGTGCTTGTGACATTCTCGTGGTTGATTCCGTGGCGGCACTCACTCCCCGCGCCGAGATCGAGGGCGAGATGGGCGCATCCCTTCCAGGTCTTCAGGCACGGCTCATGAGCCAGGCGTTGCGCAAACTGACAGCATCAATTTCCCGCTCCAATACGATGGTCATCTTCATCAATCAGATCCGTATGAAGATTGGTGTGATGTTCGGCTCACCCGAGACAACCACAGGCGGCAATGCGCTCAAGTTCTACGCGTCGGTTCGCCTCGATATCCGTCGCATCGGTGCCATCAAGGATCGTGATGAGGTTGTTGGTAACCAGACCCGCATCAAGGTCGTCAAAAATAAGATGGCGCCGCCGTTCAAGCAGGTCGAGTTTGATATCATGTATGGCGAGGGCGTTTCGAAAGTTGGCGAGCTGGTTGACCTGGGAGTAACGGCCGGAATTGTTGAAAAGTCCGGTGCATGGTTCTCTTATGACAGCCAGCGTCTCGGGCAGGGCAGGGAGAACGCCAAGACATTCCTCAAAGAGAACCCCGCTGTTGCTGAGGAAATTGAACACAAGATTCGCCAGAATGCCGGACTCATTGGCGAAAAACTGCTGGATGACCCTACGGGCAAGGACGAAGAGGGCATCGAACCCGACTTCGAGCCCGACGCCGCATCAAGCTAAACTGTCGCTCCAGACACTGTTCGCGCTTTTCGTTGCGGACTGCCCATTCAGGGCGGTCCGCAATTTCTTTGAGTCCAGTGGATACGAGAAATTCTGACTGGTCAGAGCATCAGCTTCAAAGCGTGAACAATCCGGAAGCGGGGAGTATCCATTCATGTCCTGTCCGCCTTGTGGTTGAGAAGCCGTGGGTTCGCCTCGATAAGTCCACTCCGGTATTCTGGTGTGGACAGATAGAGCGATACGCAGATTGCGACGACACGATGGAAACAGTCGGCTTAGCGCCAGGCTTCAGACTCCTGAATGGTCGCTTCGGTACACAACCACGGATCTGAATGAGATCATAAAAACAAATGCAACCATCAAACTGACGGCATCCGACGCATATGATAATCCAATCAGATAAATGGTTCCTCCAACCAGGGAGATGGTTGCATAAAGATCGCGTTTCAGAACGGAAGGTTGAAGCCCGCACAACACGTCTCGGAACATGCCCCCCGCCACTCCCGTTATACAACCGAGAACAACAGCACTGACGGCCGACAGTTCGATGGCAAGAGCTGCCTTCGTCCCCACCAGGGTAAACAGAGCCAGCCCGATGGCGTCGAGGTAGAGTAAGAGCCGCAGCCTCCTTCCACCTCCTTGCTGCAGCTTTCCGGCAAGAAAATATGTTGCCAGGCCAATCGGAACAGCGGTGGCGAGATAGGTCATGTCCTGAAGCCAAAATACCGGCGTTGTTCCCATCAACAGGTCTCGAAGAGTACCACCCCCAACAGCTGCAACAATTGCCAGTACTGTTGCACCAAACGGATCAAATTCCTGGCGCGCGCCCTGCACGGCAGCCGACGCGGCCATGACTGCTGTGGCGAGAACAGTGAGAACGGTGGTGAGTGAGGTAAGATCGAACACTGCGAATATATCTTTATTTCTGACCGGCCCGACTGGCCCGACTGGCGGTGGACTTGCCACAGACGTTTGGCAATTGCCAATCGGGCGGCTCCACAGCGATGGAAGAGCCATAATATGCTTCAGATCGCGCCCGCCACACAGGTGCAGGTCGACCGTCAGCACGAAACCGCACCTTTGCTGTGTCAGGCGGATTTGCAGTTATCAACGCGTTGCAATTGAATTCCGAGCAATGTCGGCACCCGGACCGGGCTTCGTGGGACAGTCCATGTCATCTTTAAGAGTATTTCAAATCTTTCACCGCAGCCCCTATACCGTGATGACGCGGTCCGGACTCTGAATGGGCGGTTCTTCGCAATCACGTTGAAACGGGCATCCGCGGGTCATGGCCTGGGCGCATGGCATAGACAGAAGCGCGCGTCGCATATTCGCGGTTGAATCTTCTTTCGAAACTCGCCAAAACCCGACAACGCTATATGCCTGAAACTCAACGGGAACCAAGAATCATGAGTGGTGTAAACGAAATCCGGTCAGCTTTCCTCTCGTATTTCGAGAAGAACGCCCACGCGGTTGTCGATTCATCGCCTCTGGTGCCGCGTAACGATCCGACACTGATGTTCACCAATGCGGGCATGGTTCAGTTTAAAAACGTGTTTACCGGACTTGAATCGCGCGACTATTCGCGAGTGGTCACGTCTCAAAAGTGTGTGCGCGCCGGCGGCAAGCATAATGACCTGGACAATGTGGGCTACACTGCGCGGCACCACACCTTCTTTGAAATGCTCGGAAACTTCTCGTTTGGTGACTATTTCAAGGCCGATGCAATCGAGCTCGCCTGGAATCTTATTACCCGCGAATATGGCCTTGATGCCAACAAGCTTCTGGTGACGGTTTACCACACCGATGACGAGGCATTTGACCTGTGGAAGAAGATCGCCGGATTGTCGGACGAGAAAATCATCCGTATTCCAACATCCGATAATTTCTGGGCGATGGGCGATACCGGTCCGTGCGGTCCCTGTTCGGAGATATTCTACGATCACGGCGAGCAGATCTGGGGTGGCCCGCCTGGTTCTCCCGACGAAGATGGCGATCGGTTCATAGAAATATGGAATTTGGTTTTCATGCAGTATGAGCAACTTACTCCAGATGAGCGGGTGAGCTTGCCACGCCCCTCCATCGATACAGGAATGGGGCTGGAACGGATATCCGCGGTGTTGCAGGGCACCCACGACAATTATGAGACGGATCTCTTCAAAGCGCTAATCGCCGCCAGCGAAGAGGCCACAGGAACCCCTTCGAACGAAAAAACAACAGCCAGCCATCGGGTTATTGCGGACCATCTGCGTGCAACCGGGTTTTTGATTGCAGACGGAGTATTGCCGTCAAACGAGGGGCGTGGCTACGTCCTGCGTCGCATCATGCGACGGGCGATGCGTCACGCCAGTCTGCTGGGGGCGGAGGAACCTCTGCTGTGGAAGCTGGTTCCGGCTCTGATAGGCCAGATGGGAACAGCATATGGTGAGCTTGGTCGCAACGAAAGCCTCATAACCGAGACGCTCAAGCTCGAAGAAACGAAGTTCCGCAAGACGTTGACGCGGGGGCTTGATCTGCTCGACACGGCGACGTCCGAGCTTGGCGCCGGCGATCAATTGGGCGGAGACGTCGCATTCAAACTGTATGATACCTACGGCTTTCCGCTTGACCTGACACAGGATGCGCTGCGCCGTCGTGACATTTCTGTCGATACTGATGGCTACAACGCAGCCATGGAGCGTCAGAAAGCAGAAGCCAGGGCTTCCTGGGCAGGGGCCGGTGGCGCAGCTGATGAGAAAATCTGGTTCGCACTGCGTGAGGAGCACGGGGCGACCGAATTTCTCGGCTATAAAACCGAGGAAGCGGAAGGCGCTGTGCTGGCGATCGTTAAAGGTGAGTCACAGGTTGCGAGCGCCAAAGAGGGCGACGAAGTTGTTGTCATCGTCAATCAGACACCATTTTACGGCGAGTCTGGTGGCCAGATGGGTGATGCCGGCACGATTGTTTGTGGTGATACGCTGGTGGATGTCACCGACACGAAAAAGAAGGCTGACGGGCTGTTCATTCATGTCGTCACAATACGCAGTGGCACCTTGAATGTTGGCGATGGGGTCGAGTTGAAGGTGGACCATGACCGTCGAAACGGGCTCCGTGCGAACCACTCGGCCACCCATCTTATCCATGAGGCTTTGCGACAGGTGCTCGGATCGCATGTTTCGCAGAAAGGCTCACTGGTCGCACCGGATCGTCTTCGATTTGATTTCTCGCATCAGGTCCCGGTGACCGCCGAGGAGTTGTCCAGAACTGCCAGCATGGCAAATGCCTATGTGACACAGAACGAGCCGGTAAACACGACCTTGATGGCCGTCGATGATGCAATTGAAATGGGTGCACAAGCGCAGTTTGGTGAAAAATACGGAGAAGAAGTGCGTGTGGTCTCCATGGGCACCACAATGAATGGTGAACGCGAAGGACAAGCCTGGTCGCTGGAACTATGCGGCGGCACCCATGTAAGCGCTACCGGTGATATTGGCGCAATCGCTCTCGTGGGTGAAGGCGCTGTTTCCTCCGGCGTGCGTCGCGTTGAAGCTTTAACCGGTGCTGAAGCGCTCAACTACCTGCATGAACAGGAAGCAGGGTTGCGTGCCGCCGCTGCAGCTTTGAAATCGACGCCTGCTGATGTGCCGGCCCGTGTCGCCACGCTGTTGGAAGACCGCAAAAAACTGGAACGGGAACTGGCCGAGGCAAAAAAGCAGCTGGCCCTGGGGGGCGGCTCCGCCGGCGACGAGAATCCGGTTCGCAAGATCGGTGATATTTCCTACTCGGGCCGCGTGGTCGAGGGCATCGCGCCTCGCGAGCTGAAAGGACTGGTCGATGAGGAGAAAAAGCGCCTTGGATCAGGCGTCGCGGCGATTGCTGCAAAGTCCGAGGACGGTAAGGCCGCCATTGTGGTTGGAGTCACCGACGATCTCACCGCGAAACACAACGCCGTCGATCTGGTGCGTCTCGGCTCGGAAGCTGTCGGCGGCAAAGGGGGTGGTGGCCGGCCGGACATGGCCCAGGCCGGCGGCCCGGACGGCGCCAAATGCGCAGAGGCCCTGGCTGCCGTTGAGGCAGCCCTGGCCGGATAGGGTTGGCGACATTCGGCATGGTCAGGAGCGTAGCGGTGGCAGTGCGTCATCCCGGTTGTGAAGCCGGGATGACTGCGCCTTAGACCTATGGAACGCCCTTTGCAGTGATGCCGCTACCGAAGCAGCATCGTTTCCTCAATACCGCCTTCGATGAAGCCCAGTCGCTTGTCGAGGTAAAGCGCGCATTCATCCAGCAATTCGTCCTGATGATCGCTAAAGAAGTGGTTTGCACCCGGCATGGTGATCTGCGTGGTTGTGATTCCCTTTTGGGTGCGCAGCTTGTCGACCAGCGTCTGCACATGTTCCGGGCGGGACACGCGGTCTTCTTCGCCGTGTATGATCAATCCGGATGATGGGCACGGTGCAAGGAAGGCAAAATCGTAAATGTTGGGCTGTGGCGCGATCGACATGTAACCCTCGATTTCCGGGCGGCGCATGAGCAATTGCATGCCGATCCAGGAGCCAAATGAGAAACCTGCCACCCAGCAGCCGGTCGAGTCGGGGTGCAAGCCCTGGATCCAATCAAGTGCCGCGGCAGCATCGGAGAGTTCACCTGCGCCGTGGTCAAATTCACCCTGGCTGCGTCCGACGCCGCGGAAATTGAAGCGCAACGTCGTGAATCCGCGTTCCTGAAACATGTAGAACAGCTTATAGACGATGGGATGATTCATCGTTCCGCCGAACTGCGGGTGCGGATGAGGATGAAGAATGATCGCAATCGGCGCATTCTTGTCTTCGGCGGGCTGATATCGGCCTTCGAGGCGGCCTTCGGGTCCGGTGAAGATGACTTCTGGCATTAAAAACTCCTGGTCAACCGGGTCAGTCGGCGGGCTGCAAAAAAAGGTGAGCCAAAATGGCGCAGAAACGGTGAAACCCTTGACGGGAAGCCGGGCGCTTTCTAACCTAGTTTAGAACAATTCAAAACTTGCGAATTCCGCTCAAAGCTGGGCGGAGGATCGATCGGAAGCCCGTTCATACGCCATTTGAACTTGAAATTTCAAGGAAAATGGAACGGGCCTCATTCAAACAGAAATGGACCAGGTTGAGCGCCATGACAGGCACACGCGCCTATCTTGACAATAATGCCAGCGCGCCGCTTCGTCCGGCCGCCCGTGAGGCAATGGTTTATGCATTGTCGAGGTATGGCAACGCGTCTTCAGTCCATGGAGAAGGCCGTGATATGCGCCGCCAGGTGGAAGCGGCAAGGAGCGATGTTGCAGCGCTGGTGGGAGCCGATGTTGAAGGCGTTGTTTTCACTTCAAGCGCGACCGAAGCGGCCCATCTGGCATTGTCGCCCAGTTTAACGGTTGATGGTACGCCGAGACCGGCGGGCAAACTGTTTGTGCTCGAGACCGAGCATCCCTGCGTTCTGGCAGGCGGACGGTTCGCGCCGGAAGACAAAGTGACAATACCTGTTTTGCCCAATGGCCTGATCGACATGGATGCGTTTGATACGCTGCTGGAGACTCATGCTAAATCGGACGAGGCCAGACCGCCATTCGTTGCTGTGCAATTAGCAAACAGCGAGACCGGAATCCTACAGCCAGTGGCGCAGATTGCTGCAAAGACCCAAATTGCAGGGGGCTATTTGCTGTGCGATGCAGTCCAGGCTGCGGGCCGTCTCCCCCTCAATGTTGGCGAGCTGGGTGCAGATTTTGTTTTGCTTTCCGCTCATAAGATCGGTGGCCCACAGGGGGCGGCTGCGCTCATAATTGTTCATTCCACGATTGAACTGACACCGGCGATTTGCGGTGGGGGTCAGGAGAAAAACCGACGTGCCGGGACGGAAAACGTCGCCGCGATAGCCGGTTTTGGCGCTGCAGCGAGAGAGGCAGGCGTCGAAGCGCAGGACTATCGCAATACGACACAACTTCGAGACTCGTTTGAACGGCGCATGGCTCCTATATGTGCAGCACATGGCCTGGGCGATCATCATTTTGTATTCGGTCGCGACGTTGAACGCACGGGAAACACCTCATTGTTCGCAGTCGAGGGACTAAAAGCCGAGACCGCACTGATCGCATTTGATCTTGAGGGCATCGCCGTGTCGAGCGGCTCTGCATGCTCTTCGGGCAAAGTTGGAAGCAGCCATGTGTTAAACGCGATGCAAGTCGCGCCGGGCCTGGCAAATGGCGCGGTCCGTGTAAGTCTTGGCTGGGCTTCGACGCCGGACGACATAGATAGACTGATTGTGGCTTTTGAGCGTGTTATCAAACGCTTGGGCAAGTCACGTGAGACAAGAATTTCGGGCGCTGCTTAGGCTGCCGAGCTGGAGAAACAACAATGGTCGCTGTTCAGGAAACCATCGATACCGTCAAGACGCTGGATATAGACCAGTACAAGTACGGTTTTTCGACTGACATTGAGTCGGACAAGGCCCCCAAGGGGCTTGATGAGAACACCATCCGCTTTATTTCGGCCAAAAAGGGTGAGCCGGAATGGATGCTGAAGTGGCGTCTGGAAGCGTTTGAGCGATGGAAAACCATGACTGAGCCTGACTGGGCACGGGTCGCTTACGACAAGATCGACTACCAGGACATTTACTATTATGCCGCTCCCAAGAATTTTGAGGACGGGCCGAAGTCGCTCGACGAGGTCGACCCCGAATTACTGAGGACCTACGAGAAGCTGGGCATACCGTTGCGCGAACAGGAGATATTGGCCGGCGTGGTGAAGCCGCAGGCAAACGGCTCTGAAGAAACCGATGGCGAAGATGATCTGGGCGACAACATTTACAAATCCGGCCGGGTTGCGGTTGACGCGGTTTTCGACTCAGTTTCTGTGGTTACGACCTTTCGTGAGGAACTGGCTAAAGCGGGTGTAATTTTTTGTTCGATCACAGAGGCGATTAAGGACTATCCCGAGCTGGTGAAGAAATATCTCGCCACCGTTGTACCGGTTACTGACAATTACTTTGCGACGCTCAACAGCGCGGTGTTCACTGATGGCACCTTTGTTTACATTCCAGAGGGTGTGCGTTGCCCGATGGAGCTTTCGACCTATTTCAGAATAAATGAAATGAACACCGGCCAGTTCGAGCGCACGCTCATCATTGCGGAAAAGGGTTCCTACGTTTCCTATCTCGAAGGTTGCACCGCGCCTCAGCGTGATGAAAACCAACTTCATGCTGCAGTCGTTGAACTGATCGCTTTTGATGATGCCGAGATTAAATACTCGACTGTACAAAACTGGTATCCGGGCGATGAGAACGGCAAGGGCGGCATTTACAACTTTGTCACCAAACGGGGTGACTGTCGCGGCAAGAACTCCAAGATTTCCTGGACCCAGGTGGAAACCGGTTCGGCGATAACCTGGAAGTATCCCAGCTGCATTTTGCGCGGCGATGGTTCACGTGGTGAGTTCTACTCGATAGCAGTTTCGAACGGCATGCAGCAGGTGGATAGCGGTACCAAAATGCTGCATCTGGGCAAAAACACCACCAGCCGCATCATATCAAAAGGGATTTCCGCCGGTCGTTCACAAAACACTTATCGCGGCCAGGTCAGTATCGGGCGTAAAGCCGGTGATGCACGTAATTTTACCCAGTGTGACAGCCTGCTAATCGGTGATCAGTGCGGCGCGCATACAGTGCCATACATCGAGGCCAAAAACCCAGATGCGCAGTTGGAGCACGAGGCAACAACCTCAAAAATCTCCGATGATCAGCTGTTCTACTGTCTGCAGCGCGGCATTCCGGAAGAAGAGGCGATTGCGTTGATCGTCAACGGATTCGTCAAAGAGGTGATCCAGGAACTTCCGATGGAATTTGCGGTCGAGGCGCAGAAGCTGATCGGAATATCGCTTGAGGGGAGCGTAGGTTAGTGTTCCTTGGCTCCGAATTTCGCGCGGAAGCTGAGCGCTCAATCGGTCTGATTGATACGCGGGCGCCTGGCAGCGTGAGTGAGCGTTTGCGCCGAAATGGTGAATATCTGAGCAAGCGGGTCATGGGAATGACCGCTGCTCTTTGGTTGGTCGGCTATCTGGCGTTGGCCTTCTCCGGTCTTCATTGGGCCGCTATCGGACTTACCGTTTTGCTGGTGATCTCTTGGTTTGTGCTGAAGATCAAACAAGCGCGATTGATTGAATCCAGTCGAACGAGTGCTGTCTCGACGAGGAACCGGAAGGTGGAATCATGACAAACCGTCAGGGCTTCTTCGCATCTAAATGGGCCCGATTGATCGTCTTCCTCTGGATGATCGTCTTCCCGATTGTCTTTGTGGCAGTTCCCGCGCTGGAAATGTTTCGCGGCGAGACGCCGGCTTCACTGACACCGCTGTGGGGGCTTGCCCTTTGGCTGCTCGGCCCATTGGCTGTTTCGATCACTCTCAAATATGCCGGTGCCGGCAAAGGGGCAGGCACCAAAAATACGAATTGAATGCCCGATCCGGGCCAGAAAGAAGAACAGAAATATGCTTGAAATAAAGAACCTTCACGTCCGTATTGAAGAGGACGGAACCGAGATCATCCGCGGATTGAACCTGTCGGTGAAAGCCGGTGAGGTTGCGGCAATCATGGGGCCAAACGGATCGGGGAAGTCCACCTTGTCCTATGTGCTTTCCGGCAAAGAGGACTATGAAATTACCGAGGGATCGATCACATACAACGGTCAGGACCTGCTTGATATGGATGTCTCCGAGCGGGCGGCCGCGGGTGTCTTTCTCGCTTTCCAATATCCGGTCGAAATCCCCGGGGTCCCGACGATGACGTTTTTGAAAGAAGCCATGAACGCGCAGCGCAAGCAGCGCGGCGAAGACGAACTGACGACGCCGGATTTCATCAAGAAAGTGCGTGCCGCCGCAGCTGACCTCAAAATCGATTTCAACATGCTGAAACGTCCGGTCAATGTTGGTTTCTCCGGCGGTGAGAAGAAGCGTGCTGAAATTCTGCAGATGTCACTGCTGCAGCCGCAATTGTGCGTCTTGGACGAAACCGATTCCGGACTTGATATCGATGCGCTGAAAGTGGTCTCCGATGGCGTAAACCTGCTCAGATCACCTGATCGCGCCGTCATCGTGATTACCCACTATCAGCGCCTGCTGGAGCACATCGTGCCGGATACCGTGCATGTGTTGTCGAAAGGCCAGATCATCAAGTCGGGCGACAAGTCTCTTGCGCTCGAACTGGAAGAAAAGGGCTATGCCGAACTCATCGACGCAGCGGCATAAGCGAGAGACACCATGACGGTACACACCCCACGCATCCTCACGGATGCCGAAACCTCACTGATCGAAGCTTTCGCGGCGGCGGACCTGCCGGGCAGCGATGCGGTCGCGACCGCACGTAACGCCGCCATCGACGCCCTGGAAACGCTTGGCCTGCCGACGCGGCGGATTGAGGCTTTCCACTATACGGACTTGCGGGCGCTGTTGGGCACCGGGCGCACAGTATCGCAACGGCCCTCGGCTCAGGCGGCACTTGAACGTACGGATTCGTATCAGCGGCTGGTCAATGCCATTCGCTTGCCGATCATGGACGGACACTATTTTGCGGATATCGCGGATGACCTGCCGGACGGGATCAGTGTCATGCCATCGTTTGCAGCTGGAGGTTTTGGCAAATGCGAAAACACCGCGGCAAATGCAGTGGAAGTAATCAATACGGCGTTTGTGACGGATGGTGTGAGTATCGACGTCGAGGCAGGCACGCAGATCGTGACGCCCATAGGACTCGCCAATACATTCGCGGGAGCGACTGGTGGCATGGCCGTAACCCGCAATACGATGAAGGTAGGTGAGGGTGCGGAGATCGGCGTGATCGACCGCTATGTGGGCCCCGATGAAACCGACTATCTGTCCAGCAACATTATGGACCTGGAGCTCTGCGATGGGGCCAATGTCAGCTATGTCCTGTCCATCGAAGATGGCGACGCTGCTCAACGACTGGCTCGCCTGAACGTTAGGCTCGGTAAAGAGACCAAGTTGAATTTGTTCATTCTCAACGTGGGCGGCAGGCTCGTGCGCCAGGAAATCAATTTCGATGTTTGGGGCGAAGGCTGCAGCCTCAATATTTCCGGCGTCAACCTGATCGGTGGCGATGCACATATTGATGTAACGTCGCAGATTACCCATCACGTCGCAGGCACCAACGCGACCGAAACGTTTCGCAACGTAGCCACCGGGCGAGGCAAAGGGGTCTTTCAGGGACAGATTAACGTGCGTCAGGCTGCACAGCTGACAGATGCCCGTATGGCCTGCAACACGTTGCTCCTCTCGGACGACTGTGATTTCTCGGCCAAGCCGGAGCTTGAGATATTTGCCGACGACGTCCAGTGCGCCCACGGGGCCACCGTTACGGATCTTGAAGAAAGCTATATGTTCTATCTCATGGCCCGGGGCATCTCGGAAACCCGTGCCAGGCGGCTGTTGATTAAAGGTTTCGTGGCCGAGATTGTCGAGGAGCTTGAGGACGAGGTTCTGGTCGAGGCGCTGGAAGACCGGATTGAGGCCTGGATGGAGAAGCATGTCTGATCTTCCCGTCGCGCTCGATCACTGCGTTATTCACGTTGGCGACTGGGAAGTTGCACTCGATTTCTACACCAATGTAATGGGTGGCGAAGCCATCGCTGTGAAGGATGGCTACGTCTTTCGCTGGGCGGACAAACAACTCAATTGTCACGGGCCGAACAAATTTGCCGAGCCGAAAGCGCGGGTACCGGTTGAGCCTGGTAACAGCGATCTGTGTTTTTGCTGGAATGGACCCATTGCGGACGCCGTGGCGCATCTCAACGCCCATGGCATCACCACGGAAGAGGGCCCGTGCAAACGGTTTGGCGGGCAGGGCGATGGAACCAGCGTCTATTTCAGAGATCCGGACGGCTCGCTGATGGAGTTCATCTCCTATGAGTGATGGTGCTGCAGAACATATCAGTCACGACGTGGACCTGGTTTTTGGGGACGGTTCAAACCCGCGATCAAAGTCCGTAACGCACTATCTTTGGAGTTCGGTTGCGGGTTTTCGGACCGTTGCTCATCAGTTTTCCGGGGATGCAGGCCTCTATGGCAAAGCGTGGATATTGGTCCTCTTGGCTGCCATTTCTGGTGCTGCAAGCGAACTCATGAGTGACTTTGCAGCGACGTCACTGGGTTTGCTTGCGCAAGAGGAATTCGACGAGAGCATCTTTTGGAACGCAACTTCCGTGGTGTCTGTTGTGGTCATGTATCCGCTGCTGAGAATTATTTGGCCGTACATCCTACGCCAAGGGAGTGGATTTTCTGATCGTTCAATTTGTGCCGCATCGGCGCTGTCGATTGGCGTTACTGTGTTTCTGACTCCCCTATATGTTGTGACTGTGTGGCTGCTGACGGCATCAGGCATACTGGGCTGGATGGGTGAAGATACGCCATATTCGCAGTCCCAGATGTTCCTGATCGTGCCATATCTCTTGGTCAGTCTCGCGATTATGTCGTTCTATTTTTCCGATACATTGGACATTGGGAAAGTTCGCGCATTTGTATTCAGTTTTTTATCGACGTTGATCTGGATTGTTGCAGTCCTGGTGCCCGTCACATTTCTGTACCTGTCCCAGTCCGGAGGATTGGGAGACATCGCCAATTTCCCAGAGCTGCCCAGAGAGGCTCCATACCGTGAAGAGTAACACCTACGATATCGACGCCATCCGTGCCGACTTCCCAATTTTGCATCGGGAAGTGCACGGCAAGCCCCTTGTTTATTTGGACAACGGCGCCTCTGCGCAGAAACCTCGGCAGGTGATCGATGCCGTCAGCCATGCCTATGAGCACGAATATGCCAATGTCCATCGGGGACTGCATTTTCTTTCCAACGCCGCCACTGATGCTTACGAGGCGGCCCGTGGCAAGGTTCGCCGGTTTCTGAACGCCCCCAGTGATGAAAACATCGTCTTTACCAAAGGTACCACGGAAGCAATAAACCTGGTGGCTTATGGTTATGCGATGCCGCGCTTTCAGCCCGGTGACGAGATTGTACTGTCTGTTGCGGAACACCATTCCAACATTGTGCCATGGCATTTTTTGCGCGAGCGCATGGGAGCCGTGCTGAAATGGGTCGATTGCGATGACGAGGGCGCGATCACGCTGGAAGCCGTTGAGGCAGTCTGCAGTGACAGGACAAAGCTGATTGCCATCACCCATATGTCAAACGTGATGGGAACGATCGTGCCGGTAAAAGACATCTGCACAATGGCCCACGCAAGGGGCATCAAAGTGCTGGTCGACGGCTCACAAGGGGCAGTGCACATGCCCGTCGATGTTCACGACATGAACTGCGACTACTACTGCATGACGGGCCATAAACTCTACGGTCCTTCCGGTATCGGTGTCCTATACGGCAAAGCAGAGGCGCTGGATGAAATGATACCGTTTCAAGGTGGGGGCGAGATGATTCTCGACGTCACCTTGGACGACGTAACCTATAGCGATCCACCACACAGGTTTGAGGCGGGTACGCCGCCAATCGTTCAGGCCATTGGTCTTGGTGCTGCTCTCGATTACATGGAGAATATCGGCCGCGAGAATATTGCAGCACATGAAGCTGACTTGCGTGACTACACAAGGGATAGATTGAGTAAAATCAACACATTGAGAATGATTGGTAATACGCCAGATAAAGGAGCGATCTTTGCTTTTGAACTGGAAGGTATCCACGCCCACGACGTTTCAATGGTGATTGATCGTTCCGGTGTCGCGGTGCGCGCGGGCACCCACTGCGCTCAGCCACTCTTGAAGCGTTTTGACGTAACCTCCACATGCAGGGCAAGCTTCGGCCTGTACAACACCCGTTCTGAGGTGGATGCTCTGGTGGAATCTCTGGAAAAAGCGCGAAAGTTTTTCGCTTAGGAAATCGACATGACAGATACAGAACCGACCGCCGCCGAAATGGAGACCGGACCCAACGCACCGGCGATTGGCGAAAACACATCCCAGAGCGCGATGTCGAAAGAGGAGTTGGACCGCTACACAACCGACATCGTGGCCGCGCTCAAAACCGTCTACGATCCAGAAATTCCATCCGATATCTACGAAATTGGCCTGATCTACAGAATTGATATGGATGACAACAAAATGGTCGATATTGACATGACTTTGACTGCGCCTGGGTGCCCTGTGGCTGGGGAAATGCCGATCTGGGTAGAAAACGCCGTGGCTTCTGTCGAAGGTGTTTCCGGCGTGACGGTCAATATGGTGTTCGATCCACCGTGGACCCCCGAACGGCTTTCGGAAGAAGCGCAAATTGCCCTCGGCTGGTACGTCTGAGGAAAATATTCGCTATTCCTGTGGCGATTGTCACAGAAAGCAGAGTTGAAACTCGATAATTCTCCGGCAGGGGCGCCAAGGAGTATTTATCATGAAACGCCCCATCGAATTCGTGTCCGTCGTCAGTCTGGCCGTGCTGCTCGCGGGATGCACCGCAATTTCAACCCATGGACGATGCAACTCTACAGCAGAATGGCAGCCGGGCTGTCAGGGCGATAGCTTGTCGCCAGCTGCACCCGCAGGCGAGACGGGGAGGTCGGTTGCGCCAACACCTGCACCGGCAACGGCGCCCGCACCTGAGCCCACGCGGGGGGCAGAGGAGTAACGAGGCAATCGTTGTTTGCTCCGCCCTTCCTACAATGCATATGTGAAGCCGGTCCTTGGCGCGGGCATTGATTTGCCCGCTCAAAAGGCCCACATATCGGGCAAGCAGTCACTTCCCGGAGATTCTGGTTTCATGGGTTTTCAGATCATTTCTTTGACCGACGCAGCGACCGAGCGCGTTCGCGAAATCATGACCAGCCACGAAGAGTCCGCCGGTATCCGCATTGGCGTGAAGAACGGCGGATGTGCGGGCATGGAATACACCGTCGATTTGGTATCGGAGCCGGACCCCAAAGATGACAAGGTGGAGGTCGACGGCGGCGCAGTGTTTATCGCGCCGCAGGCAGTGCTTTTTTTGCTGGGCACTGAAATGGACTATGAAGTAACCAAGCTGCGGACCGGCTTTGTCTTCAACAATCCCAATCAAACGTCGGCTTGTGGCTGCGGCGAGAGCGTGACGCTTGTACCGGCCGTCCCACCCGCTGACATGTCGCCGCGAGAGCCCGCCTGAACGGGTTTGCGCGAGAGTGAAAAATCGATTACCCCGTTTCAGCCTCGCGTACTGCGTTTCGACGAATAGGAGATTGATTCCATGACAGGTGTTGGCTGGATTATGACAATCATCATTGGTGGCCTGGCAGGCTTTGCCGCTGAGAAGATTATGAAGGCGGAGATGGGGCTGCTGGCAAATATCGGAATTGGCATTCTGGGCGCCGTGGTCCTGAATTTCATCCTCAGCATTCTGGGTATCTACGCCTCCGGCGGAATACTCACTCAAGGAATTGTCGCCGTCGCCGGTGCATGCCTTTTGATATTTGCTTACCGGGCTTTCAAAGCTCGCTCTGCCTGATCTGAACTGAGAGGAAAGACCTTGGTGACACTTCTCGATACGGTATCCGGAGAAAAGGTCCGCGCACGCCACCCCGAGAAAGAGCACCGCCCCGACCAACCGGTTCTGAAAAAGCCCGACTGGATAAGGGTGCGGGCGTCGTCGTCTCCGGTGTTCACAGAAACAAAGAACATCGTTCGCGAGAACAATCTTGTCACAGTTTGCGAGGAAGCAGGTTGTCCCAATATCGGTGAGTGTTGGTCCAAAAAGCACGCCACCATGATGATCATGGGAGAGATTTGTACCCGTGCCTGCGCCTTCTGCAATGTTTCAACCGGCAAGCCGCACAAGCTGGATGTGGATGAGCCGCAAAATGTCGCCAATGCTGTCGCTAAGCTTGGGCTGCGCCACGTCGTCATAACCTCGGTGGATCGTGATGATCTGGATGATGGCGGAGCGCGCCATATTTCGGATACGATATGGGCCATACGCGAGCAGTCGCCCGGTACGACGATCGAGGTCCTGACACCGGATTTTCTGCGTAAGGACGGCGCGCTTGAGGTTGTCGTAGAAGCCCGGCCGGACGTGTTCAACCACAACATCGAGACAGTGCCAGGCCGCTATCTGACGGTCCGACCGGGCGCCCGATATTTCCACTCCTTGCGGCTGTTGGAGCGTGTAAAAGAACTCGACCCGGCTATGTTCACTAAGTCAGGCCTGATGGTGGGTTTCGGTGAAACGCGCAATGAAGTTCTGCAGCTAATGGACGACCTGCGGGTAGCAAATGTGGATTTTTTGACGATCGGTCAGTACCTGCAGCCCACAAAGAAGCACCACAAGATTGATCGGTTCATAACGCCTGACGAATTTAAATCCTACGAAACCGCTGCTTATGCGAAAGGGTTCTTGTTGGTGTCATCCAGCCCACTAACCCGATCGTCCTACCACGCTGATGAGGATTTCTCTCGCTTGCGTGCGGCGCGAGATCTGCAACTCTCCACGGCCTGAATTGACACGATGCCGCATTTCAAAAAAGCTCATTTGGTCGGGCACCCCGCTAGCGACATGTTTGATCTGGTTTCCGATATTGAAAAATACCCGGAATTCGTTCCCCTTTGCCAGGCCCTAAAAATTCGTTCGACACGTCAAAAGGGCGACCGGGAAATTGTCGTTGCGGACATGACCGCGGGATACAAGGCTGTTCGTGAAAGTTTCACATGTCAGGTGGTGCTCAACCGTGCCACGAGCGAAATTGTCGTCAGTTATATCGATGGTCCGTTTAAGTATCTTGAAAACAAATGGCATTTTGAGCCCGTTGAAGAACACACTTGCACCGTGCACTTCTCCCTCGACTACGAATTTAAGAACCGGATGCTGGCAATGCTTATGGGCTCGATGTTCGACCGCGCTTTTGCGCATTTCACGCAGGCATTTGAAGAACGTGCCGATGCGCTTTACGGCAGAGCAGAAGCGGTTTAGTCGGCCTGTGCCGGACGCAATTGCTGCAGCAGCATTTCCAGGGCTCGGATAACAGTCGCCTGGCGAATGGCGCTCCGGCCGGTATGCCCTTCTTCTGCAAACAGACATTTACTTACGTGAGCGGCTGCGCCCTCACGCTGCACCGCAATATAGACCAGCCCGACTGGTTTTTCCGCACTTCCGCCCGTGGGGCCGGCAATGCCTGTAACTGACACAGCCAGATTGGCCTTCGAGTTGTTCAGCGCTCCGGTTGCCATAGCAGCAGCAACCGGCGCTGAGACGGCTCCGTGTTCGGCGATCAGGCCTTCGGGAACGCCCAGCATTTCGGCTTTCGCCTCATTCGAGTATGTGACGAATCCCCGGTCGAAGACGGCTGACGAACCGGCAATATCTGTCAAAGCCGCTGCG
Organism: uncultured Rhizobiaceae group bacterium; assembly: GCA_938044775.1. GTDB lineage: Bacteria > Pseudomonadota > Alphaproteobacteria > Rhizobiales > Rhizobiaceae > Pseudahrensia. The sequence continues at coordinate 20,900 of CALIOE010000063.1, forward strand.
ACGAGTCCGCCTGTGCAGGATTCCGCCGTGGCAATTATCCCGCTTTTCGCCAGGCCGCTCTCAATGACGCTCTTTGCAAGTATTGTGATGGTCATGGCGCGCTCATGATGATTGTCGCCGTCGCCAGGGCGGCAAGACCTTCCTCGCGGCCGATGAAGCCAAGTTTTTCATTTGTCGTTGCCTTAACCGACACGCGGTTCACATCGACACCTGTTATTGCTGCCATTGTCTTGCGCATGGCTTCCCGATGCGGGCCAATTTTGGGCGATTCACAAAGCAGCGTGACATCCATATGCGTGATGGTTCCACCCTTATCCCGCACAAGCCCAACTGCATGTTTGAGAAACTGGTCCGATCTGGCATCCTTCCAACGTTCATCGGAAGGCGGAAAGTGTTGTCCAATGTCGCCTTCTGCGATTGCGCCCAGCAGCGCGTCTGTGAGCGCGTGCAGGCCCACATCGGCATCTGAATGCCCTTTGAGTTTGCGATCATGGTCGATCTCGACGCCACACAGCCAGATGGCGTTTCCTGAAACCAGTTGGTGGGTGTCATAACCATGACCGGTCCGAACGTCGGGAACCTGTTTCATCATCTTTATTTGCGCCTGTTCGATATCTGCCTGGGTCGTAATTTTAGCGTTGTCGGCCTGTCCTTCCACGATGGCAACGGACATGCCGGACCACTCGGCAAGTGCAGTATCGTCGGTAAAGTGAGTCAGGCCCTGATCGCGGGCGGCACGATGGACTGTTAAAATCTGATCAAACGCAAAACCCTGCGGCGTCTGTGCCGCGAACAATCCTTCCCGGGGTACTGTCTCCTTTACTTTGCCACCGTCGCTGCGTTTCAGTGTGTCTGTGACGGGCATTGCAGGCAGTGTTGCAGGAGACGTCGTAAGGCCAGTCAGCACGCGGGTGATCAGAGAAGAGTCTACAAATGGCCGTGCCGCGTCGTGTATGAGAACCCGGGTAACTTCATGTTTGCAAAGCGCTTCAAGGCCGGCGAGAACCGACTTCTGGCGAGTGGCGCCGCCCGTGACCGCCGGCAAAAGCTTTGCATGGGTGGGGGCTGCGGTTTCATACAGCAGCCGATCGTCATCGTGGATCACCACGACAACCAGATCGATCCGGGGATGAGCGATGAAAGCGGTGACACAGAGTTCCAGAACACTGTTGTGACCAATGCGCCGGTATTGTTTTGGACCCTGGTCCATTCCGGCGCGCTCTCCGCGACCCGCGGCGACGATAACAACAGCGCTTTTGCCCGGTTCGGTCATGAGGCGCATTTGGCATGCCC